>DYKV01000517.1 GCA_020722415.1 Anaerolinea sp.
GCATGCAAAGAGGGTGTAATAGGGTGGCAGACACAACGCCACAATTTAGGGAAAACAGTTGACGTGAAGGACACGAGCGAGGTGGTCATGGCTGTGAATGCCTTGTTGCGAGAATTAACTCCGAAACCACCCGATGGCAAGCGCGCTAACGTGTGGCGGCCGCCCTTATTCTCCGACGCGCAGGAAACCCTCGCTCGGGCCTTGGCTGGGGTGTAGCATTATGGCAACTACATCGCATTCCGCTGACTTTCCTATGGAACGACCCGTTACTACGCACCGGATGAGTATACAAAGGCGAACACTGGCGGTCATATTCGTCCTCTCGTTTGCCTTGGATTTCAAGGGCGCGGAGGGAGGTTCTCCGATCCAGTTTCTTATGGCAGGGATTAATAGCACCGCTTTTTTGTTGCTGGCCATGAGTTACCGCATGGCATTTCCCAGAAGAGGGTTGGCCGCATTCATCGTATGGGGATGGGTATGCTTTCTAACAATTGGAACCTTGGGCGCTTTAGTCAATGCCACTCCTCTCAATCAATACATTCGCATTGTGTACACTTTCACACTGTTCCTCGAAGGTTTTTTGGTTGCCTGGTGGGTGGCCAGAGACCCGCGTGATGCAAGGATGATTGTCACGGCAATGATGGCCACGGCGGTCATTTCACTGTTTTATACCTTGGCATGGGGCTTTTACTTTACTGGTAAAGATCTAGAAGAAATACGCTACCAGATCCTGAGCCCCTTGGTCTCATTCCTGATTATTGCTGGGGGATATGATCTTTTTTTGGGTCGGCATCGTCGATTATTGTCGTTGTTCCTGTTGTCTGCAGCATTTGTAATTATTTTGCTCTCTGTTACTCGCAGTTTATTTCTCGTAATAGGCATCGTAGCAAGCATTGTCCTGTTGGTTACATTATGGAATGGGTTGCGCACAGCTAGGATACCGCGACCGATTGCAAAGTCTCTCGTTAGCGCGTTTGTTATAATAATTCTCGGATCCATCGTAACTCTGTTGATTTATCCGGACGTGTTCGAACGTTGGCTGCAACGGAGTACTGGCCCGGCCCAGTATGTGACTTTCTGGACGCGAGTGGCAGCTGTTGTCGGTCAATACGATTCACTTGTAACCAGTCCTTATGGCTGGTTGATAGGAAAAGGATTCGGCAGCAGTTATCCATGGCCTTTTTCCGATTTTCCGTGGATACTCCCATATCTGGGACCGGATGCGTCGGATAGTTCTGTATGGTTTCCGGGAGAATTTATGTGGATGCCGTTTCTTTTCTACGGCGGGTTCATCATTGGGCCGGTTGTGGCACTGTCCTTACTGGCAGGTGCTGTCCGTGCTTTTCGATTGCTTGTCATTCTTTTGCGTACTAGCTCATGGCGAAACTTGCAGACCAGACCTCTTTGGCTGAGCATACTTGGATATTTTTCTTTTATTGCAGTGGGATTTACTGCGAACCCCTTTATGCTGCGGTTGGAGGCTATGTTCCTGGGGCTATGTCTAGGATTGATTATTACGCAGTCCCGACTGTTAAAAATTTCATAAAACGGTAAACATGCATAGTT
>DYKV01000518.1 GCA_020722415.1 Anaerolinea sp.
AATAACCATGCCGGCCTGATGAAAAATTCCTTTATTCCACTGCCAGCAAATGCTCTAATTGGGCTCTGGATTGTTCTTTGACCACCTCGTGCAGGCTCTTGCCATGTGCATCCATGGTGACTACTGCCGGAAAATCTTCAACTTCAATCACCCACATGGCTTCTGGCACCCCAAATTCCAGTTTATAAACCCCTAAAACACGTTTGACCGCTTGAGCGATCCACGAAGCCGCCCCACCAATAGCGTGAAAATAAACGCCTGGCACTTCCTGACAAGCTTGTAATGTTTTTGCACCCATACCACCTTTGCCAATCACCCCGCGTAAAGTGAAATGTCGCATGACCTCGGCTTGGTATGGTTCTTCACGTGAACTAGTAGTAGGCCCGGCGGCAACGAAGCGATATTCTTTAGTGTCTAACCCAGCAACCACTGGACCACAATGATAAATAACTCCCTGGTTGAGTAACGGTTTCAGGGCTTGATAGACCTCCAAATCATCCCCTTGGGGTTGACGAGTTTTTCGGATAAATGTATCAATCAACCATTTATGAACCGCATCCCGGCCGGTCACCATAACCCCATTGAGTAAAACCGGTTCACCCACAACTAAACCGCGAATGGCTTCTTCTGTAATTGGAATGTTTACTCTCTGCATGGTTTTCTCCTTTCTGTTGAGCATCGCTTGTTAATCAAGAATATTGAACCTCGCCCGACCTCCAGACCATCCGTCGCCGCCGATATGCCCAACACATATAAGACACAGTGACAAAATAACAGGCTGGCAAGCGGTTTAGAGCGGTAATTCTTGTTCCTAATACGGTGGTCTTTCCACCAAAGCCCATCGGCCCTATACCAAGCCGATTAGCTTCTTCAGTTATGCGTTTTTCCATTTCTGCTAGCTTGGGATCTGGATTTTGATCATCTAGACGGCGGAACAGCACTTCTTTCGAGGCATAATACCCAGAGCCGCGATCCCCCCCGATAGCCACGCCTAAAACGCCAGGTGCGCACCCCTGACCCTGCGCTTGAAAAACAGCATCCAGAACGGCTTTGCGCACACCATTTAAATCCCGGCCAGCTTGAAGGGCAGTATTAGGTAAAGAGTATTGAGCGCCGACATTTTCACATCCGCCACCCTTTAGCATTAAGTCCACCGTTACGGTATCACCATCCACCTCTTCAAAGTGAATGGTCGGGAAGTAGGAACCCCCAAGATTGTTACCGCTATTTTTGCCGCTCAAGGAATCAACCGAGTTGGGGCGCAAATATGAGCGGCGAGTCGCCTCAACTACAGCGCTTTCTATCTGTTGGCGCAGCTCACGGGTTGACCAACCTTGGGGATGATATACATAAAAAATGGGGGTGCCAGTATCTTGACAAATAGGGGTAGAGTTTGCCCGCGACAGCTCAACATTCTTTATAATGGTTTCCAACGCGCCCCGTGCGGCTGAGCCAGGTTCTTCCTGCTCTAACGCTTGGCGCAATACATTTTCCACATCCGTTGGTAAGTCCGTAGAAGTCAGACGGACAAGTTCGAGAATATGAGGGGTTAAATCTGGCATATC
>DYKV01000519.1 GCA_020722415.1 Anaerolinea sp.
AAATGTTGTAGACATTGGCGTCGCCGTTTGGTTGCGGCATGAATGCCGCGTTACGGGAACTCCCTCCTAAAAATTTAGGTCGAGCCGGCCGAGACATGAAAGCGAGAGAAGCCTTTTGGAAAAACGCTGCTCCCGTTTCCGTTAGGGGGGCACCATTTTACCCGAACTTTGTCTTTCCAGTGTCCCGCCATTCGTAAGGGAACAGACCTTGGTCGTGTCATGGCATTGTCGTTTGGAGAGGGTGAATGTATAATCTGCACATTGGTTCTTCTACCAGAAAAGTATGGATAACGTCCTGAATGGAATAATATACAGAGTAGGCTGTATACCAAATAGTTGGGCGGCATACACTGGCGAGAGTGAAGGTAAGATGATGAGAGACGAACAATTGCTTGAACGGATTACTGTTAATCCAAAAGTTATGGTTGGGAAGCCCGTCATTCGTGGGACCCGGCTGACGGTTGAGTATATCCTGAATCTGTTAGCGCACGGGGCGACAGTGGAGGAAATTCTCCAGGAGTATAAGGGCCTCACCCACGAAGATATTCAAGCCTGTATTCTGTTTGCAACCAAGGCGCTGGAAAGCACGGTGTTTATGCCGTTATCCGTGGAGCCAACATAAATGCGTTTCCTGGTGGATGAGTGCACCGGGCCTGCCGTTGCGGAATGGCTACGCAAGCAAGGACACGAGGTTTTCTCCGTATATGATGAGGGGCGAGGTCTAGATGATGAGACGATTATCCAGAAAGCCTTGGCGGAGAACTGGATTCTGATCACCAATGACAAGGACTTTGGGGAAAAGATTTATCGGGAGGGGCGGTCTCATCGGGGAGTCATTCTTCTGCGGCTGGATGTTGAGCGAGCGACTGCGAAGTTAGAGGTGCTTCGACGGTTGCTCCAAGATTATGGGGATCAGTTGCCCGATCAATTTGTAGTGGTGGCCGCGACGAAGGTGCGGTTTGCCCACCGGTGAAGAGAGATGCCACCCAACAAGTGCTTCCATTTTACGCCGCGCCGCGGCTTAAGTGCGAGGCGCTAGCAAATTATAATTGAAATAGTGATTTGCAGGAGCGTGACCAATGGAAAGTAAAAAGAGATGGTTCTCGCCTATCGGTTGGGTATTTTTTGGTGTGATAGTAGTATGGCTTTTCCCTATGTCACAGGCTCAAGCAGTAGGTCGTTTTGTCTTTTCGGAACGAACTTATCGGGTCGCCTACACTACCTTATTATTTCAACGGTTGTGCAGTGAACTTTTGCCATCTACACCGTTAGGGCAACATTATTTGGATTTGGGGTTCGATCACATGGAGTCGCTGGTAAGGTTACTCTGGTACGATGAAGTAATGACAAAACAGACTTGGCATGTGATTGACCTATATACTCCTGCCGTTGAAGCATTATTAAATGGGCAAGGAGAAACTGTCCGAATTACCCAAGAAATGATCGCTGAATTGTTATTGTTTTTATCGGAAATGGAAAACCGAGCAGATGATGATTTAAAACAAATTATCCAAGACGAGCGAGCAAGAGTACCATGGCAAGAAATGGTAGGCTTAACAGTGGA
>DYKV01000520.1 GCA_020722415.1 Anaerolinea sp.
AAATTATGCTTAATTGCTGGATGGATGTCTCTGGAGAGGGATAGTTTTCGTAAATAAAAAAAGGCTTCACGCAAATAACCGTGAAGCCTTTTTTGAAAGCGATTAATCTGCTGGAACACGGATCGGTTCTTTTATTCCGGCTGCATCACGCAGCAGTTCCGCTTTATCGGTGTTTTCCCAAGGCAAGTCCAAATCATCGCGACCGAAATGTCCATAAGCAGCTACTTGTTGATAAAGTGGACGGCGCAAGTGCAGATCACGGATAATTGCGCCAGGTCTGAGATCGAAAAATTCGGTAACCAACGCTGCGATCCTCTCGTCTGATACTCTTCCGGTACCAAATGTTTCGACATTCACACTTAATGGATGAGCCACTCCGATGGCATAAGCCACTTGAATCTCGCAGCGATCAGCCAAGCCCGCGGCGACAATATTTTTAGCTGCCCAACGAGCCGCATAAGCGCCAGAACGATCTACTTTTGTGGGATCTTTTCCACTGAAAGCGCCACCACCATGGCGGCCCATACCGCCATAGGTGTCAACGATGATTTTTCGCCCGGTAACTCCAGCATCTCCCATTGGACCACCAATTGCAAAGCGTCCGGTTGGATTAACCAAGATGCGCGGTCCACCGTTCATCATTACACTAGGGATAGTAGGTTTGATTACCTCTTCGTAGAGTGCTTCACGGATTGTATCGAGGGTGATATCGGGGGCATGTTGGGCGCTTACTAACACGGTATGAACTCGGGCTGGCCGTCCATACCTATACTCAATAGTTACCTGGGTTTTCCCATCTGGACGCAGCCAAGGGAGTATGTTATTTTTTCGGACTGCACTTAACCGCCGGGCTAATTTATGGGCTAGGTAGATTGGCATGGGCATGAGCGTTTTGGTTTCATCGCAGGCATAACCAAACATCATGCCTTGATCGCCAGCGCCAATTGATTCGATCTCCGCTTCGCTCATTTCACCTTGTTTCGCCTCGAGCGCTTTGTCTACCCCCAAGGCGATATCGCCGGATTGCCGGGCAATCGCCACCTGAACGCCGCAGGTGTTTCCATCAAAACCTTTTTCACTGCTATCATAACCGATGTTTGTGATTACTTTTCGGACTAAGTCATCATAATTTAAATTGGCACGGGTTGTTATCTCTCCGAGCAATATCACAAATCCAGTTTTAGTAGCTGTTTCACAGGCAACGCGCGAGAGGGGATCTTGTTCCAGGCAAGCATCCAAGACAGCATCGCTGATTTGGTCGCAAAGCTTATCCGGATGTCCTTCTGTCACCGATTCAGATGTAAATAGTAGACTCGGTGAAGTCATAAAAGTAGTAGACATAATAGTACCTCCTAACTATAAAAAAATGCCCCTTCCGGTACAACTGAAAGGGCAAGTAAGTAACACATATAAGGCTGCCCTCTCATCTTCCAGAACATCCGTCTGCCGGAATTGGCACCTTCCGTTAGAAAATAAATAACGGGGTTGCCGAGGTTTCATCGGGCCGGTCCCTCCACCTCTCTGGATAAGAGCGCCGAGTGGGGCTATTTAATTGTTATTT
>DYKV01000073.1 GCA_020722415.1 Anaerolinea sp.
AATTGCCAGAGTCAGGGTGGTGTTCTTTCATCGGTAATGGCACCGATATGTTCAAAAAATGACATTATTGCTGAACAATTAGGGGGTGTCAAATTCGCTGAACAACAACACACAACTTTTACTCTTGACAGAATACAGAATCGCTGTAAAATCGTGCGGAATGTACGCAAGAAACTTTCCCGAAACTCAGCCCATCAAGCCCCAGCGAGATCGCTCCTGCGGGCGTTTTTATGGTATTCTCCAAATCCACCAGAAGGTTGCTTTTCTAAAGCAACCTTCTTTTTTATCTACTCCATCCGTCTTCCCCGCCACTCACTTATATTTCAACGAATCCCAAAGACGGGAAGAGCGGGGAAGCAATTCAAACGCCCTTCTATCCGCGAACTTGATCTTAGCGAAAAAAGACGATATTCTAGAGAGGGAGGCGCCAAAATGCTAAGATTACCCGGCTTTATAGATATCCATGTCCACATGCGCGAACCCGGAGCGACCCATAAAGAAGATTGGGAAAGCGGCAGCGCAGCCGCCTTAGCCGGAGGTTTTACTATGGTCTTGGCAATGCCGAACACCAATCCGCCCATCACCGATGAGCAAACATTTCAGCAAGCTATCCAACTCGCCCAACAGAAAGCCCGTTGTGATTTCGGGCAATATCTTGGAGCAAAGGCAGATAACGCTCAAAGTTTGGCTCCCCTCGCCGTTCATGCTGCGGGCTTAAAGATGTATTTAGACCAAACTTACGGTCCGCTGCGCTTAGCTGATATGCGCCAATGGATGACTCATTTTGAGCACTGGCCGGAAGATCGCCCAATCGTTGCCCATGCCGAACAACTCAGTTTAGCTGCAGTAATCCTAATTGCCCAACTGTATGATCGTCCGGTTCATCTCGCCCATGTATCCAGAGCGGAAGAGATAATGATCATCCGCAAGGCAAAGGAGCGCGGTTTGAAAGTGACCTGCGAGGTCACCCCTCATCACCTTTTCCTTAGCAAAGAAGATATCCCGCGCATTGGATTAAGGCGCAGTGAAGTGAAGCCGCCTTTGAACACCAAGGCAGACCAACAGGCTCTCTGGGAAAATCTTGAGGTAATTGATTGTTTCGCTACCGATCACGCACCGCACACACTGAGTGAAAAAGACAGCCCCAATCCCCCGCCTGGGTTTCCTGGTCTTGAGACTGCGTTACCGCTTTTCTTAACCGCTGTCGCGGATGGGAAAATCACCCTCGCCGACTTAATTCTCCGTTTGCATACCAATCCAAAACGTATTTTTAATCTCCCAGAGCAGCCAGATACTTGGATTGAAGTGGATGAGAATCAACGCTGGGTCATTCAGGCTAAAGATACTTTCACCCGTTCTGCTTGGACTCCATTCGAAGGACGAGCTGTTCAAGGGAAGATCGAACGGGTCGTCTTAAGGGGAAAAATTGTCTATGAAAACGGCCAAGTTTTTGCTCCGCCTGGCTATGGTAAATCTATCCGATCTTTCGGTTAATCTTTTTTTAGGAGATGTATGATGGCAACATATTTACCACCTTTCCGTAATCAAAGCCCGTATCTACCATTTGGGGAACAACGCACCGGGCGTTTCTATGGCAAGGATATTTTATCCGTCAAACAATTCAATCGCTCCGATCTGGAATACATCTTTGGGGTTGCCCACGAGATGCGCGAGATGGTCGAGCGGATTGGAACGTTCGATTTGCTGAAAGGCAAAATTCTCGCTAACCTGTTTTATGAACCTTCTACCCGCACCTCCTCATCCTTTACATCCGCCATGGAACGTTTGGGTGGGAGTGTTATCCCAATCAATGAAGTGCGCTATTCCTCGGTCGCAAAAGGGGAGTCTTTACCAGATACAGTGCGCACGCTGGAATGTTATGCTGATGTGATCGTCTTGCGCCATCCTGAGATCGGTGCCTCAGCTTTAGCCGCCCAATATGCCCGTAAACCGATCATAAACGCCGGCGATGGAGTCGGTGAACACCCCACTCAAGCATTGTTGGACCTATTCACCATAGTGGGTGAATTAAATCATGTGGATGGATTGACTGTCACCATGTTGGGCGACCTTAAATACGGCCGCACTGTTCATTCCTTGGCGCGCCTGCTTTCTCTGTATGATGTCCGATTAAATTATGTCTCTCCGGAGATATTGAAAATGCCCTCAGAGATCATCGCCGAATTAGATGAAAAAGGCATTGTCCAAAAAGAGTACACCTCTCTCGAAAGTGTCCTGCCATACACTGATGTACTTTATGTTACCCGCGTTCAAAAAGAACGCTTTGAAAACCAGGATGAGTATGAGAGTGTCAAGGGCGCTTATGTCATCACACCGGCAATCATGCAGGATGCAAAAGACCGCATGATCGTCATGCATCCACTCCCTCGGGTGGGAGAAATCAGCCTGGAGTTTGATCAAGACCCACGCGCTGCTTATTTTCGCCAAATGGAATACGGGCTCTATGTCCGCATGGCTCTCCTGGCAATGGTTCTTGGCCGTGCATAATAATGTTAGCGAAAAATGAAAACTTTTATCGAAAAACTTGAATCAAGAGTATCTCAAACCGGTTCACTGCTCTGCGTGGGCTTGGATCCTCACCCTCAAGACCTGCCAGAAGCCACGGCAAAGGCAGCCCAAGATTTTTGCCTGCGGCTTGTCGAGGCTTGTGCAGATGTTGCCACCGCCTTCAAACCGAATATCGCCTTCTTTGAGATTTATGGTGCAGAAGGCTGGACAAGTTTAAAAAATATCATCCAATCTATACCAACTGAGATCCCGGTCATTTTAGATGCTAAACGAGGAGATATTGCTTCCTCTGCCCAAGCCTATGCTGCGGCTGCATTTAGCGGTCTCAAGGTGGATGCAATCACGGTTAATCCATATCTTGGAGCAGATGCCTTGCAGCCTTTTTATGAAGACCCCGCCCATGGTGTATTCGTCCTCTGCAAGACTTCCAACCCTGCCGCTAGTGAGATCCAAGATCTGCCGGTCTTGGATCTCACCGGCAAATCTATGCCTTTATATCAAAAAATTGCCCTGCTTGCCCAAAGCTGGAACAAGAACAATAACATCGCCTTGGTAGTCGGGGCTACTTATCCTCAGGATTTAAGCTATCTCCGCCAAATCCTCCCCGATATGTGGTTCTTGGTTCCGGGGGTTGGAGCACAAGGCGGTGATCTAGAAATTGCCCTCCAAAACGGATTACGTACCGATGGGAATGGGGTATTGATCAACGTGTCCCGTTCCATCTCCCGCGCACCTACCCCGGCACAAGCAGCCAGGTCATTTGCGGAGCAAATTCACTTCATTCGTCAACATTTCCTCACCGCTTCTCGCCCAAAACCAAGCAGTCCCATAACCTCCCCCACCTTGCAAAGCCTAGCGGATCAATTGTTCGAAAGCGGTTGTGTTAAGTTCGGCAAATTTACCCTCAAATCAGGGCTCCTCTCTCCGATCTATATTGACCTGCGGCGGTTGATTAGCTTTCCAAAATTACTAGCGCAAGTTGCCTCAGCTTATCTGCCGTTATTATCTCACTGTACATTTCAACGTCTAGCTGCCTTGCCCTATGCAGCCCTCCCAATTGCCTCGGCAATCAGCATGTTAGGAAATTATCCGTGGATTTACCCCCGCCGGGAAGTTAAAGAGTACGGCACGAAAGCCGAGATTGAAGGAGATTTTCAAGCCGGTGAGACCGTCGTTTTGATTGATGATCTAGCGACCACCGGCGGCAGTAAATTTGAGGCATTGGATAAGCTGACTTCGGTTGGCCTAATAGTGAAAGACGTGGTGGTTTTGATTGACCGGCAATCCGGCGCTGCAGAAGCTTTAGCTGAAAAAGGCGTCCATATCCATAGTGTGTTCACCCTCAAACAATTAACCGACTATTGGGAGTCCACGGCAAAGATCTCCCCTTCAATGGCAGAGATGGTACGTCAATTTATCCGCGACAGCTCATCGAGATAACCATGTTTTACCCGCTCATCCGCAAGATCTTGTTTCAATTTGACCCCGAAACCGTTCATCACTGGACTCTGCGCACTATCAGGTTCGCGGGGTCTGTCCCCCCAATTGCAGCTATCCTACGCTGGTCTTATCATACCCACTCCCTGCCGGTTCAGCTTTTTGGGATAACTTTTTCCAACCCGGTCGGTTTAGCTGCCGGCTACGATAAAGATGGTATTGCCTGGCGAGGTTTAGCTTGCTTGGGTTTCAGCCATGTCGAAATTGGAACGGTAACCCCCCTGCCCCAAAGCGGAAACCCCAAGCCGCGCTTATTCCGTATCCCTGAAGGGCAAGCCGTGATCAATCAGATGGGTTTTCCAAGCCAGGGTGCCCAAATTGTCGCTCAACACCTCAGAAGAACCCGGCCAAAGGGTTTGGTGTTGGGTGTCAACCTAGGCAAGAACAAAGATACACCCAACGAAGAAGCTGCCAGGGATTATTTAGCACTATTAGAAATCTTTTCTCCCTTGGCAGATTACCTGGTGGTTAATGTCAGCTCACCAAACACCTTAGGGTTACGGCAATTACAAGCCCGCCAATCCCTCCACGAATTGCTCAGCCAGCTAGTTGCCAAAAGAAACTCTCTGGCTACCCGGCAGAAATATACACCACTATTAGTTAAACTTGCTCCAGATCTAAGTGATTCAGAATTAGACGATGCATTAGATGTCTTGACCGCTAATCAAATTGATGGCGTCATTGCCACTAACACAACCGTCCAACGAGTGGGAATGTTTCCTCGCGGATTGGCAAACCATCCACTAATAGACCAAAGCGGTGGACTGAGCGGCGCTCCGCTGTTTTCTCTCAGCCTGCGCATGGTTCAGGAGATTGTCAAGCGTACCAACGCAACGTTACCAGTTATTGGGGTTGGCGGGATAATAACCCCAACCCAAGCTCATCAGATGTTAGATGCCGGGGCGAAATTAATCCAAGTCTACACCGGTTTAATTTACAATGGCCCTGCCTTCGTAAAAAAGATCGTTAAATCTCTATCCGCCTGCTAACCCATACTTTTTCGATTTCCCTCATACTTGGCACATGTCATCCTCGGGGATTTAAACATCTTCATTACCCGAATTACTGGCTCTAGCTTACAACATACCATCAGTTTCCTTTGTGCTATAATCGCAAACACGAGGTGTAAGGTATGCTGAAAAGATTTGTGACTATATTTGGGGGTGACCCCAATAAAAAAGAGATCAACAAACTGAGTGAGGTTGTGGCTCAGATCAATGAACTCGAAAAAGAATACGAATCGCTTTCTGATGAAGCTTTGAAAGCAAAAACAGATGAATTTCGAGCGCGGATAAATGCAGGGGAAACGTTGGATAACCTTTTAGCCGAAGCGTTTGCGGCCGTTCGCGAGGCAAGTAAACGCACTATCGGTTTACGTCATTATGATGTCCAGTTAATAGGTGGAATCACGCTGCATCAAGGAAAAATCGCCGAGATGCGCACCGGCGAAGGTAAAACCTTAGTGGCTACATTGCCGCTTTATCTCAACGCATTGACCAGCCGTGGAGTCCATTTGGTGACCGTTAATGATTACCTAGCCCGCCGCGATGCCCGCTGGATGGCTCCGATTTATCATGCGTTGGGGATTACAGTAGGAGTCTTGCAAATGGCAGCTCGCACCGAAAACGGCAAAAAAGCATTTTTAGTTGATTTAGAACGCAGCTCGCCACATGAAGATCAACATCAACTACGGATGGTTCCGCGCGCTGAAGCATACGCAGCCGATATTGTCTATGGAACAAATAGTGAATTTGGTTTCGATTACCTGCGGGATAATATGGTCTGGCGGATGGAAGATCGCGTCCAACGCGGCCATTATTATGCAATCGTGGATGAGGTGGATAACATTCTGATCGACGAAGCCCGCACACCACTCATTATTTCTGGACCAGCCTCCGAAGATGTGGAATGGTATACCCGCATGGCACAAGTGGTTCGAGCGCTTCGCCCAGAAGATTATGAAATAAGTGAGCGTGACCGCAACGTTACGCTAACCGAAATTGGGGAAGCCCATGTAGAGGAGCTATTAGGCTTTCCGCTGCGCGATCCTGACCGCCCCGAAGATGTTACCCCGGAGCAAGCACGGTTGCTCGGCTATTTAGAACAAGCCCTGAGAGCACAATTCCTGTTCCATCGCAACAAAGACTACCTCGTGCAGGCTGGTAAAGTCATCATTATCGATGAATTTACTGGACGGTTGATGCCCGGACGACGCTGGTCAGATGGATTGCATCAAGCGGTCGAAGCCAAAGAGGGGGTTCGGGTCCAGCCGGAGAATGTAACCTACGCAACGATCACCATTCAGAATTACTTCCGCATGTATGAGAAATTAGCCGGGATGAGCGGTACTGCTGTTACCGAAGCTGAAGAATTCGACAAGATCTATAAGTTAGGTGTTTTGGCAATTCCCACTAATCTAGAATATTACGCAATGCAACCCGAATCAGGATTGATCGAATTAGAAGCCAAAGATGAACAGGGATATAAATATCGTTATTACGCCCAAAAAGATGACCCAGAAAAGAAACCGGTTTATTGGAAACGGAAGGATTTTCCAGATGTCGTTTATCGTACCCAAGAAGCAAAAATCCGCGCCATCATGCAGGAGATTTTATATAACCACGTGCTTGGACGACCGCTTTTGGTTGGTACCACTTCGGTTGAAATGTCAGAAAAGCTATCCTCCCGTTTGCGGGCTGAACCTTTGCGGCGTCTTGCCCAAGTACTTTTACTGCGGCACACTTGGTTTGAAAAAAACAAACGGGAGGAAGATGGCCGTCAAATCCCCGAATTAGTTTTTCTTAACACTTCCCTCGAACAATTAGATTTAGCCCAAATGCGGAAACTGGCGCGTGAATTAGAAATCCCATTTAGCGCGGAAGACCCAGCCAACCTCGAACGGTTATTACGCATCCTTTCCTTAGAAAAGGAGACTGAGAAACGCCTGCTGGCAGTGCTTCAGGGAGGAATCTCCCACCAGGTTTTGAATGCCCGCAAACATACTGAAGAGAGCCAAATCATTGCTGGAGCAGGTGCCTATGGCGCAGTGACCATTGCGACAAATATGGCTGGCCGAGGTGTAGATATTAAACTGGGAGGAGAACTCAAAGAAGAGACCCTCAGCGTTGTAAATCGCGTCTTACGCAAAGCCGGCTATTCAGACCCCTTTGACATGTCCTTAAAAGAACGCTATGCTGCCCTAATAAAGATGGATCCTGATAGCTATGGAATTTACGAAGCAGAAGTGCAAGACTTCCTGCGTTACATGGACGAGATGGAAAAGGTGCGCGCTTTAGGGGGACTGCACGTTATTGGTTCGGAACGACATGAAGCGCGCCGCATCGACAACCAGTTACGTGGTCGGGCTGCTCGCCAAGGCGATCCTGGCTCTTCCCGTTTCTATCTCTCGATGGAAGATGAGCTCCTGCGCTTGTTTGGTGGTGAACAAGCTGATTCGCTAATGCAGCGCTTTAAAATGGATGATGCGCTTCCATTGGAAATGAATTTAGTCGGGCGATTGATCGAGCAGTCCCAAACCAGAGTTGAGGGGGCAAATTTCGACATGCGGAAACACCTGCTGGAGTATGACGATGTCCTCAACACCCAGCGGGCAAGCATCTATGCCCAACGCGATCGCATTTTTACCAAGGAAGATTTAAGTGAAGATGTGACCGAAATGCTGCAAACGGAAGTGCTCCGCCGAGTCCCTGAAGCGCTAAAAGAGGATGAAGGTCCTTGGCGTTTGCTCTCATGGCTCGAACAGATTCAGCCGTCATTGCAGATCAACAGCCATATTTACCCATCTTACACCCTTAAATTAATCGTGGATGACATCTGGGAAAGATCAGCTACTTCCATTAATGGCAGAGAGGTCTTGGGAACCCAGCAAGCAATACCAATCTTCTTAGAAACAGCGCGTGCCGCTTTGGAGGCAGAAGATGCCCACCTCATAAATGCAGTTAAATATACCTTGGAAGAAACACGGCAACGATATGAACATCAGCTTGAAGAACGCTTGGAAGCGTTTGATAATTTTTTCGCTGGGCTGAAAGAAATGGATGATGAGGAAAGTGATGCTCACACTCCCCGCGAGTTAGCCGAGGAGTTGATCAGTGAAATTCACATCCCCATAAAGCTTTCAAATGAACAAGCCCGTTTATTGAAAGACGACCCAGATGATGTGGCTGAGACAATCAAGGAGATGGTTCAAAACTACCTCTGGAACCAGTCGCTCACCCGATTGATGGGAGCAATAACCCGGCGCGTAGAAGATGAATTAGAATTCCGTAATCGCTTAGCGGATATCCACCTAGATTGGGATGAGCTAGAGGAACGAGTGCTGGAAATTGTCCAACAGATCCTCACTGCTCGCCAACAACGCCTGGTTGGCACAAACGGAAATGCAGATGAAAGCCAAATCGGGCGCGACCTTGTTGCTGCTCTAGAGAAAGCAAATGGGTACATTGATCGAAATGGTGCGATTGGTTTATTACTCCTCATGCTGCAAGGCGCTCGAACCGAATTCGATAAACGGACTCATAAACGGATCCAAATCCGCACGCAACGTTTGAACTACATCTTCCTAGCAGCTCATCTTTTAGGAAACCGCTCCGCAGATGCAATCGCTCAGGATGTCTTGGAGCACCTCACCCAAGCTCAAAAAACAATTCAACTCTCGCTTGGTTCTAATGAATGGTCGCGTTTATCCGAGCACACCCTGCTGGAACTGGAAGAAAACGCTCGCATAGGTATAGAGAGGGTGCTTGGGCTGGATAAGGCAGAACTAATTAGAAACCAACCCTTGAACATTCTCGAAGAGGAATTGCGTTATCCCCTTATTGAGGAACTAGGGCGCCAAGCTCTCACGGCAATTTATCGGCAGTTACTGCTAGGCGTTATCTCTGAGCTGTGGGTAGATTATTTAACCCAAATGGAAGCCTTGCGCGTTTCCATTGGTCTTGAAGCCTATGCCCAGCGAGATCCCTTGGTGCAATACAAATCACGTGCATCGGAATTATTCCAAGAATTGGTCACCAATATGCGATTTGGAGTGATTTCCCGCATGTTTACCTACCGTCCGCGAGAATTAGCTGTTATTAAAACTGTCGAACGGAGCGCAGAAGAAGCATTAGAGGATAGCGGAACCAACCCGTCGCCAAATCCTGAATTGATAACTGAAACCACTGCACAGATGACTGCAAGCGAAAGAAACGCCCAGCAATCTAAGAAGAAACGCAAACGCCACCGCTAGAGGTTATTTGAGAGCATTTTATCTTCCCATTCTCTGACCGCTGCCCGCAAAATCGTTTGTATTTCCGGGTCAGGGACATCGTTGACGGAATTATACTGCTCTAATCCAATCATCACCACCATCCCTTTGCCGGGTAATTCCATCAGGCGGATCGCCCGTTGTTCCAATTCGGTTCCCTGAATGCGGCTCTGTAAGATCTCATCCACTTGAGCAGCGATACTCTTAGGCGTTTCTCTGGTTAAACGAGGAGGCGATTGGGTTGAACGAGACAATAAATCAAACATGGATTTTTTCGGCGGAGTTGGCGTTGGTGTAGGAAAGGTTGGCAAGTCTGTTTCAGATTGATTAAGAATGGAATTGGATACAAAGGAGTCTTCATTAGTTGGGATCTGGACAACTGAAGGTGGAGACCCGATAGGAGATTCGCCCTTAATGGGTATAGAATCACTTTCCTGAGATGAAAGAAGTCCAGAATCAAAAAGCTTTCTTTTTTGGGTGGCGCTTAACTCATTAATATGATGGAAAATTTTCCCCTCGATTTCTAAGAGAACGGTTTCATTCTTGTCATCTACCCATAAACGGGCAAATTGTTTTAGCTTTTTCTGGGTGGCTTCTCTAGGAGGTGGTAGATTATTGGTATGCCGTAAATCAGCCAATAACAAGCCGGCAATAATGCCCAAGCCAAAAGTAACAATCGTTATCAAGGCAATCGGTAGAATATCCATGATATTCAGCATAATTAATTATAGCTGAAAATTGATATTTTTTACTATGACCGTATTCATTCATAAAAAGTGTTCCTATTTGGTAACATTAGCATTCGACCATACACTCAGATGGGAAAGATTGCCTTTAAAGCATTCTTTCTATCCATCAAGAACTGAGGGGTTGGATATACTTATTCACTAGGATCAGAGTCAATTGAACAGACAAGAGCGTAGATTGTTGAGGATCATTCTGGGCAATGGATTGTGAATTTTCCAAAGCTTGTTGAACAGAATCCATATACCCTTGAGTTGCTAGAGATATATCCGAAAACCTTAACAGTTAGATTTATCTAAACCATAAGACGATTCAACGGAAAAATTGTGACGAATTTTATAGTATTACCG
>DYKV01000521.1 GCA_020722415.1 Anaerolinea sp.
GGGTGGGTGGGCGTGGACAATGCTTGGGAGGAGGAAAAACCCGAAGCCAGAAAAATGCTCATAAATTCGTACTCTACCCACCCGTCCGCTGCACGCTTTGTTGGACGTGCCTAATTATTATAGGGATTCCGTTTTCAATTATAGTCCTAAATCAACGCGCGGTCACCTCTTTTTGGGCAAGACCAATCTGCCGCATACAATTTGAAAGCCAAAAACATGGTGGAAAATAGGCAAAATAGGCAAAAAACGGCGGGTAGGCAGAGTCGTTCCGCCCCGAAAACGGGCAAGACAAAAAAGAGGGTAGTCAGGTAAAGGCATTTTTCCATGAAATGAGTAAACCAAGAGCGGCATGGAATTTGAGCCGCCAACCAAAGACGGGACCAAACTCGCGGACGGGCAACATCAAACCCTTGCCGCAAAACTTGCACAGGCGCGGGTCTTCATCGGACTTGGTAATCTTTTTGAACCAGTCGAGGAACTTCAACTTCAAGATAGCGGGCAACTCAAAAGGCAGCCCCAAAACGCGGCGGGCGTGTTGCAGTTTGACGCGGCAGCCAGCGTTGTGCAAACCAAAATGACGGACGCGGACAAAACCATCGGGGAGGACGTGGGAAAGAAAGCGGCGGATGAACTCAAAAACATGCAGGGTCATCGTTTTCTCTTTGCCCTCATCGCGATTATCGAAATACTTGAAAGTGACCGTATCTTTGCCAACGGCGATAATGCGATGATTGGAAATGGCAATACGAAAAATATATCGGCCCAAATATTCGATCAACTTCTCTTTGTCGTAGAGCGGCTTTTGGATATAGACTTCCCAATTTTTTGATAAGGCGCTGGATAACATGCCCTGAACATCGAGCCTGCCATCGTTGGTATTGAGTTTGCCGTCTGCCGAGAGTTTGGAGACTTCAGAGCAGAAACGATTGCGGAACATATTGGAAAGCAATTTGACGGGGAAGAGAAACTGATGGTCAGCGGGATTCCAAGTGTAGCCTGTGGGGGAGGAAACGAGTGCGCCACCCGTGACGATGAAATGGATATGGAGATGCTCCTGCATGGTCTGACCCCAAGTATGCAAGACCAGCGAAAAGCCGATCTCGCCACCGAGGTATTTCTGCCCGAACTCCTTCAAGAGTTGCGCGGCAATTTTGATGAACAGGTCAAACAATAGTTTCCGATTGAAGTCCACCAACAGATTGAAGACGTGATCAATGGTGAAGACGACATGGAAATAATGGATGGGTAAAATCCATTTCTTCTGGTCTTCGAGCCATTGCGCCTTCTCGAAAGCTCCGCACTGGGGACAATGACGATTCTTGCAGGCTTTATAGTGAAACTCCAAAGCCTTGCAGACGGAACACCTCTTCATCACCCCGCCCATGGCAGGCGTGCGGCAATTGATAATCGCGCTGACAGCCTTATGCTGCTCATACGACAAACGATGAGTCTTTTTGTATTCGCCAATATGCTTGCGGAAAATATCAGCCACATTGTATTTCACCCCTGACTGTGGCGTTGGCGTATTGTTGTAATGCGCTATGTGAG
>DYKV01000074.1 GCA_020722415.1 Anaerolinea sp.
GGCGAAGCCGCTGTCCGCTGCAGCCGATGTTAGCACGATTTTGGTCTTACGACTCATCTGCCAATTTGAGAATACGCTCCTTGATTTTGGAAGAAATCCACATACCCGAACCGCTTAAATTCGATACATACGGCTCGACTTCATCAATAATGCCATGAGATTTAGCTTCCAATAAAACCTTCAGTGTGCCCAAAACTTGCAAGCCTGCTGCCTGTGCAGTCCGCCGAGCAAGCATGTCATCAAGTAAAACAACCCTATCTGGATTTTCCAGTGCCAAAGCCATTGCCGCAATTTCGCCTATGCCCAAATCCAAAACCAACCATTCTGACGGGGTAGATTTTGGATTGACAACATTCAGCCATGAATAGTCATCTGGATTAGGAACATCGTAACCTTTCCTTCTTCCTGCTCGCAATTCATTTTTGACGGCTTCGGGCGTCCAAACTTCATCGAATAATCGGGGAAGCCACTCGATTCCGCCAATGCGGTACAGATAAAGAAGCGGCGAAGTATTGCTGATGGCTTTAAGCATGGGCGCTTTCTAGATCGTCAAGTTCTGCGGCAAAGGGAAAAACCTTATAACGATTTAAACTGAGCAAAAACTCGACCCTGGAGATTCCCGCCAATTCAGCGGCTCGCCCAGAGGAAAGCCTGCCCATCTCATATAACTTGACAGCCGCCAACATGCGGATTTCACGCCCAAAAGATTCGGCGTCTGTCTTTTCGGCAAGAAGCACCTTCTCTGGTATCTCAATCGTAATTTGCTGGAGAGGCATATTTACTCCTTATGTCCACCTCTAATTTTACTCCGCTTCAATCAATTTTCGCATCCAGATTCTATTTGCGCGGAGTGTGCCAACGGCCTGCGCTTCACCTGCGCCGCGAAGCGCAGCGGAGCGGCGTCGGCTGCAAGCGCAGGTTAGCCGGCGCTGATGTTAACAAGGCACCCAATTTATTGAACGGAAACCTGACCATCTTCTCTTACCCAGAAATAGACAAATTTCGCAGCCGTTTTGAACCAAGTGATTTTTTGCGCAAGAGAACGATAACGGAGATAATCTGGCAAAGCGACCGCGAGAAGAACGTTCTTATCTCGCCCTCGATACTCGATAATATCGAAAATAGCCTGTTTGAACCAATGGCCTGCCTGGAATGATGGTTTTGTTTTATCAGTGCCTGCTGGATAGCCTTTTACTGACACCCAAAGAAGTTTGCCGTCTTTTTCCGCCACAATGTCTATTCCCTGTTGATCGCTGGCGGTATCTGCCACAGAGCGGATATAAAAGCCGCGCACCGCCAAGTATCGAATAACCCTCGATTGGATATTTAATTTCATTCTTAACTTGACGAATCAAAATGAGGATAATAAAATACTTTAGTTACTAAACTATTAAGATAATACACAAATTAGACGACCATGGAAGATAAAATTCATCACGAAAGCAGAGATCTCCTTCTCAATGAGGCAGTCGAGGTATATTGGCAGATAATGCCCCGCTTCTGGCACCGCGTTCGGGCTCATATCCGTGAAGAGGTTGAGAGCCGTTATGAGATCAGTGTAGAACAATACCACATCCTTCGCCACATTGCCCAGGGTGTCCATCAGGTGAGCGAATTAGCGCAACTAAAGCAAATCAGCCTATCGGCGGTAAGCCAGGCAGTGGACATGTTAGTGGTCAAAGAACTGGTCACCCGCACAGTCAACCCCATTGATCGGCGGATACAAAACCTAGAGTTGACTGAGAAAGGGCATGATTTGGTTAATTGGGTTAATCAGGGTACCCAAAAATGGATGCATGAGACGCTCAAAACATTAGATAAAGAAGAGCTGCAAGCTTTAATCACCGGAATTAGGGCATTGCAAAAAGTGATCGGAAAATGAGAGACATTCGTGATTTACTCTGTTTTGTCCGACCCTATTGGAAAAAGAGCCTCTTAGCCTTGATATTGTTAATTGTGGTGGTAATCTCGGATCTGGCGATTCCCCGTTTGGTTCAACGGGTGATTGACCAGGGGATCATAAAAGGGGATCTGTCGGTTGTCATCCACACTTTTTTCTTGATGTTGGCTATTTCGGTGACGAACATGATCTTTGCGATTGGAAATAATAACCTCTCTGTTCAAGTTGGGGAATCGCTGGCTCGGGATCTGCGAGAGGCGTTATTTGTAAAAATTCAATCGTTTTCGTATGGGAATTTGGACCGTCTTCAAACCGGACAGCTGTTAGTGCGCTTATCCAGCGATACAGTAGCTTTTCAACGGTTTGTCCAGATTTCCCTTCGCATTGGAACTCGTGCGCCGCTATTAATGGTAGGTAGTTTGATTTTGATGTTCAACACCGATCGTACGTTGGCGTTGGCGATGATGCCGCTCTTAGTGCTTACCATGGTTATCCTGATATTTTATGTCAGTCACACTAGCCCTTTATATATGACCGTACAGAAAAAGTTGGATAAATTAAACACCCTCCTTCAAGAAAATATCGCCGGGGCACGATTGGTTAAAGCTTTTGTTCGTAGAGCATACGAATCGGAACGCTTTGAAGTTCAAAATGAAGAATTTACTGAACGCAACATTAAAGTTATGCAGTTTGCAGCTACCATGGCGCCGATCTTGAATGCGATTGTCAATATCGGGATTGTGGCGATTATCTGGGGTGGAGGTTGGCAGGTAATCCAAGGGGGAGTGACCGCTGGTCAACTGGCTGCGTTTATTAATTATTTACAAACCACACTGAGCCCACTGATGATTATGGGCAATTTAGCCAATGTGTATGCCGCGGCTGCTGCTTCAGCCCAACGTATCCAAGAAGTTCTAACTACCCAACCCGAAATTCAGGATATGCCCAATGCCACGCCAGTCCAATTTCTCGAAAAACCACAGATCCGTTTCGAACAGGTAGCTTTTCATTACAACAATAACTATGACACGCCGGTTTTACGGGAGATTAACTTGGAAATACAGGGTGGACAAAGAATTGGAATATTAGGTTCGACAGGGGCGGGGAAGACAACCCTGCTCAATCTTATCCCCCGTTTTTATGACGTAACCCAAGGCAGGTTAAGACTCAATCATGTTGATGTACGCCAATTGAAACAGGAGTCCATTCTGGAAGAGATCGCTATCGTCCCGCAAGAGACAGTTCTGTTTTCCGGCAGTGTGCGGGAGAATATCCGTTATGGGCGACCGCAGGCAACGGATGAAGAAGTCATTGCAGCTGCGAAAGCAGCTCAAGCTCACGAGTTTATTCTTAATTTACCCCAGGGCTATGATACACATATTGAAGAGCGTGGGGTGAATCTTTCTGGTGGACAAAAACAACGCATAGCTATTGCCAGGGCATTACTGATGCGCCCCTCTATCTTGCTGTTGGATGATTGTACCAGCGCGGTAGATTTAGAGACAGAAGCGAAAATCCAGGCAGAATTGGAAACATGGATGAAAGACAAGCTGGTGTTATTGGTGGGGCAGCGGATAGGTTCTGTGATGAATGCGGACCAAATTTTAGTGATGGATGAGGGAATGATTGCCGCTCTGGGAACTCATCAACGTTTGCTAGAGAGCAGTCCAATTTATCGCGAGATCTACGCCTCGCAAATGGGGAATGGGGTTTAGGAAGGGGGATGATATGACTGTTCAATCGGAACGCGATCGGCAAAGTTTTGATCAATCTACCCGCTTAGTACCGCGTCAAGCGGGGCGTCCGGTGCGCATTGAAAAAGCCCAAAAACCGTTGCAGGCATTATTCCGCTTGGTAAAATACCTCATACCGCATCGGTGGTCATTGATCCTGGTAATTCTATTTATTGTTTTATCAACGGGGTCTGGGTTAGCTGGGCCATATTTAATGGGGGTGGCGGTGGATCGTTTCATTGACAATAAGAATTTAACTGGTTTGGCAGAAATTTCCATCGCTATACTGATTATTTTTCTTATCGGGAATGTCAGCGATGGCGCGTCAAGCTGGATTATGGCGCGCGTTTCACAAGCTGCTTTGAAACGTTTACGTAAAGAATTATTTGAGCAGATCCAAAACTTGCCATTAAAATTTTTTGATACTCACCCGGTTGGCGAATTAATGAGCAGATTAACCAATGACATTGAGGCGATTAACCAAGCTGTTTCCCAAAATGTGGTCTCATTGCTTTCCAGTGTTTTATTGATGGGGGGAATCCTCGTAGCGATGTTTATTATTGACATCTGGTTGGCACTGGCTTCGATTGTGGTCGTTCCGCTCATGCTTTGGTTTGCAGAATGGGTTGCTCGTTATACACGCAAAGGATTCCGTCAACTGCAAAAACAATTAGGTTCCTTGAATTCCGTCATGGAAGAATCCATCAGTGGGCAGCGGGTCATTAAAGCATTTCGACGCAATCAATCGGTCATTGAGGCATTTCGCCAAAGCAATCAAGCAGTGTATAAAGCAGCTGTTTATGCAAATTCATACGCATTGTTACTCATGCCGATCACTAGTCAATTGGGCAATCTGTTTGTTATTGTCATTGCCGGTTTAGGTGGTTGGTTGGCAATTCTCGGTTTAACCACGGTGGGGGATATCATCACTTTTATTACTTATGCGCGCAACTTCGTCAGCCCTTTGCGTCAACTCTCGAATATCTACAATTCCGTCCAAGCTGCATTAGCTGGTGCGGAACGGGTGTTTGAGATCATTGATACCCCTGGTGAGGTAGCTGACGCACCCAATGCTTATGCGATACCTGCGCTGGAAGGTAATGTATGTCTTGATCATGTTTATTTTGGGTATTCTGCGGAAAAGCCGGTGATCAAAAACATGAGTCTAGAAGCTAAAGCTGGTCAAATCATTGCCTTAGTAGGTCCGACCGGGGCGGGAAAGACGACCGTCGCCAATCTGATCACCCGATTTTATGAGATTGACCGCGGTCGAATTACGATTGACGGGAAAGATATCCGCCAAATAAAAAAAGAAGATCTGCGCCGGCAGATAGGATTGGTGTTGCAGGATAATTTCCTCTTCTCTGCTACCGTAATGGAAAACATCCGTTATGGGCGATTGGACGCCAGCGATGAAGAGGTTATCGAAGCTGCTCGGTTGGCTGAGGCGGATCATTTCATCCGCCAATTACCGCAAGGTTATCAAACCGTGCTTTCCGAACGGGCGAGCAACTTAAGCCAAGGTCAGCGCCAATTGTTAGCGATTGCCCGGGTGATTTTAGCGAATCCAAGTATTCTGATTTTGGATGAGGCGACTAGCAATGTGGACACACGCACCGAAATTCGGTTACAGCGTGCTTTGTTACGCTTAATGGAAGGCCGTACCAGTTTTGTGATCGCCCATCGGCTAAGTACGATTCGTGATGCTGACCAGGTATTGGTTATTCGAGATGGTGAGATTGTGGAACGCGGAACGCATGCTCAATTATTACGACAACAGGGCTTTTATCATCAGCTTTACATGAGTCAATTTCGCGGTGAACCGATTTAACCAAGCGATTGTGCTGGTCGTTATGCCTGTGGTATTCTTTTGTTCAACCCAACCTTGCGAGGGGGTGCTTGTTGTAAATATGTCAGCCTCCACCTCCATATAAGCTGGAGTTTGTCTCACTGAGCTTATTCTAATATTTGTTCAGTTTATGGCTTAGGGGTGTTTACTGCAACCGTTTTAATCTCCCCTGGTTATAGTAGAGATTGCTCCGTTGCTTTGGCAGCGACCAACTAGCAATTAACCAACCAAATTAGAAACTCCTTGTTCCCTTTTTGCCCGAGCAATGGTGATTCACACAACCCTTTCTCCTCAAAACCCAAAGACTGGGCTGTCTGGCGGATTTCTGCAATCACTCGTTGATGCACATCTGGGGAGCGGATCACACCTTTCCCCCGAGCTACTTCGTGTCGTCCGGCTTCGAATTGGGGTTTAATCAAAGCAATAACTTGACCTTGCTGCGGTGAAAACCAGCCTTTTACGATGGGTAAAACAACCTTGAGCGAGATGAAAGAGACATCAATGGTCACTAAATCAATGGTTTCTGGGAAACTTGTCACTTGGCGGACATTGGTGTCTTCTATAACAATCACCCGATTATCTTGGCGGATTTTCCAGTCTAGAATGCCTTTGCCCACATCAATTGCATAAATGCGTTTCGCCCCGTGCTGTAAAAGACAATCGGTGAATCCCCCGGTAGAAGCGCCTACATCTACACATACTAGATCTCTCACTGAGATTTCAAATTGGTGCAATGCATAGGCGAGTTTTTCACCGCCGCGCGAAACATAGGGTAACCCTTGCAGCACTGTCAGGTCAGTGTCTATGTCCACCAATTGAGACGGCTTTAAAGCAACCTGAGAGCCAATCCGCACCTCTCCCGCCAGCACCATCCGTTGCGCTGCCGAGCGACTAGCAGCCAGCCCGCGTTCCACTAATAAAATATCTATGCGTTCTTTTGGCATGATTTTATTGTATCCGATATAATCAAAGGAGGAGCATTTTATGTTGACCTCACTACGAAGTACACACCGCTTTTTAGCGGATCATTTATTTTACCCATTAGCCTTATCCAGTTTGCTGGCGCTAAGTTTGTTCCTACTTCGGGTGATCATTAGTCACAGTATTTATGTTTATTTCAATTTAACCTGGAATCTTTTTTTAGCTTGGCTGCCATATTTATTTAGCTTGGTCTCAGTATGGTTAAACCAACGTCATCCTGGGCAATGGTGGCGCTGGGTAATACCGGGAGCACTATGGCTGGTATTCTTTCCTAACGCGCCTTATATCTTGACCGATTTCTTTCACCTAGAAGCACGTCCTTATTTACCACTTTGGTATGATATCGGGCTGCTAGCCGCTTTTGCTTGGACGGGCTTTTTTCTTGGGATTGTATCTTTAAGACTCATGCATATTCTGGTAGAAAATGTGGTCGGAAAATTTTTCGGTTGGCTGTTCGCGCTGATCGCTTTAGGTTTGAGTGGACTGGGTTTATATTTGGGCCGTTTTTCACGTTGGAATAGCTGGGATTTATTAACTCAACCGGATCAGATCCTCAACGAAGTCTTAGAAAAAATGCTCAACCCAACCAAAAACCCCGGTTTTTACGGTTTTACTTTAATGTTTACGGCTTTGTTGTTCGTTTCTTATTTAGTTTTTACCTCTATCCAGCGTTTTCGTTTGCCGGACAAGAAGGGGGTATAATTTAATTATAATATCCTATGGAGGCATTTATGTCTGAAAAACGCGATAAGGCGATCGCTTATGCTCATAAAAATCAGGATCGTTTTTTAGAAGAATTAAAGGAATTGGTAGCCATACCGTCTGTTTCTACGGAATCTAAGTACCAAAAAGACATTCAACGCGCTGCAGATTGGTTGGCAAAGGAATTGGGCAATTTAGGCGCAAAAAATGTAGCAGTTCTGCCAACGGCGAAACACCCGATGGTTTTGGGAGAATTGCCAACCACACAGAATGCAGCTACTACCATTTTGGTCTACGGACATTACGACGTACAACCCCCCGATCCTCTAGAGCTGTGGGAAACCCCTCCTTTTGAAGCTACTGTGCGGGGTGAAAACCTATATGGTCGGGGTACTTCGGATATGAAAGGGCAATTAATCGCCGGATTAAAAGCCATTGAGTCTATTGTTAAAACCGATCACTTGCCGATTAATTTAAAATTCATCTTTGAGGGGGAGGAAGAAATAGGTTCACCGAGCATGAGTGAATTTATCCGCAAACACAAAGACAACTTGAAAGCGGATTTAGCGTTGAATTTAGATGGAGGGATTGTTTCAGCAGATTTACCTACTATCTCTATTTCCGTGCGGGGATTAGCCTATTTTGAACTACGCGTTTATGGCGCAACCAGTGATTTGCACTCCGGCATGTTTGGCGGCGCGGTACACAATCCCGCTCAAGTGCTTTGTGAGTTAATCGCCGGGATGCACGATGCCCAAGGTCGGGTGGCTTTGCCGGGTTTTTATGATCATGTGCGCCCATTGAGCGCCGAAGACCGCCAAAACTTTGCCCGTCTCCCAACCGATGATACCTATTTTCTCAAAACAACCGGAGCGCCGGCTTTGTTTGGTGAGGTTGGGTATAGTGCGGTTGAAAGAATAGGCGGGCGGCCAACACTAGAAATCAACGGATTATATTCCGGTTACATTGGCGAGGGTTCAAAAACCGTCTTACCGGCTTTTGCCATGGCAAAGATATCCTGCCGGCTTGTGCCTGATCAAGACCCCGGAGAAGTGCACCAACAACTGCGCCAGTATTTACAAGATCACGCACCCAAGAGCGTACGTTGGGAGCTCGGCCAATTTGCCGGTACACCAGCGTCTAGCATTGATCCCCATCAACCGCAAGTGCAAGCATTGGCGCAAGCAATGGAGAGGATTTGGAAAGTCAAACCAGTATTTAAGCGTGAAGGCGGAAGCATCCCCATTATCGGAGAATTGCAGCAAATTATGGGCATGCCGACTATTTTAGTGGGCTTTGGGTTACCCGACGACAATTTACATGCACCCAATGAAAAACTTCACCTGCCCACCTGGCGGAGGGGAATCGACACCCTGATCCATTTCTTTTATAATATAATCGAGGCACAACAAGGGTAATTGCCCTAGAAAATTTATACCAACCGAATTTATTGAGGCACAAATTGACGTAGATGGCAGGAAACATTTTGATTAGTACTTTTCAGCTTTTTCCTGCCCACATTTCCAGCAGTCAACTATGTCCCAATGAATAGATCGGTTAGGTAGGAAACACAAAATAATCATAACTTAGAGGTATTCATGATGGAGAAATTGAGAATGCCAGCTTATGGCGGGCAAGCAGTAATCGAGGGCGTAATGATGCGTGGGCAAAAGGCGGTAGCGATTGCCATGCGAGCCCCTGATCAACAAATCGTCGTGCATAGTGAACCACTTGGTGCAATTTACCGCAGCGTTTGGGTAAAAATTCCCTTTTTGCGCGGGGTGGTGACATTGTGGGACGCATTAAGCTTAGGAATGCGGGC
The DNA here is from genome assembly GCA_020722415.1 of Anaerolinea sp. Classification (GTDB taxonomy): domain Bacteria; phylum Chloroflexota; class Anaerolineae; order Anaerolineales; family UBA4823; genus UBA4823. The sequence continues at coordinate 8,988 of DYKV01000074.1, forward strand.
GCTTACCACCTCAGCTAATACCCAAAGCGGTGAGGAAGAGAAGCTAGAAGGAGTCTCTTTATACCTAACCCTCGGTTTGTCTTTGACGATTGCAATTGGATTGTTCTTTTTAGCTCCGGCGTTAGTTGGCCAACTGTCGGAACGATATTTGCAGATTAATGCTTGGTGGGGTAATCTACTTGAAGGGCTGATTCGATTGGGTTTACTAGTGGGTTACATTTGGGTGATTGGACGTTTGCCCGACATCGCTCGCGTCTTCGCTTATCATGGGGCAGAACACAAAACGATTAACGCCTATGAAGCCGGTGCAGAATTAACCCCTGAGGTGGTGGCAGGTTATTCCTTGGAACATCCGCGCTGCGGCACGTCATTTTTGTTGACTTTGGTGGTGATGTCGGTCTTGTTGTTTTCGTTATTTGGTCCCTTACCCATATTCTGGCGATTAATTAGCCGATTGTTGATGATTCCAGTCTTAGCTGGATTGGCTTATGAATATATCCGCTGGACTGCCAATCACCTCGATTGGGGATGGGTACGTTGGCTGATTAAACCGAACCTTGCCCTCCAACATCTTACCACTCGTGAGCCGGGACTGGATATGTTAGAAGTAGCGATCCGGGCATTTCAAACTATGCGGGATAAAGAAGAGACATTGGTGTTGTAATGGAATAGACCGCTTAGGAGAAGAGTCTATCCATAAATGATTTCCAAAAGATAAAGGTGAGCATTCGTTTTTACATCCAGCAGCGGTGGAAAAAACATCTCAGATCGGATGGTTCATTCGCCCAAGATTTGGATCACTAGCTCGCGGCGCCGAGGACGCACGTCAAAGTCAATGAAGATGACTTGCTGCCAGGTTCCGAGGGTTAAATGGGCATTGACAAAAGGGATGGTGAGGGAAGGACCTAAGAGCGCGGCGCGCACGTGACTATGCCCGTTACCATCTCCCCAACGGTTGTTATGTGCGTAAGGCTGATTGGGGTTGGCGATCTGGTCGAACAGGCGGCGCAGATCGCTAAAGCAGCCACTTTCATGTTCAATAGTGGTGACTGCGCTGGTGGAAGATGGACAAAAGATGGTGACGATTCCGTTTTGAAGACTAGATTGGAGGATCAGGTTTTGAACCTCCTCGCTGATATCATGAATATCGGCATTTCCGTGAGTATTCAAGTGGATGGAGAAAGTTTTGATCACCGGTAACTCTCCTCGGAAGATATAGGATGATTATAGCATGAGAAATAATCATTGAGGATAGGGAGGTGTGGGTAGCGTGGGGGAGGGAAAAGAGACAAGTCGG
>DYKV01000522.1 GCA_020722415.1 Anaerolinea sp.
TGATCCTTAACTGTGACTATTTTATTAATTCAATTTTTATTTGCTGACTAAATTTTCCTGCCATCAAATTACAAAAATATACTCCACTCGGTAAATTCTTTGCATCAAAGACAACCGAGTGCTCGCCCGCTGGTAATTCTTCATCTACCAAAGTGGCGACTTCGCTGCCAAGTAAATCGAAAACTTTTAACGTAACATACGAGTGTTTTGGTAGTGAAAAACAAATTGTTGTGGTTGGATTGCAGGGATTCGGATAACTATGAAATGAATGTATTTGTTTTGGAGTTGATTTAAGATTCTGTACGGGCGTTGCCGGTGATAACACAGCAGACAGATTATCCTGCCACTGATTATATTGAACACGATCCATCATTTCCGCCAACGCTGCCAGCGGCATTAAAATGTTCGCGGTCGCTTTATTCGGATAACCCCATTGCTCAGCCTGACCCCAGTCAGCCGGCTCGGAATTGGCGTCATAGTCCGGAAATCCGGTAAATGCGGGATTCAAAGCCAGGCTGTAACTCTGATCGGGATTCAAACGGACCCATAATCCTGCTGTCTCATGAAATCCCTGCCAGGCCTGATGGATGTGCGGTTTGTCCGGCAAAGGTTGAATGTGGTCTTTGCTGCAGAACAGCAACAGCACCTTTAATTGCGGTGCATAATTTTTCAGCAATGGATAGTTGGCCGGCGTGCTGCGATACGGCCACCAGGCTGCTGTTTCTTCCGGCGTGGCAAGGTGCGCCGGCCAGTTCGCTGAGGTCAGTCCGCCATTTTGCCTTAGGGCTGTCGTCAATTGCACGGAATAACAGCGTTTGCCAAACAATTCCGGACAATTCTTACCTAAAATATGCGCAGTGTCCGCGCCAAAAAACGGTCGTCCGTCCGGATAGGTTGCATTGACCAGCCAGCCGACCTGAGAACAGTCGACCTGCAATTGATCTGCATCATAGGATTCCGGATAATGATAAAATGGATTCAATATTGCTCGGTTGTTATCGAAATATCCAACCTCCACCGAGGATAAGACATCTATGGTTGGATTTTCCCGGCCCACTAGATATTTTACGCCAGGCAACTGATGACCATAAAGCGCCATGACGTTAGTGGCAGCTATGCCAGGATGTGAAAAAGCATACAATCCGACGTTGTCGGCGATGAGCATGGGTGCAGCCAGTTGTGCTAAAGAGTGGTTGTTGGCATCGTTCAATTCGCCTGAAGCAAAGCGAATGACGTCACGCAATGCGGCCAATGTATTGGGTCCGCCGTAATCGTCCACGCCTTCGCTGCTCATGGCTGCAGCCGCATCGCGACGACCGGGGCCGAGATAGTTTATTTCAATGGCGCCGATTTTATCAATGTCCAAAGGCGTTGTGAAAGTTTTTGACGGCGTGTAAAAGGTGTTGACCTGAACCACCACCGGCGCACCTGCCGGATATCGGGGGTGATCAGGCATACAGATGCGCACCGCAATGCGACCGTTTTCCGCACTAATGATGTGCGTGTACAAGGTTTGGCTGGCAAAAAGCGAACCAACCGCAGT
>DYKV01000075.1 GCA_020722415.1 Anaerolinea sp.
CTGGCTGGCAGAACTGTTGGGGCAAATAGTCGCCATGACTGGTGCATTTTTAGCCTAATAGTTTATTTCATTCTGCCAACCTACACGTTTTCTCTATCTCTTCTTCATGACTTCTTCACAACTATTTTGTATATTGTAGGTAATTCCAAACGGAATAAAATTAGTAAAGGAGATAGAAAATGTTAAAGAATGTTTTGTTTCTTATAGCTGGTGCAGTAATTGCAACCTTGATTTTAGGGGTAGCCGGTTTTGCTTATGCCCAAACCCAAACTCCGCCGGTTAATGTCCCGAATTCATTCGGTCCTGGTCGTAGTGGTAATTTTGGCGGTATGATGGGACGTTGGAATCAAACAGGCTCGTCTGGTGTAATGCATGATTATATGATAGATGCTGCTGCTTCTAAGCTTGGTATTAGTGCAGATACACTACAGAATGAATTGAATTCTGGGAAGACAATGTGGCAGGTTGCTCAGGCCCAGGGTTTGACCGAAGAACAGTTCCGAACAGCTATGGCTGAGGCAGCTAAAGATGCGGCAGCAAAGATGGTTGCGGATGGTGTTATCACCCAGGCTCAAGCAGATGGGTTGGTACAGCGTATGGAAACCATGCTGCAATCCGGGTTTGGTTTTGGGATAGGCGGTTGCCGTGGTGGAACTGGAGGACGGCCAGGTGGTAGATGGTCTCCAGTCCCGAATAGTGGTTCATAAAGATTTATGGAATTTCGCAGATGGGCGGGCGGAAGGAAAAACTTCCCCCGCCTTTTCATTTGTTGATTATAATCACCCATCATTATCGGATGTGAGGTGAACAATGGAAAAAATTCCCGTAGCTGTTTTAGCTTCCACTGGTGCGGTGGGACAACGTTTTATTCAATTATTAGACCGACACCCTTGGTTCAACGTGGTGGCATTAACGGCTTCTGATCGATCGGCAGGGCAATGCTATGAACAAGCCTGTCACTGGGTTCTGCCGACGCCAATGCCTGATTGGGCGAAAGATATGCCAGTAGTTACTACCGAAGTAGGTTCGTTTGACGCCAAAATTGTCTTTTCTGCCCTCCCTTCGAGCATGGCTTGGGAATTGGAACCCCGTTTTGCTGAAGCAGGGTTTTTGGTATGCTCGAATGCATCTGCCTATAGAATGGAAAGTGATGTGCCGATATTAGTTCCCGAAGTAAATGCGGATCACCTTGGGTTAGTGGAAATTCAACGAAAAAAACGTGGCTGGAAAGGAGCGATTATTACTAATCCGAATTGTACCAGCGCTGGTCTCACCGTCACATTAAAAGCGCTGAACGATGCCTTTGGGATTGAAGCAGTCATATCTGTTTCGCTGCAGGCTTTGTCTGGAGCTGGTTATCCTGGAGTAGCATCTTTAGATATTTTAGATAATGTTATACCCTATATTCCCGAAGAGGAAAACAAGGTTGAGGAAGAACCGCGGAAGATATTAGGAAAATTGGTTAGTGACCAAATTGAGTTTGCCCCATTTTCCATCTCAGCACACACAAATAGAGTAGCGGTAAGTGAAGGTCATCTGGTTTGTTTTAGTGCAAAATTAGGCAGGAATGCTGCTATCCCGGAAATAAAGACCGCCCTTGAGACATATCAACCTCCCCGAATTTGTCTAGGCTTACCATCAACTCCAAAACCGGTTATTGCTGTTTTCGATCAACCCGACCGCCCCCAACCACGATTAGACCGCATGTTGGGAAACGGGATGACAACCTCAGTAGGACGCATTCGGCCTGATCCAATTTGGGATGTCAAAATGACGGTCCTTTCACATAACACTATTCGAGGAGCAGCTGGGGGATCTATTTACAATGCCGAGTTAGCTTATCAAGCAGGATTGCTCTAATATGTCAAAAATACTCATTATCGAGGATGAGGTTGAGTTAGTCAAAGTTTTACGATCTTATCTAGAGAAAGCTGGATTTCAGGTATTAACCGCACTAAGGGGAGATGATGGGCTGGGGTTGTGGAAGCGAGAAAAGCCTGATCTGGTTATCTTGGATTTAAATTTACCCGGTTTGGATGGATTGGATATTGCCCGAGAAATCCGGAAGAAATCGAATTCCCCGATCATTATGCTGACTGCGCGGGTAGAAGAAGCCGATCAGTTAGTGGGTTTAGAAATAGGGGCTGATGATTATATAACCAAGCCTTTCTCGCCGCGAGTGGTAGTCGCCCGCGTACGCGCTTTATTGAGGCGGGCAGCGCCTTCACCTACATCCGAGGTCATTCGTGCGCAGGATATCGAGATTGATTTAGAAGCCCACTTGGTAACTCGCCATGGTGAGACGATTGACTTAACCCCTACAGAGTTCAATATATTGGCTGCCATGGCAAGTAACCCCGGCCGGGTTTTTAGCCGTTTACAATTGTTAGAGATAGCCCAGGGGGTTGCCTATGAAGGGTACGAAAGGACGATTGACGCCCATATTAAGAATATGCGGGCGAAATTAGAAAGCGACCCGAAAAATCCGCGCTATATTGAGACCGTCTTTGGTGTGGGTTACCGCTTTGGAAAAGAATAAAGGATAACATGCGCACGAAATTAATCTTGTCCTTCGCCTTGGTAGTTCTGATTTCCATCGTTGGCGTGGTTGAAATAGCCCGTTACACCACTGCTGGTGAAATTCGCGCATTTATGTTTCCTGGCGGAATGATGAGTAGTGATGAATTAGTGAAGAGCTTAGAATCTTATTATCAGCAACATTTGTCCTGGCAAGGTGTTGAAGAGATGCTAGCGAGTCGGCATGGTTATGGACAAGGGCAAGGTTGGGGATATGGCGCACAATCCGGCGGTGCAATGATGAATGGATACGGTGGGATGATGGGGCAACGCTTACGTCTGGCTAATGCAGCGGGGGAAATCATCTATGATAATGCCTCTTCCTTACCGGCAGAGCTTACTGCGAATGAAATCGCACAAGCAATCCCCCTGAAGAATAACAATACCGTTGTCGGTTATCTCTTATTGGAAGGGGGAATGGGATTCACTCGAGCAGATGAGAGCCGTCTCGTAACCAGACTTAGCAAAGCTGCCATCCTAGCAGGGGTATTGGCGGGGGTCGTGGCATTAGCGATTGCTTTGATCCTTGCCTATGGATTAGTCAAACCGGTGCAGGAATTAACCCTGGCTGCGCAAAAATTGGCAAAGGGTGATTTGAGTCAACGGGTGAAGATAACTGGGAAGGATGAGATTGGATTACTGGGAATGACATTTAACCAAATGGCGGAATCATTACAAAAAGCAGAAGTAATGCGCAAAGCGCTCACGGCTGATATTGCTCATGAATTGCGCAATCCTTTAGCGGTGCAAAGAGCTACGCTAGAGGCTTTGCTTGATGGGGTTTATCCGTTGAATTTTGAGTATATTCAACCAATTCTCGAACAAAACCAACTGCTCACCCGCATGGTGGAAGATTTGCGTACATTAGCCCTCGCTGATGCTGGGCAGTTAAGTTTAGAGAAAATACCTGTGGAAATGATGGAATTTTGTAAGCGGGTGATGGATACATTTCAACCCCAAGCTCAGACAAAAGGGCAGAAGATTGAGTTGGAAACCTTTGCGGAAGGGGAAAGTGGACAAGCTTTTGTGCTCGGTGACCCACAAAGATTAGAACAGATTTTGGGCAACTTAATTTCAAATGCGATTCGTTATTCTCCACCAAGCGGGGTAGTTAAAATCAGCATCCATGTTAAATCAAAAGAAATCGTTGTGCAAATAAAAGATAGCGGTGGGGGTATTCCTGCGGATGCACTCCCCTATATTTTTGATCGTTTTTACCGCGTGGCTAAGAGTCGTAGCCGCGACGAAGGTGGAAGTGGTTTAGGATTGGCAATTGCCCGTCAGTTAGCTCAAGCCCATCAGGGCAGTTTAACTGCTGAGAACGCAGCAGAAGGGGGTGCGATTTTTACGTTGCGATTACCTAGAATGGTCTAAAATTCGATTAAAATAAATAAGATGAAAGCCAATAATGTCATTCGATTATTAGAACAACGTAAAATTGCTTTTCAACAATATAATTTATCTGCCGAAAAAAGGGGGGCAGTCGAGACAGCTGTTTTATTAGGGGTGGCACCCTCAGATGTATATAAGACTATTGTTGTCGTTCGTTTGGAACGTGGTAAAAACATTTTAGCGGTAGTGCCTGGTGATCGGGAAGTGGATTTAAAAGCTTTGGCAAGTGCATTGAACGAAAAAAAATTGCACATTCCAACAGAAAAAGACGCGGAGCGCATAACCGGTTTACAAGCTGGCGGGATTTCGCCGCTAGCTTTGTTAAACCGCGGCTTTCAAGTTGTGATTGACTCATCCGCCCAAAATCGGGAGACTGTTATCATCTCTGGGGGGCAACGTGGATTGATGATCCGCCTTGCCCCAAGGGATCTAGCCGCGCTGACAAATGCCCGCTTCGCTTCCATTACCCGAAAGGAATATTCATTGTAGAATTATCCTTGTACAATTTCTAAAACTTCATATAATATCATTTGATGTCGAATAGATGATTATGGGTTTTAATTTTTTATAAGCAGGCGCCATCTTGTTGGGATTTCAAAAAATTAATGCCGATAATCAATATTTAGGTAGTTTATTCGATGATTTATAGAAAACCATGGCGCAATTTATTCTTGCCAGCCCTAGTGTTAACATGAGAAGTTTATTGCACATACAATTATTATGTTTGTGCTATTGGCGAGCAGTGAATTTTACTAAAATTTTATTCATTAGCGGAGAAATAAATGAGCGAACAAACTAGTGAGGAGACTTCAGCACCCATTATTATTGCCAGAGATGTGCACAAATGGTATGGACGGTTTCACGCTTTGCAGGGGATCAGCATGGAAATCTATAAAGGGGAGGTAATTGTTATTTTTGGTAGATCCGGCTCTGGGAAATCTACGTTCATCCGCACGTTGAACCGTTTAGAGGATCATCAGCAAGGGCAGATTATAATTGATGGGATTGAATTAACCAACGATATGCGCAATGTTGAACGGGTGCGCATGGAAACCGGAATGGTATTTCAACAGTTCAATTTGTTTCCTCATTTGACCGCGTTGCAAAATGTTACCTTAGCTCCTATCTGGGTAAGAAAGTGGAAAAAGGAAAAAGCGGAAGAGATAGGGATGCAGTTATTAACTCGGGTAGGCATACCTGAGCAAGCACATAAATATCCATCTCAGCTCTCGGGTGGGCAACAACAACGGGTTGCCATAGCGCGGGCATTGGCAATGCAGCCCAAGATTATGTTGTTTGACGAACCGACCTCTGCATTAGATCCGGAAATGATCAAAGAGGTGTTAGATGTGATGATTGCACTTGCCCAAAGTGGTATGACCATGATTGTCGTAACTCATGAAATGGGGTTTGCAAAAGCGGTTGCCCACCGGATGTTCTTTTTTGATAACGGGAAAGTAATCGAAAGCGGAACGCCTGATGAAATTTTTAGCAATCCTAAAGAAGAACGAACGAAAATCTTCCTATCTCAGATCTTATCCCACTAGCTTGGGAGATATTTATAACCCACAATTATCCTTTGACAACAATTAAGGGCACTAATCGGGCGACTTTACGGGCAATGCCTGCGCCTACAACGGTTTGAACGACATCATCCACATCTTTATATGCTTCTGGCGCCTCTTCAGATAACCCTGACAATGAACCGGCACGAATGCGGATGCCGCGACTTTGCAGTTGATTGCGCAAGTCTTCCCCCCATATTTTCTTTTTAGCCTGGCTACGGCTCATCATCCTTCCTGCGCCATGACAAGTTGATCCAAAAGAGCGTTTCATGCTCTCTTCTGTACCAAGAAGAACCCAAGAGGCAGTCCCCATACTACCGGGAACTAATACTGGTTGTCCGATTGGTTGATATTCAGGAGGAATTTCAGGGTTACCAGGACCAAAGGCGCGCGTAGCTCCTTTTCGATGAACACACACTTTTATCTTTTCACCGTTTATCTCGTGAACCTCAATCTTTCCCATGTTATGGGCGATATCATATACTTGGTCTAATTCCCAATTCGAGACCTTTCCAGCCAGAACTTCTTCGAAAGCCCGGCGCGCATAATAGGTGAGGATTTGCCGATTAGTAAAGGCATAATTTGCCGCGCAGCGCATTGCTTTGAGGTAACGTTGTCCTTCTGGAGATGTTAATGGAGCGCAGACTAATTCCCGATCGGGGAGTTTAATCCCATAACGTTTCACTGCTCCTTGGAATTCTTCAACATAATCACTACATATTTGGTGGCCAAAACCGCGGGAACCACAATGGATTTGCACAGCCAGATTACCCTCAAACAATCCCATCACAGTAGCTGCACTTTGATCAAACACCTGCTCGATTAAATCTACCTCCAGGAAATGGTTACCGGCGCCCAGGGTTCCTATTTGATCGAGTCCACGTTGGCGCGCTCGTTTGCTCACTGCAGAAGGATCTGCTCCTTCCATGCGCCCCTTTTCTTCGGTACGTTCCAAATCATGCGCTTGTGCATATCCTTTTTTAGATGCCCATCGACTGCCTTCGGTACAAACTTGATCCAATTCTTTTTCACTTAACTTGATATGCCCTCCTTTCCCCACTCCACTCGGGCAGTAATAATCTAGTGCGTTTGCTAATGCATCCAGGAAGGGTTCAGCTTGCTCAAACGAAATGTTGGAGGATAAAAGACGTACGCCACAATTAATGTCGTAACCTATTCCCCCGGGCGAAATAACCCCTTCGGGATAACGAGTAGCTGCAACTCCCCCGATTGGAAAACCATAGCCCTGATGCATATCTGGCATAACCAGAACCCGACCGACCAATCCCGGTAAAGTAGCAGAATTTATGGCTTGTTGGATCGATTCATCATCAAAGACTTTCTCCAATAAACGGCGCGTGGCAAAGATGCGTACCGGCACTTTCATATCAGGATGCACGTTTTGGGGGATTTCCCATTCGAAATCACTAATTTTCTTGAAGTCGGATATGTTGACCATCTTTCGCTCCGCTTCTCAAACATCAAATACAATTTGAGCCGCAAACCCGTTTTCTGTAGTTTTAATCTCCAGTTTGTGATAAGTAACCGCTTTGATCATTTTCTGGATAGATAGAATAGGATAACCGCTTGCAATTACTGTCATTTGATGATCGTGAAGAGTGAATTGAAAGCGATCTAAAACCAGTTTGTCTCTCTCTACATAATACAAAACCTCACTTAAAAAGTTAACCAGTAAGTTTTCATGGTCGCTGAAATTAATTTGGAAGATGCGTTGCCGGCGGGATGATTTTTTTCCTTGAATACCACATAATGCAAACATTCCTTTCGCAGCTTGAACAAGTAATTCTGGAATGGATGGTGCCCAAATGCGCAAAGCAATGTCAGCGGTGTGTTCGATCTCTTGATAACCGGCTTTAGCTATCATTTTTCAGTATATCATAATGCAATTATTCGCTATTTCCAAGTAATAGGGAAAACACACATTGCCGCTAGATGTGAAAAAATGATCAGGTTGTTTTAACCATCTGGAGCGGATAAACGATAGAGAATAAATTGGTTTGACTCATACTCGGGGATGAGAGTCGGACAATCCAGATAAACCGATACTGGTAGGATGATATGCGTGATTTTCTCGCGTTGGAAAGCAGAAAGACTGCTACAAGTAGGATGCTGGTAAAAGTGAGTAGATAGGGTTAATCGGCGATACCATTCTAGTACTTCATCTGCTCGATAAGGACTAGATTTGAAATCTATAAAAGCAGCTGCACCACTGGCTAAACGAAAATTCTCCATCTTGGGTGGTATTAGGTAGACGCTATCTGCAGACAAGTGCTCGTGGACGTAATTGTAGAGGAGGTTTTCAGGAGCAGCATTATACCGTTTGAGGTCCAGGTAGAACCGGATACATCCAATCCCCCCACATATTAGAATCAAGCCGATACTTATATACGGGAGGAAACGGTTGAATTTTGCGGAGGAAAAGAGGGAGGTATAGGAAGGGTTTTGAGCTGGAAGAAGTTTATTGATGAGCCAGGCAGAGTAGATGCTCATGGTGATAGGGATAAGCACAACCGATATTCGCCAAGGGAATAGCAGGGCGAGTTGGCTGTTTTGGGTGATAATTTGGAAAATGGTGAGAGTAAGAGCAATTATAAAAGGTATACCGATAATGGTGCGCAGAGATCGCTTGCGGGTAAGGTATAATGCCGATAGGATTAACCCAAGTTGAACGAGACTGGTAAAGTTGAACCAAGTGCGCAAATCGGCGTGATGGGGAATACGGACATGTACCAAAATATCTGCTGCTTCTCGAGCAGTTGCATGGATATTAATACCAAAATGAGAAATAGTATAGTAGGCAATCGGCGAAATGAGTATGATATAAAGCATGGTGAGTTGAACGAGCTGGCGGACGAATCCATCGGATTTGTTATTAACTAAATCCGAATTCTCTTGCCAAATTATTATGAAATAGGTTAACAATAGCATGCCGCTTGGTAATAGATACGTGGGATGAAACCAGGCAGCTATTGCCAAAGATAATACCGCCCATTTGAAGCGTTTATCTAAAGCCAGCGCCACTGAGAGAAGAAGGAAGACGGCAAATACGCTTGGCTGAAAGACGCTGCCTAATATGCGTTGATTAGCCAGCCCACCTTCTAGAATATACGACCAATTTGCTCCGATTAGATGAGTGAGCAGGTAACGGACAGCGGCAGAATGGATAAGGAAAATCGCGGCTATGGCGAATGATTTTCGAGCAAAGGAGGATAAATTGATCTGATAAGCAATTAATTTATAAAAGGTGACAAAATAAATAGCTTGGATGAAACCGTAATACAAATAAAAAATGCCATTCCAGTGAACCCATTTAATTGTTTGACAAACAAGCCAAGAAAAAAGAGGGCTGGTATCTTGGGTGTTAGCTAGCCAATCGTGGTTTAGATTACCAACCCCGGCACAGGCAAATCCGGGCAAGAAATACGTGTTTTGATTAGAGGAAAAGAGCGGATATTGGGTATAAGAGATGGGAAAAAGAACGGATAAGAAAATGAAGGCGAGGAGATGGAGGTTTAATTTTGGGAGATTCATTAAGCGCTCATCATAAATGTCCCAAGTTTTTCGCTGGTTGAAATTACCCCCCAATTTGATTCATGACGCGATTAACGGCGACTTCATTGTGAGCAAGTCCGTGCCCCCATGGTTTTTGCCATAATCCGTCGAGAATCAACTGGCGAAGTTCAGCTGGGCTGGCTCCTTGCCGCAATGGAGTAAGTAAGTCAACTTCGCCCTCCCGCAATAGACAAAGGCGCAGGTAACCATCCGCAGTAAGACGAGCCCGCGTGCATAAAGCACAAAATGGTTTTGTAACCGAGGCGATAAAACCAACCTCACCTAATGCTCCGGGAATACGGTAGACTCGCGCTTCTCCATCCAATTTCCCATTATGAAGTGGGATTAATTCGCCAAATTCTCGCTCCACTCGTCTGCTGATTTCTGCTGCTGAGACCACCAATTGTTGTTGAAATTCAGTTGCTCCGCCAAGGGGCATCATTTCAATAAAGCGAATTTGCCAGGGATGGGTTAATGTGAGCCGAGCTAGATCTAACACATCGTCTTCGTTGTAATTACGCACTACTACCGCATTGATCTTTACCGGTGTTAACCCCGCTTGCTCTGCTGCTTGAATCCCCTCCCAGACATCTTTTATGCTTCCCCAACGAGTCATCGTCTTAAATTTTTTTTCATCTAATGTATCCAGGCTAATGTTGACCCGTTTCAGTCCAGCTTTGGCTAGATTCTCCGCTAGTCTAGGGAGCAGGATGCCATTGGTGGTCATCGAAACCGAGTCAATTCCGGGTAGATGAGCAATTTCACGAACCAGTTCCACGACGTTTTTCCGAAGGGTTGGTTCCCCTCCAGTTAAACGAATTTTATTAAACCCTAGTTGAGCAAACATTCCGGCGAGAACGAGGATCTCATCATCTTGCATGAGCTCTGCATTGGGTTGGAAGACCATATCTTCTGGCATGCAATAAACACAACGCAAGTTGCAATGATCGGTCAAGCTGATGCGGAGATAATGTAAGTTTCTGCCAAATCGGTCAACTGCCATGAGTACACCATAGGTGAAATAAGAGATATATACTCTATATTATAATCCCATATAAAACAGAATAGGCGTAAATTCTCAGCGATTCTCAATTTG
>DYKV01000076.1 GCA_020722415.1 Anaerolinea sp.
AAATAAAGTTATTCTTTCTTTCACTTAGTAAGTTTACACAGGAATTGAATTATGATGAAATCTTCTCGGCTTGCTTCTTTGGGTAGCGCAAATGCCTCTTTAATGCGCCGTTTAAACCGATCAACTATCCTGGATCTTATGCGGCAACGTTCCCCTATCTCTCCCTCAGAATTATCGCGTAAATTACATATCAGCATGCCCACGGTCATGCGCATCCTGGATGAGTTGATGGAAGAGAATTTAATTTATCGGTTAGACAGCCTGGAAAGCAGCGGGGGGCGACCGCGTTCGTTACTAGCCATTAACGCCTCTGCTCATGCTGTGATCGGATTGGATTTAGGTGGGACTAAAATGTATGGCACTGTGGCAGATCTGAATGGTAATATCCTCGCCGAAGGCTGCCGTCCTTCTAGCTCCGCTAATGCAGAGGAGAACATCGAAATCGTCTGCCAATTAATTCAAGAATTGATTGAAACACCCCGCAGCAGTGGCCAAAATATCTTGGGTATTGGTGTCGGTGCTCCGGGGGTCACACTCTATGAACAAGGAATAATTACCTGGGCGCCGAGTTTGGGCTGGCGAGATTTGCCATTACGCCAACTTCTCCAACAACGTTTCCAGCTCCCGGTCCAAGTCGAAAATGACGTGAATCTGGCTGCCTTAGGAGAATTTGGTTTTGGGGCAGCCAAAGGGGCAAGCAGTCTGGTTTGTTTGACAGTTGGCACTGGGATTGGCAGTGGAATCGTGTTGGATCGAAAGATCTATCGTGGATTCCACCAATCGGCTGGTGAAGTTGGCTATCTGCCGCCTAGTCCGGCTGCCTTAGGAAAGCGCTATGAAAAATTTGGTGCATTAGAGAGCTTAGCTTCCGGTACGGGCGTGCTAGCTCGCGCTCGCCAGGTGATCGCCGAACGTGGCTTAAGTGTGGATTTAGAGAGCTTGTCTGCGGAAACTGTCTTCAATGCTGCCCGAGAAGGAGAAGGTTGGGCGCAAGAAATTATTAATGAAACGGTAGATTATTTAGCGCTGGTCATCGCCGCCATCAGTGTGGTGTTGGACCCACAAGTGATCGTATTAGGCGGTGGTGTCTCCCGCTCGGCGGATATTTTAGTTGAACCAATTTTGAGTCGGTTAGAAGGTGTCCTGCCAGCCCCGGTTCAATTGGTCGTTTCTAATTTAGGATATCGGGCGGCAGTGATGGGTGCAATCATGCTCATTTTAGATACAACAACCGAGCACGTGGCGATACAAACGATTTAATATTGAACCGTTAGAAGTATATCTACCCTAAATTTTTCGTGCAACCGTAGCAATCTCCCGTTCTCCTTTGTCCTTTACAGGAAGGATAGGTTGTGACCGCGGCAATCTCCATAAGAGTTGGGATGGAAATCGCTAAGCTGCGCCGGAAATGACAGTATCAGGGAATATTTAACCTAAAATCAAATCCTCTAATGCATCAATCTCGGCGGGGATACGCTGTGGTGCAGGCATAGATTTAGCAATAATATCGGGGTCTTTTAAGCCATGGCCGGTACAAACCGCTACAATACATTTCCCTTTGGGGTCAAATTTACCTTTTTGGATTTCGTCCGCTAAGCCGGCTAAACCCGCCGCGGATGCCGGTTCGACCCATACCCCTTCGCTCGCTAAGGCACGCTGCATTTCTAAAATTTGTTGATCGCTGACGGCAATAATTTTTCCACCCGATTCCTCTGCTGCCTGTAAAGCTTGTTCACCTCTAGCTGGCCGGCCGATACGAATTGCTGTGGCGATCGTTTCTGGATGATCGATTGGGTGGCCTAAAACAAGTGGAGCTGAACCGGCTGCTTGGACGCCAAGGATATGGGGGAAACCAGTTGCTTTATATTCATGGTATTGCTTGAATCCCATCCAATACGCGGTGATATTGCCGGCATTCCCAACTGGCAGACAAAGCCAATCGGGAGCTTTTCCGAGTTCGTCGCAAATTTCGAAGGCTGCAGTTTTTTGACCTTCTAACCGATAAGGGTTAAGTGAATTCACCAAAGCAATCGGGTGGCGTTCACTTATTTGTACTACCATACGCAAGGCGTCATCAAATGACCCAGCGATTTGAATAACTTGCGCGCCATAAGCGACCGCCCCAGCTAGTTTTCCAGCAGCCACTTTGCCCTCCGGGATTAATACAACCGCCTTTTGTCCTGCCCGGCTGGCATACGCTGCAGCGGATGCAGCGGTGTTCCCCGTAGAGGCACAAATAACGGTTTGAGCGCCGCGGCCAACTGCTTCGCTGATTGCAGCGGTCATGCCGCGATCTTTGAAAGATCCGGTTGGATTGAGCCCTTCATACTTTGCATAGAGGTGGAATGAGCCGCCTAAATGATTGGCAATATGGGGAAGGGGGATGAGCGGTGTATAACCCTCAGATAATGTTATCAGCCGGCTATGTTCCGGCAGGTCTACAAAGATGGAGTAGCGTTGAATTAAGGGAAATCTGTTCATGCTGTTATTTTACCGCAATTGTTTTGAATGGAATCGAATGGGTAATTTTCAATTTGGCTTAAAACCATCGGTGAGGTTTCAGCAAAACTCATCCAGCGCTTCCCGAAAATCCTAGGATGTTGACTCGTTATTTCAGATTGGAACTGTTCAGGCTGGCTATTTCCGGCCATATTCAGCGGACAGAAAGACCTGCCTCAGTACAAAAAAGGAAAATATTCGGCGGATTAAAGTCCTACCTCGGTCTAATAAAAGCCCTTCGGGCTGTCCAACCAGTCGGCTTTAGGCGACTTCCAGGAACGAAGGCAGGGATTTATCCCGCCGAATAGAACCAGCAAACAATATCGCTGAAGAGTTGCTTCAGCTTGAGAATTTCTGGAACCGAATATGACGGTTAGGTTCCTTCCTCACGGATTGTTGTATAATAAAGAAGACGACACCCTCTCTTCACGAAGCAATATGCTAAAAAAAATAATTTAATAGGTATTTTAATCATGAGCGATTATTTTTTTAGATGGAAAAGAATAACGCGCTGGAGATTACCAATTTCGCCCAGAATAGCGGCTTCTCTCATGAAAAATAAAGGAGATCAAAGGATTTACGATTGCTCCGCGCGTTTCTGCACCATTAAATTAATAAAGGTTTCCTGGTGCAATCTGATAGTGGATTAGGATACTTGTTCGGTCAAAGATTTGGATTTTGCTAGAAAAAGGATACATCATGAGTACTGTAGCCGAAGTTCTCGATGCATTAACGGTAGAGGGTGAGCTTTATGAGAAGCTCAGCGATGGCTCGGTCCGCTGTTATGCCTGTGCTCACCGCTGCTTAATCCGAAAAGGCAAGAGGGGTATTTGTCAAGTTCGATTCAACCAAGATGGGAAATTACGCGTGCCTTTTGGATATGTGGCTGGCTTACAAGTGGATCCAATTGAGAAAAAACCATATTTTCACTTTCTTCCCGGCAGCGATGCCTTAACCTTTGGTATGCTGGGATGTGATTTTCACTGTGAATTTTGCCAGAATTATCTCACTTCTCAATTCCTGCGTGATCCAGCATCTAGCCTGGCTGCTAATTATGTCCGGCGGATTAGCGCTGAACAAATAATCAAACTGGCTTTAGATAGTGGCGCTAAGGTTATTGCTTCTTCGTACAACGAACCTTTGATAACCTCAGAATGGTCAGTAGCGATATTCCGATTAGCGGTTCAGGCTGGATTGAAGTGTGTCTATGTCTCAAACGGCAATGCAACCCCTGAGGTATTGCAATATTTACGACCCTACCTGAGTGGGTATAAGGTTGATCTAAAAACGATGCAAGATAAACAATACCGACGGATTGGTGGGGTTTTGCAGAACGTTTTGGATACCATTCAATTAGCTCACCAAATGGGGTTTTGGGTGGAGGTGGTGACGCTAGTTATACCGGGTTTTAATGACAGTGTTGGGGAATTGATGGATGCTGCTCGTTTTCTGACCTCTATCTCACCGGATATTCCCTGGCATGTCACCGCTTATCATCCCGATTATAAAATGAGTGAGCCACCCCCCACCCCAGTGAGTACTTTAATTCGCGCTGTTGAAATTGGCCAAGAGGCTGGCTTACATTACGTCTATGCCGGAAATGTTGTTGGACGGGTGAAAGATTACGAAAGCACCCATTGCCCTTACTGCCAAACATTATTGATTAAGCGTTATGGGTACACGATTCAAGAATACCACATCACAGCCGATGGCAAATGCCCAAAGTGTGGAAAGTCAATAGCGGGAATTTGGCCAAGCGACCCCAAGAGTGTTCGACTTGGGGCTTGGGGAATGCCCCGGGCGATATTTTAGCGATTAACGAGTGATTTTGATCCGATTTACAAAACGGTCTTTGCCCCCAAAACGATATTTATAATCTTCATTACCGCGCATAAAGTCAAAAGTTTCCCGATGATGCCCAATTGCCCATTGAATTAAGTAGCTCAATAAAACCCAACCGGGTGAATAAGCGTTGAAGTTATTGTTTATCCCTGAATTGTAAACCCAGATCTGATTGCCATAATCGAAGTTGAGATAAGCGGCTGCTTTTTGTCCTTCTATTTCTAAAAATGCTAACTGCAGCCAATGGTTCTGAAAGGCAGTCTGAATCGTCGCTTGCATTTGGCGGCGCATGTTAGGTGTAAGAAAAGCCCGTTTTGCTGGATCAAAAGCCATTAATTCAAATAAGCTTTCTACCTCGTCCGCTAAACGGTTTTCATCCTCTAAGATATACCAGCGAAAGGCCGTGCTCGATTCTTCGAGGCGGCGAATCTTTCGGCGAATTTCATGGCGCTGCTTTTTATCTAAGCCCAATAGATAGGTATTCCAATCATTGGGTAATGGAATATAGGGTGAATGTTGTAAGACTTCTTGTTGAACTGTTAAACCGAGTTGTTGAGCTGCCACCGTGAGGGCTTGGATGCTGGGTGACACATCCAAAATGTTGTATAGGTCTAGCGCCTGCCATGCAGGAGTAGACCATTGCAAAAGTTGTTCTAGCAAGGATGGGAAAAAAATAGCCATATCTTCGGGAGAGACAATAAAATCCAGAAAATCTGAGATTTCAATACTCCCTAAGAACATCAACACATTTTCCTTTTGTTTGTTTTGAGTTAAAAAAAGGGGGGCTATACCGAAAACTTGTTGTTGCTCATTCTGGGCGAGGATTATAGCTAAATCTCCATTTTGCCATTCGCCACCGCCAAGCGTTTTCCACCAATTGAACAAATATTCATGGCGTAAAAACGGCACGTGACTTGCACTCTTTAATAACAGTTTATTCCAAATAGCTGATAGGTTTTCAAATGCTGCTATGTTTTGAATAAGTGATAGTTGCACCATACTAATATCCTTAGGCAGGAACATTGAAGACTGGAAATAAAAGTTGGTGTCCGAATCGCACGCTATGGGCATGATTTTACCAGTATAATGCTTAAAAACCATTATCCAACCCCCATTATTTTAATTGTATGGCTATGGCATTAAATTTTGACATGCACATTCTATCCCTTTCTAACCAGGTTGCTGGGGAACTGGCAACACCTGGCATCGTCGGGTTATATATTGAAACAAAGGCGCGGCATGCCCATCGTCATCGTCAAGATGATTGGTTGATCTTGCAATTATCTCTGATTGGCAATTTGACTCTATCGCCCGAGAAACAGACCCAGTTATTACAAAGGTTAAGCCAGGTATACTATAAAACTTCCGGGGCGGTGACTGGTGCTCTGCGGGTCGTTTCCGAAAGTTTAAATCACTTCTTATTGGAGAGGAATGGTCGGGCTAGCGGGGAAGAAAACCGGGTAATAGGTTACCTGAACCAGCTTGTTATTCATGCGGATCGACTTACATTTGCTCAGAGCGGCCTCACCCATGCATATTGGATCAATAAAGATGGCGCGACTCATCTTTACGATCCAGATTTGGCTGGAGGTGGGTTGGGAATTAATAAAAGTGCCGCAGTGCGGTATTTTCAATGCCCGATTAATGCCGGCGATAGTTTGATCCTAACCTTACAACCCTCTCTAAGCTGGGATGAGTTGTTCCTGGGTTCACTTTATGGCCAGGGTCCAGAGAGTATTCGCCGCAAACTTATCCAAAATAATATCGATAAAGCAGAAGGGATCGTAATCCAATTGCAAAGTGGGACAGGGAAGACAATTTATCTCCCTGTAAAACCGCTGGCGAAACCTAATCTGCCGGAAACATCTGAACTAAAAGAAACCACAGCAGCCGATACGGTTTCTCAAGTTGGCGAGTTGGCTGAACCCACCCCACAGCCCCAAATAGTGCAAGAACCCAAAAAGGAGACGGAAGGGATTGAAGTAGCAATTAGCGAGATGAGCACGGAAACGGAGCAGACATTTCCACCTGTTGCAGTTTCTGAAGTTGCATCAACAGCCATTCCTCCCAAAGGAGTAACTGCTGGGGCGGATAATCTATCTTCCCTTACCGGAAAAGAACTTCCTTCTATTCATCAGCCTGAACAAGGTCTTTCATCGGTTGATGTCCCGAAAAAGTCTATTGCACAGCCCAAACGCGCTGCGTTTTGGGGCGCAATCTCGCCAACCTTGCACAAGGGAATCGAAAAGATAAAACCGCTTGAAAACATTTTCCAAATCCCCACTTCCATTATGGCGATTATTGCGATCCTCGTCCCATTAATTGTGGTGGCGATTACCAGTGCGATATACCTTCGCCAGGGAAGGGTAAGCGAGTTCGCAGGCTATTATGCCTTGGCGCAACAATCTTCTGCCTACGCACAAGGGCAGTCTGATCCATTGACTCAACGGACTGCCTGGATCGCTGTGCTAAAATATTTAGATCAAGCGGAGCAGTATGGTCAATCTCCCGCAGCACAGACACTGCGAGCTAAGGCTCAAACTGCCCTTGATCAACTGGATTTCATCCAGCGCTTGGATTTTATGCCTGCCTTGAGTGAAGGATTGGCTTCGGATGCGCAGATAGTAAAAATGATCGCAACCGAAAACGAGTTATTTCTGCTAGACGCTACTTCTGGTGTTGTTTGGCGGGCTGAAACAGCTTCGCGAGGATACGTCTTACACCCCGAGACTTCTTGCGGACCAGGAATAAATGGATTGGCAATGGGAAAATTAATCGGTTTTTCGGTGGAGAAGCGCGTAAACGAAGTGTATTCAGTTATCCGCGCTGCTGATGCGAAAGGGAATGTCGTTACCTGTCCAGCCAATCAGAATCCGCATTTAGATAAGTTAACCCCCCCTGATAACGGACTGGGGAGCTTAACTGGTTTCTTGGTGGAGAGGGGGAATTTCTATGGGTTGGATCCCCAAAAGAACGCAGTTTGGATTTATTGGGGCGGAAAGACCAATCAAAAACCAGAATTATTCTTTTCGCAAGATATCCCCCCAATGAAAAATATCCTCGATTTTGCTGTGTCTCAAGACGATTTATACTTGCTTTATCAAGATGGGCATCTTGTCCAGTGTGCCTATAATGCTGTCACTCCAACCCGTTGTAATGATCCCCAACCATATAAAGATTCTCGGCCGGGGCGAGTAAACCAAGTATTAAAAACTGAAACGCCATTTAACCGGGTTTTTGCTTCGCAGCCCCCTGACCCAGCTTTATATTTTCTAGAACCAAATACTCCGGCTATTTATCAATTTAGTTTGCGATCATTGGCATTTCATGTCCAATATCGCCAGAATCCACTATCCACATACACAACCCTGCCACGGGCAAAACCAGCTAGCGCAATCGCAATCTCCACCGATCACCGCTTAGCATTTCTAGCGTACGGTAATCAAATTTATTATGCCAGCCTGCCTTAGCCGGTGGTGAAACGGAAACCCACTTTACCGAAATGAATCAAGTCTCCATCTTCCAATAAAACGCCTTCTTTCGAGATAGGTGTGTAATTAACCCAAGTGCCATATAAAGACCCGCTATCATATAAGCGGTAACGCCCATTTTCCAATCGCACCAAGCGGGCATGCAATGCATCCACCGAGGGATCATCGAGAATAAGTTGAGCGGTGCCAGGCCGTTTACCGATAATTATCTCATCGTTGGTGATAGGGAAAGATGGGATGGTTATATTAGGGTTCACTCCGCCTAAGCGGACGAGCTGAGCATGGACTACTGGCGGAGAATCTTGTGCGGTGCTTGGGGTGACGACCGGTTTTTCTAGAGGACTGCGGGGCGGAAGCGTTGGAATCGGAACCGTTTGTGATAAGGGATCACGAGAATATTTGCGCGGGGAACTTAAACGCTGGCTTAATCGTTGTGAAGCCGGGCTAAGGCGTCCACCCATGATTAGCACCACTAAAAAAAGTGCAGCTGAAAACAGGACAATGCTGATCGCGATCCATAGTAAATTATGGTTAAGGAATTTAATTGATGACTGAGCAGGATAATCTACTTTGATATAAACGGGGATTTCGATTGTTTTTCCACTCAAGCCTAATTGATCAACTACTTCGACCTGGACAATATGTTGGCCAGAATGATCATAAGGGGTTAAGTCCCAGAGTAGCTGATCAAAAGGAGGTTGTTTAATTTCATTGATGATTGTCCCGTCAACGAACAAACGAGATAATTCGATCGGTCGGCGGCGTCCATCGGGAAAGTCAATAAGGAGATTTAAAGTCACCTGGTCGGGCTGCAGTTCGCTGCTTTTGGAGGGAAGGCTATTCCCGCTGCTTGGTGAAACAGGTATTTGGCGGAGGATCTCTGTGGGAGGGGAGATGAAGGCAGGGCTGGGTGGTTTCAAATCGAGATTGAATGTGATTGCCGGCACTGTAATATTCAAATCTGGAGTATGAATTTCCGCAGACAATCGCTGTTCACCAGCGGTTTTTATTTGAGATAGATAACTCAGGAAATAGCTATTACGCAGCGGGGCTAACATAGCTTCTAAATTGGGGATATCCTGAGGTTTTTTAATAAGAATGATGGATCCTTGAGTTTGTTCGGCAAATTGGCTTAGCGAAGGGTTAATCGGATTGGGTATGGATGGAGAAGAGATTAGCCAGATAATAAAGCGTACTTGTTCTTCGGTGGCGCGGGCTTGAAGATTCTTCAAACTGACAATTTGATCATCGGTTAATGGCGCAGTGATAAAAATCACCAGGCGTTTCATCCCTGGTCGGGGTGGCGTATCGGCTGCGATTTCCACGGCTTGAAGAGCAGCGTCCAATGATGGGGTAGGATTAGGTGGCAGAGAATAAGAGGCTAAAGTATAAAAAAGTTCCAAGGGGTTGTTGAGGTGGGTGCGGCTTGGTCCATCCGTCACCAGAATACTTAGGTCGTCTATTGTAGAGCCGAGTCGCCTTCTTGCCCATTCGACTAAATTACTTATCAGAAGATCATAAAAAGAATTACCATCTCGATCGCGCGGCAAGAAAGTGTCACCCGGATTAATGACAAACACCAATTGAATGCCGATATGCTCTTCCCGAAAATCTTGCAAGACCACCGGTTGCCCGTTTTCCAGGAGTTGAACGTTCTCCCTTCTTAAGCCGTGAACAAAATTTCCATCTGGTTTCTGAAGGTCCAAGAGAAGTTTTACCAGTGGGAACTGATCCGTTTGTGGTGTAGAGAGGTGAGCGGTTGGTTGAGGACTCTGCGCTAACGGGGTATACAACGGGGTTGAAAGGATAACATAGGGGATAAATACAAAAAGAAGCCAGAAAATAGTGAAAAATTGTCTTGGAAAGAACTGTTTTATCCTGTCTTTTAACTTACCCATAGAATGAATTTTAACATAGCTGGATGTTAATAAATGCCATTCCTTATCCTTTCCAATTATCGAATTATAGTGATTATTGAATCCTCTCATTATGATTGACTTTTAGCAAAAAGATACAAGGAGTTGTTGCTGAGCTAAAGCTCACCATTGGCGGATGAAAATGGCTCATAGGAGCCAGAACATTTTCAAAGGAGGGGTTTTGTCATTTCGAAGGAGCGTAGCGACTGAGAAACCAGCAATTCTCAATTTGGCTTGAAATCGTTTAGCAGACTTTGGCAAAATACATCCGGCGCATCCCGAATTTGGGGCTTTCACTAGACTAGTGTAATTGTTCAGAAAGGTGACTTTCTGTCAAGTTTGATGGATTGGAAGCCGTGTCTATGCACTAAGTACAAAGTGTCCGTCACTGTTGAGCAAATCTCTGATTTTCCATAAGCACAAGTCGGAGACCAGCGCCACTGTGGGGCA
>DYKV01000077.1 GCA_020722415.1 Anaerolinea sp.
ATTTTCTGCCAAACTTGGCGGGCTGGAAGCTCTGCCTCAGTAAAAGAAAGCCCATCGGGCTGCCAGTACAGCCGGCTTTAGCCGGCTTACATGAACTAAGTCGGGGATTTATCCCGCCGAATATAACCAGCCAACAAGCTGGCTGAGCGGTTATTTTATATTGAGAATTGCTGGGTTTTCCTTTATAAAATGGACAAAATGGATTATATTATGCAATTAAGGAGAGGTAATATGGGAGATGAATTCCGCATAGAACATGATTCATTGGGAGATCTGGCTGTGCCGAAAGATGCTTTATACGGCATTCAAACCCAACGGGCACGGCTGAATTTCCCTATAACCGGAAGGCGTCCTTGGCGGGCGTTTATCTGGTCAATGGCTTTGATAAAATACTGCGCTGCGCAGGTAAATCATGAGCTTGGATTATTGGATGAAGCGCGGGCAAATGCGATTGTTACCGCGGCTGAAGAGGTTATGGAGGCTAAGTGGGATGAGCAATTTGTGGTGGACCCGATTCAAGCTGGCGCTGGTACTAGTCATAACATGAATGTTAATGAAGTGATTGCCAATCGGGCAACTCAGTTGCTTGGCGGAAAATTAGGAGAATATCGGGTGCACCCTAATGATCACGTCAATATGAGCCAATCCACCAATGACACCATTCCTACTGCGATCCGCTTGGGGTGTTTATGGCGGATGGGTGAATTGGATGCGACAGTAAAAAAGTTGATCCATATATTGGGGGAGAAGGCAAAGGAATTTGACGATGTTCTCAAATCGGGTCGTACCCATTTACAGGATGCGGTGCCGATTCGGATGGGTCAGGAATTCGGCGGTTATGCGCGTGCGGTTGAGCGTGATCTAGAACGCATCCATAGCGCTGCACAAGGGTTGAAACGGTTGGGTATTGGGGGGACAGCAGTTGGCACTGGATTAAATGCTCATCCAGCATACCGTTTCGCTATGATTGCAAAGTTGAAAGAACTGACCGGGTGGGATTTGATCCCCGCCGATAATTTGTTTGAATCCATGCAATCAATGGCTGATTTTGCCGAGTTTTCTAGTGCAATACGGGTGTTAGCCATAACATTAACTCGAATAGCCAACGATATTCGCTTATTGGCTTCGGGTCCTGCTACGGGATTAAATGAAATTTATCTTCCACCTGTTCAACCCGGCTCTAGTATCATGCCGGGCAAAGTCAATCCGGTCATGGCAGAGATGGTCAACATGGCAATGTATGCTATACAGGGTTTGGACCATAGCCTAACCTTGGCTGTTCAAGCGGGACAGTTGGAATTAAACGTAATGATGCCCTTGATAGGGAATTGTTTGTTCGAAGAGATGCAAATAATGATTGCGGCGGTGGATGCTTTTAGTGAGAAGTGTGTGAGTGGTATTCAAGCAAACCGAGCGAAAGCCCTCACTTGGCTAGAAAAAAACGCGATTATCGTCACAGCTCTGAACCCATTGATTGGTTATAATGCTGCCGCTGCATTAGCGAAAGAGGCGATTGCTTCGGATTGTTCGGTAAAGGAACTAGCTCTCCAAAAAGCCGAGCGGGGTGAGCTGATTCATCGGCTCGAGCAACGCCCATTGCATATTTCAGAGGTGAGGGAGGCGTTAGACAATCTGTATAAGATGAGTGAAGGAGGGATATTGTTTGCTGAAAAGTCTGAAAAGGAAAACAAAGCTGGTTAAGGTATAATTTCCTTTGTGACAAAAAACAGGAGAGCCGAAGATTTATCAGAAGAAGAATTACGTTGGTTGCTGATCGAAAAACGCCGCGCAGCTAGGCAAGATCGCCTTTTGCATTATAAGCGCAGCGGACGGATTGTATCGGTTACCCCTGATGAAAGCATTTTAGCTAATCAATCCTTACCTGCCGCGCGGATTGAAGAAATTGAACTAGACGAGGATAAAAAATCGCCGCCTCTCTCCCGTAAGCGAAAAACAATTGATGGGTTACTCTTTGTGATCGAGATTGTGGCGGTAGTGGGTTTTTTATTCGTCGTTTTTAATGGATTGAGCCTCCTTCGTGAACTTAACCGGGAAGTGGTGGCAGCTTTGGAACAACCCACCCTAACACCCACACCGTTATTGATGGCAGTGGTATTACCATCCGGGCATCATCCACCCAATTCTGCGGAAGGTGCCAGACCAAATGAAGCCGAAATACCCGAACATTTACGCCCCATCATGCAATCCTTGGCTAGTCTTCCATTGCCTACTCCAGGTCCTAAACAAGCGATTCGCATTCAAATTCCAGCCATTAAAGTAGATGCACCAGTGGTGCAGGGAGATGGTTGGGAACAGCTAAAAAAAGGAGTGGGACAGCATCCTGGTTCAGCGGATCCAGGTGAGGTTGGCAATGTTATTCTCTCTGCGCATAATGATATTTTTGGTGAAATATTCCGTGATTTAGACAAATTAAAAACGGGTGATAGCATAGTTTTATTTACCAGTCAACAATCATATACATATATCATCACCGCGATTAAAATTGTTGAACCAACCGATGTGGAAGTAATGGCATCGAGTTCCAATCCAACGGTGACCTTGATTTCATGTTATCCTTATCTGGTTGATAAGCAACGAATTGTAGTAATTGGACAACTGCAAAACGGCAGTTGAATGAAATATATCTGGAGGTTTTCGGATGAGTAAAAAGACGAAAAAACAAACTCGGGCCACATCAGCAGATGTGAAATTTAGCGCTAGCCCAAAAGAAATCGTACCACCGCAGCCTAAGACAGCAGAGAAAGGCTTTAACCCCGACTATACGCCGGTGATAAAGGACTTAAAACGAATTGGGACATTGGCGGGTACATTTTTCATAATCATGATCATTCTTTCATTCTTTATAAAATAACTTGATTCATGACTATGGTAGATCGCCCGCGTTGGTCTCCTTTGACCAAGTTAGTGGTGGTAATCCTTGCGCTAGCCTTATTTATCTATCTGCTTTTCCGTTTCGGCGCGGTTTTACCGCCATTAATTTTGGCGATCATCCTTGCTTATATTCTCTCTCCCGCCGTTAATCTTGTAGAAAAGCACATACACTTGCCACGTGGCTTGGCAATCCTTTCCGCTTATATTATGTTACTAGGTTTGATTGCCTTGTTGTTTGCGTTAATCATTCCCCCCTTTATTGAACAAATGGGCGGCTTGAGTGGGGATATTCAGAACATCATTCGGTCAATTGAGAATTTTTTAGGGCACCGTTACAACGTAGCTGGTTTTGTGATCGATTTAGATGCATTGATGAATAACCTCAGCGGATCATTACAAACTGCCTTCTCGCCTTTTTTAGGCCGGACAGTTTCGCTGGCAATTGAAATTCTC
Source organism: Anaerolinea sp. (assembly GCA_020722415.1). Taxonomy (GTDB): domain Bacteria; phylum Chloroflexota; class Anaerolineae; order Anaerolineales; family UBA4823; genus UBA4823. The sequence continues at coordinate 3,346 of DYKV01000077.1, forward strand.
TCCTCAGTAGTTTGGATGATATTCATTGCGGTGATAGCTTTTTATTTTATCAAAGATGGCGAGAAGATCAGTCAATGGATTGCTGGAATTATCCCCCCAATGTACCGGCGCGACTATACCATGCTTCGCAATGAGATCAGCCAAATCTGGGGGGCATTTTTCCGCGGCCAATTAATCTTAGCTAGTGTGGTTACCGTACTTTTCACAGTCTTTGGTTTCATCCTTGGGTTGCCTTTCCCGCTAGCAATGGCGATTTTTGCTGGGTTGATGGAATTCCTTCCCAGTTTAGGCCATGGTATCTGGTTGTTTTTTGCTGCATTACTTGCTTTTTTTATTGGTTCGACCTGGTTACCAATCCCGAATTGGATCTTCATGCTCATCGTGATAGGTTTGCATTTGATATATGAACAATTTGATTTGAATTATTTGATCCCGCGGATTATAGGACGCAGTGTTCGTCTGCCTCCGGTTGTGGTTATTTTGGGGATTGTTGCCGGGGCATTGCTGGCTGGTTTTTTAGGGATTTTTCTGGCTGCTCCAACGATTGCATCCTTGCGGGTAATTGGTCGCTATGTCTATGCCAATGTTTTTGATCTCGATCCATTTCCAAGTAGCATGAGCAGCCCACTACCCCCACCCAACCCGCGTTGGTGGGAAAAGTTATTTTCAAATTCATCGAGAAGGATATAAAGGGTAAAAGGTAACTCCATGATAGAAAATAGCAGTTCTTCGCCAAAATGGGGGTCGTCCACCAAGATGATTGTAGGACTCTCCATTGTGGCAATACTGGCTGCCCTACTGGTCAAATTCCGCAACTTAATCGGACCGCTGATCTTAGCTTTTATGCTTTCCTATATTTTATATCCCATAACCGCCTGGCTAAGCAAAGTGATAAAAATTCCTTGGCGGACTGCAGTTACTTTAATTTACTTGATCCTTTTTATTATTTTAGTAAGTTTGTTTACCCTGTCCGGCTTAGCGGTCGTACAGCAATTTCAGAGTTTAATCGCTTTCATCCAAAATAATGTCAAGAACTTACCGGATATTGTCGCCCAGCTTTCCCAACGCTCCTATGATTTAGGCCCATTCCATTTTAGCTTAGCGAATTATGACTTGGCTACGTTGACCAATCAACTACTCTCTGCTTTGCAGCCCTTATTAGGCAAAGCCGGTAGTTTGATCAGCAGCATAGCCACTTCAGCAGCAGTCACCATTGGTTGGAGTTTGTTTGTGCTGGTCATCTCCTATTTTTTGTTGGCAGATGCTGGGCGTGTTTCAGGGGAACTCGTCCATATTGAGGTGCCCGGTTATCAAGCGGATTTGCAGCGCTTGAGCAAGGAATTGCGGAATATTTGGAATGCCTTTTTACGCGGTCAATTGTTGATCATTGGGTTGGTGATACTTGTATACAGTGTCTTGATGGCAGTACTTGGGGTACGATTTGCAATTGGAATTGCAGTTTTGGCTGGCTTTGCCCGCTTGATACCCTATATTGGGCCAGCAGTACTTTGGGTTACCACAATATTGGTTACTTATTTTCAGGGATGGAATTATTTTGGTCTATCTCCGCTGCAATATGCCCTATTGGTTGTCGCCTTGGCGTTTATCACCGATCAGATATTCGATAATATCATTGCGCCGCGTTTTATGGGTCAAGCTTTGGGAGTACACCCTGCCGCGGTATTAATTGCCGCGGTGATCGCGGCAAATTTAATCGGATTGATCGGTTTAATTCTGGCTGCACCCACCGTGGCGACTCTAAAACTTTTTAGCAGCTATGTCACCCGCAAAATGTTTGATTTAGATCCCTGGCAAGCAATTGAGAGTTCAACACCTACCCCAAAACCATCGCTCAGAGACCAGATAAGAGGGATTAAAGGAGTTATAGATAATTTCTGCCAAAGGTTGGATCGGATTAAGCATAAATGACTGGCAAATAGCTACTAAAGAGTAGCATGTTGATTAGCTCTACACAAGGTAGATGATTTAATTTGTTGGGTGGGTATAGAAATGACTTTGTATTTCAGTTACCTTACGGCGCAAACGCTCGTCAGCCTCCATTAAGCCCTTGATTTTCTCACAGCCATAAAGCACCGTTGTGTGATCTCTGCCTCCTAAGGTATCCCCAATCTGGGGTAAAGACAGATTGGCGTGTTCATGAAGCAAGTACATTGCAATTTGCCGCGGCAAGGCAACCTCGCGGGAGCGATCTGGACTGAGCAGCCGTTCAATGGTCACCCCAAATGATTCGGCTACTTTATGAATGATTGCCTGTGGGTCAATCTCTTTCTTTTGGGAGAGAAAATCGCCCAATGCACTATCTACTGATTCAGCCGTTACGGTCACTCCCGACCATTGTGCATAAGCAGCCACACGAGTCAATGCACCCTCAAGCTCACGAATATTAGATTGTATTCTCTGGGCGATGCGCAATAGGATTTCGTCAGAAACATGATACCCTTTCTCGTGCGCTTTGGTGCGTAAAATAGCTAGACGAGTCTCTAAATCAGGGGGTTGGATATCGGCAATTAATCCCCACTCTACCCGTGAACGTAATCGCTCCTCCAAGGTGACCAATGATTTGGGGGGACGGTCAGAGGAGATCACGATTTGTTTGTTTTGTCCATGTAGGGTGTTGAAGGTATGGAAGAATTCTTCTTGGGTTGATTCTTTGCCGGCAATAAATTGGATGTCATCAATTAATAAAACGTCAATTTGACGATATTTTTCCCGAAATGCCGGGGTAGTATGGGTACGAATGGCATTGATCAAATCATTGGTGAACTCTTCCGAGGAGGTATAGAGGACTTGAAATCCGTTTTGCTGACAAACATTTCCAATAGCATGCAGTAAATGGGTTTTACCGAGGCCAACTCCTCCATAAAGGAAAAATGGGTTATAGGCATGGGCGGGTTTTTCTGCGACAGCAAGGGAGGCGGCATGCGCAAGCCGATTGTTTGCCCCAACCACGTAACTGTCAAATGTATATTTGGAATTGAGGCTAGGATTGAGCTGAAAGCCGCTTTGTATGGCTGGCGAAGAGGATTCACCGAGAGTAGTCTTTGTTTCTACCGCGGTTTCTTCGGATTGGTTTTGCCAAACGGTAAAACGGATTTCCACGGTGCGGTGCATCAAACCGGTTAATATACGGCTAACTGTGCTGGATAGGCGGCTTTTTAACCAATCACACGCATACGCATTGGGTACGCCGATTATAAAACAGCCATCTTCATAAGCCAGAAATTCACAGTCGCGCACCCAAGTATCAAAAGCAGCGCGGGGCATTTCAAATTGGAGTTGCCCAATTGCGGCTTGCCAGGCATGCTCTGCTTTCATACCCTCTACCTCCTTGTATCTGGATAATGACAACGCTTATCTACACCCTTTGCGCTTCGTTAGCAAAGGGAAAACGCTATAATAGTAAATTGAAATTCCGATAAGAATATACAGATGTGAGCTTTACCGCTCTAAAACAGGATACCAGATCTGTAGTAGCGTCTGGATTATTCTAGCAGAAAGAACCCAATTGGCGCAAGTTAACAACCTTACGATTTGTTAAAAAATAATAATAATTTAAGATGTGCACATCCCTCTCGCCCCAAAAATGCAAAATATTTTGTTATAGACATAATTGTAAAAAATAAGCGGTAAATATACGATAGCCATCAAGAATGCCCCCTATATCTAGGCGTGACCAGATTGTTCCGTCGGATGCTCCTTTTTCTGTCAAATTGCAACCTTAAATGGATTTGACTGAAGGAAGTGTTACAAGCTTGCGTAAGTTCTCCAGACATACTGATAATTTTCCGATGTAATGTTAACGAAATTCTTGCACAACTGGAGTAACCTATCAAAAGATAGAACCAAGTATAAATTTAAAGTAATGAAGAGGAGAGGCCTATGGCGAAGATTATAGGTATAGATTTAGGGACTACCAATAGTGTAGTAGCTGTTATGGAAGGTGGTGACCCGGTTGTCATTTCGACTGCCGAAGGAAGTCGTTTGTTGCCTTCTGTAGTAGCTTTTAATAAAAATGGAGAGCGGTTGGTTGGGCAAACTGCGAAGCGGCAGGCAGTAATTAACCCTGAAAACACGGTGTATTCCATAAAGCGGTTTATGGGTCGGCGTTACGATGAAGTGGAAAGTGAACGCAAGATGGTTTCCTATCAGATTGTGCGCGGACCGGCTAACGATGCTCGGGTTAAAATCCCGATCACTGGACGCGAGTACAGCCCGCAAGAGATTTCGGCAATGATTTTGGCAAAACTCAAAGCCGATGCCGAAGCTTATTTAGGAGAACCGGTGACAAAAGCTGTCATCACAGTTCCGGCTTATTTCAATGACAGCCAGCGGCAAGCCACAAAAGATGCTGGTAGGATTGCTGGATTGGAGGTATTGCGGATCATCAATGAACCCACTGCGGCTGCTTTAGCTTACGGGCTCGATAAAAAAGAAAATGAGACCATCTTGGTCTTTGACCTTGGTGGGGGTACTTTTGATGTCAGTATCCTCGAAGTGGGAGATGGCGTGATTGAAGTGAAAGCCACAAATGGCGACACTCATCTTGGTGGTGATGATTGGGACGAGCGTATCGTAAATTGGGTCGCGGATGAATTTAAACGAGAAAACGGAATTGATTTACGCACTGACCGGCAAGCGCTGCAACGATTGCGCGAGGCAGCCGAAAAGGCAAAGATCGAGCTTTCTAGTGTCATGGAAACAGAGATTAATCTGCCTTATATCACCGCTGACGCATCTGGTCCAAAGCATTTGCAGCTTAAACTAACCCGGGCTAAGTTCGAGCAATTAACCGAGGATTTGGTTGCGCGGCTACGCGGACCATTTAATGCAGCTTTAAAGGACGCCGGCTTGAAGCCAACTGATGTCAATGAGGTTGTTCTTGTCGGTGGTGCTACCAGAATGCCAATGGTACAGGAACTAGTGCGCTCGCTTACCAATAAGGAACCGCACAAGGGAGTAAACCCAGATGAGGTCGTGGCAGTTGGCGCAGCCATCCAAGGCGGCGTTTTAGCTGGTGAGGTTAAGGATGTGCTCTTGTTAGATGTCACTCCACTATCATTAGGCGTTGAGACTTTAGGCGGTGTGATGACCACGCTAATCGAGCGCAACACGACCATACCGGTGCGTCGTAGTGAAGTTTTTTCTACTGCGGAAGATAATCAAACCGCAGTGGACATTCATGTCTTGCAGGGTGAGCGGCCAATGGCTGCGGATAACATGAGTTTAGGGCGTTTCCGCTTAGAAGGTATTCCACCAGCGCCGCGGGGTATTCCACAAATTGAGGTCACTTTTGATATTGATGCCAATGGTATCCTCAATGTGACTGCTCGTGATAAAGCTACTGGAAAAGAACAAAAGGTGACCATTACAGCCTCGACTAACCTCAAGCAGAATGACATAGAACGCATGGTGCGCGAGGCAAAGGAGCATGAAGCTGAGGACCGCCGCCGCCGCGAATTGGCGGAAGCCCGCAACACTGCTGATAACCTGGCTTATCAAACTGAAAAAACCATGAAAGAACTTGGTGATAAAGTGCCGCTGACGGAGCGTGAATCGATTCAGCAAAAAATCAATGATTTACGCCAAGCCGTCAAAGGAGAAGACATCGAGCGGATTAAACGGTTAAGTGATGATTTGCAAAATGCCTTCCATGCATTGAGCCAACAACTTTATGCCCAACAAGCGCAATCCAATCCCGCTGAGTCGGGCAGCAACGGCCATGGTTCATCCGGAATGGGTGAGGGCGATGTGGTCGAAGGGGAATTTCGGGAAGCTTAATTAAAAACCAGAAAAGCGTGGGTTAGAGCCCACGCTTTTCTCAGTTTTTTGTGTAATGATTATTTCCGTTTGTTCTGAAGAGTCCGCTCGTAAATATGCTCAAGCTGATTAATATTCGATTTTTTTCTCCGTTTATTCGAGCGAAGCAAACCCTCAAGCTTTACATTAGAGCGTTCCATGGCTTGGCGCAAAGCCATTTCCATGGCAGTCGGGTCTTCTTCGATTGGAGGTTGTGCAGGTATTTCTTTTTCCGTTACCTGACGAGCAATTGGTTTGGCTGGTTTTTCGACTGGCTGGGGGATTTCTTCGAGGGATTTCATCGAGAGTTTAATTTGTTTCTTGCGGCGATTGACTGCCAAGACCTGCGTCTCAACCTCGTCTCCTTCTTTAATTAAATCGGCTGGGGATTTAATGTAGCCATGAGTCATCTCGCTAATGTGCACCAAACCGGGTCTCTCGGCGCCGATCTCAACAAAAGCCCCAAATTTTTCTAAACGGGATACTTTACCTTTGACCACCATACCGGGGGTTATTTCACGCCATTCCAGGTCGAGGGGTTTAATCATGGTTAATTCGATGCGCTTCTTTTTGGGATCTACCCGGCGAACCCAGACATCTACGTTCTGTCCAACCTGCACTACATCTTCGACCCGGTTAGTTGGTCCTTCTTGTAATTGGGAAATATGCACTACACCTGGAACAGTTAATCCGATATCAACGAGAGCCCCCGCCAAGGTGATTTTTTTTACTACACCATTGAAATGGGTTTTTCGTTTAATATCATCTAAAGCAATCTGTTGTGCAGTTTCCGCGGCTGCTATTACGTTCGTTTCCATAGCGCCACACTCCAGTAATAATAAAGATTAATTATCCACCAAATCGGTGGATTACGACAAATATCTCATCAATTTTTATCGCAAGAATATATTATACCCCCTTGAATTGAAAAAGTCAAAGAAAAATTCGAGAGAGCAGCAATTCTCAATATGAAAAAGGATAATGAGCAAAG
>DYKV01000523.1 GCA_020722415.1 Anaerolinea sp.
TTGTACTGGTAATCAGGCGGCGTTGGATCCGGCGAATATTGGTTGTCACTGCCGAACCAATCACCAAGCAGCCTCAAACGGGCAGCTTGCCGGCCGGGAAAGGATGTTTCACCGCTGGTAAGGGGTAATTGTTTGTGTCTTGTTAGTGGATTTGTTCAGATATATTAAATTTCTGGTCTTTGTATATGGTACTGAGACTGGTTCTTTTTTCATTAATTCATTATAATCAGCATAATTTGTAACTGCTCAGCCATGTCAATTTTGATGGAATTCAAATGCCTGTTCTGTCATTTCGAAGGAGCGTCAGCGACTGAGAAATCTATAGTATTACCGTGCAGCATTTGCATCGAACGCGCAAATTTTGTAGACATTGATTTCGCCGTTTGGTTGCGGCATGAATGCCGCGTTACGGATTGGCTGCTATAAGATTTCTCCTCACTGCGTTCGTTGAAATGACCGGCGTGTGTCATTTCGAAGGAGCGTCAGCGAGAGAAATCTTAGCCAACAGTTTATGGTTTCTCGCTTTCGCTCGGAACATTAATTCCTGAGTAGTAACCAAAATTTTAAATTTAAGAATCTTTATTGTTTAGAGGAAGGTAAAGATGCCAAATGTCATAGATAGCATCAAGAAAAGCCTTGAAAATTACAACGGAAAGTGGAACGAAAAGAAAGGTCTGTGGGACTTCTCGACAACCATCGCTGAACGGAAAGCGTTTCTCTCGAAAAAGAAACTAACCTATGCGTTAAAAATGAGAATTGATGAAGGTGCAAAGACAGTCAAGTTCTCCGAAATGCTGATTGAAGCTAGCTCAGGATTATCCAGCGGAGGGGATTTAGACCTTGATATGTCATCTGGCTTTGGTGTGAAGAAGGAAACATACAATACCTTCAGCAAAGCCCCCCAGAGGACAATCGAGGAGCAATCGAATTTATTCGGGAAAGAATATTCGTATCAATTCGACTACAAAGAAATCAGGACGAAAATTAAAGACATCCTAGAGAACGCCGGTTATCAATTTGAGTATCAAATTTTACCAGTCAAATAATTTCTTAAGAAGAGGTGGGGCAAACTGTAGTATGACCCCGCTGCATAATACGGTGCAAGCCGCACAGGAGAAAGATGTAAGGCATACACCGTATTGATGTGCGATTTCAGCGAATTTCGCAAATGTTTACTGTCCATATTGCCGGTTTAATAACCGGTATATACAATTTATCGACATGAGAAACGTTTTCAAGTATTGTATCGCTTAAACTGTGTGCTGAGAGGCCCAATTCGTAAATATTACAAAGCTATTATTTACAAAACAAATTTCGTCACTTCGTTCATTAAACCGCGCAGGTGTTTCAGAAAATGAATCCGCTAATTACCGATTCTTTGGAATTATTGGCATATTCCCATGGCGATCCGGCAGAAATCAACCTTGCCCAAGAAGACACATTTACAATATCCCAAAAGTGGATGGAGCTTGACTCTTCGGGCAATATTTCCAAGGTTTTTATAAGGATGGAGATACACT
>DYKV01000524.1 GCA_020722415.1 Anaerolinea sp.
GTCCATACTTGGTTGGGATTTTTCGATTAATTCCTGTTTGAGGTCCCAAAGTTTTTGAGAAAGCGAGACATGATAGATGTGAGGATACATTAACCGGCGTACACCTGCATCTAGAGCCTCTACATCTTTAACTCGCCGTTGACGGATGGTTTCCAAATCTGGCAAAGGATGAGGTAACTCTCCTTTATCCCAAACAAGTTCTAATAGTGGTTCTATTTTTGAAATATCGCTTCGTTGGAGTGTTCGGTACTTCGTATGGTCAGTAGGGTGCCGCAAGGTGAATTTGGATTTTGTTTGTGGGTCTTCATCTTGTAAACAAATCATATCCGCGGTTGCTTTACCCCTTTTATCATAAATCCGCCAGATTTTCTTGTTACCGGGATTAGGCGTTTTTTCTAAGGATTCGGATATCTTAATCGCCGGTTTCCATTGATTATCATCATACACAGCCACCAACTTATAAACCCCCCCTAATGCCGGTTCTCCCCAAGAGGTAATAAGGCGGGTTCCGACGCCATATACCAACCGTTGAATCAGCTTCTCGGCATCCACCCCATAGCGAGGTGCTTCTTCGATGATTTGGGTTAATATTTGCCAAATCACTAACTCATCGAGGTTATTGGAGAGAACAATGGAAACTTTATCAAAACCAGCCTGATCGAGCATTTTTGCAGCTTGTATGCTTAAATATGCCAAATCGCCAGAGTCGAGACGGATTCCCTTTGGTTGATGCCCTTTTTGACGGAGTTCCTCAAACACCCGAATTGCATTAGGAACACCGCTTTCCAGGGTGTTGATCGTATCCACTAGCAATAAACAATCATCGGGATAAACCTCAGCATAAGCACGAAATGCATCCAATTCCGTCATTCCCATCGCAATAAATAACTGAACCATACTGTGGGCATGAGTGCCTTTGGGTGGCAGTCCTAACACCGCAGAAACCCCAACATTGGATGTAAAATTAGCGCCACCGATCAATGCTGCCCTGGCTCCGGCATTTGCCCCAGTATCATGCCCTCTCCGTAGTCCAAATTCTAATAAAACTTGACCGCGACCTATTTCCCGCATGCGGGCTGCTTTTGTAGCAATCAATATTTGATAATTCAAATGATTTAACAGAGAAGTTTCTAAAATCTGTGCCATCGCTAGTGGCCCTTGCACCACAGTAATCGGTTCATTTGGATGGACAACCCGACCTTCCGGTACAGCATATATCGTCAATCCATTAAAATCGCCGGTCTCATCCAACCATTTTAGGAAATCATCTTTGAAGACTTGCTGACCTAGTTGATTTTTTTGAGAACGTAAATATTCGATTTCTTTTTTCCCAAAATGAACGCTTTTCATCCAATGGATCAGCCACTCCATGCCCGCATTGATGCAGTATCCAGCCTGATGCGTACCATAATCGGGGTAATCACGAAAAAAATGGTCAAATTGGGTAAGTTTTTCGTGATAACCCATCCGATAATATAATTGAGCCATTGTCAATTGGTATTGATCGGTGAACAAGAT
>DYKV01000525.1 GCA_020722415.1 Anaerolinea sp.
CGAGTTCCGGATTGAGATGACCGCGCCGGGGTCTGCGATAAATACCCCGTAATTTTTGTTGCCGGATATTTCGCAGTTTTTTAAAGTGTTATTGGCGCTTTGCCCCTCGCTGCTTGCGACGACCCCCGACAGGTTTCCGATTATAAGATTGTCGGAGAATTCATTGTTCCGTGCGCCTTTTTTTATGTCTATCCCAGACATGGTGTTGTCAAAGATGTCGTTGCCGGTTACTAAATTTCCTTCGTTCTGGGCCAGGACAATTCCGCTGCCGCATCCGGAAATGCTGTTATGCTCAATCTGATTCCGGGAGCTTCCGGCACCGGCAAAAATACCGTAACCTTTAGGAGTGGATATAACGTTGTCTTTGATCAGGCAGTTATTGCTGTCAAGGATTCTTATTCCAATCGGACACTCCACATTCGGGTCGCCGCAGTAAATCGTAAAGCCGCTTATCCTGGCAAAACGGACACCCTTCAGTAATAAACCGGTGAATTGCTTTTTTTTGATGTCAGGATTTTTTATAGAGATTATGACGTTCCCAGCGGCAACTATCTCAACAGGTTTTTCGGACGTTCCCGATGGGATTTTTATATCTGTCTCTTCGTATGTTCCGGCGTGTACTGTAAGCTTGTCTCCTGGAGAGAGTTCTCCGGCACCGCGTTGAATTGTCTTCCATGGTGTTTCCGGGGACTGTGCAACTTCAGCACTACGGCTGTCATTGCCCGACGCAGAATTGACGTGATAGTTGTTTGCGGGCAATTGTCCGCAGATTAAAAGAAGAGCTGCAGCGCATAGAGACGGCTTTGAAAAAGAAATCATAGTTTGCTTCCTGTTTTAATTATTATGTTTTTTGCATTGGATATGGTGCTGAAGACTCCAATTTTTTCCTGCGAGATTCACAACAGTCCTCATGAGACGCAGTTTTTGACAGATAATCTCGTATGGAATGACTTCCGCCAAGAATATCTTATCGCGAATCTTACCAGCAGCCGGTATTTCGATTGTAGTCGGTAATGAGGTTTGTCATGCCGTAGTAGTATCCCACGTGCCCGTCGAGAAAAAGATAGTTGCCTCCCGCATATTTATTGGCAATGTCCCCTGAAATTCCCACCGCGTTATTTGACTTGCCGTTATGCACGTAGAAATACAGATGGTCGAACAAAAACACCGATCCTGACGGGGAGGTGAAAGTTGAGATTTTTTTGGGTACTCCAGGTGTTCCCGGCAATCCTCCCGTAATAAAATTCCTGTTGAAACAATATGAAAGATAACAACTCCATGTGTTCCCTGGCGACCTAAACCACAACCCCGTTGCCGCGTTATCGTCAAGCGGACAATGCCATACTGAATTGTCTCTTCTGGGATAGAAGACCCATTTTTCGCCGGTATAGTTTTTAAGTTGAGTTGGGACACAACTTGAGTCGCCGGAAGGATTGGCATAATTTGTATTGCCTTGATCATTCCAGGTAAGAGAGCCAGCATTTTGCCAATAACCGGGTAGATAATCAGTT
>DYKV01000526.1 GCA_020722415.1 Anaerolinea sp.
GCAAAGTCGCCAAGATTTTCAAAAAGATGCTTGATTTTTTGTCTGCTTCATCTAATTTTTACTCAATTTTCTTGAGCCGCTTTTTAATTTCTTTGCGTCTTGGCGACTTGGCGCTAAACATTTTAACTTTTTGCAGCTCAGTAATAATATTAAATCCTCTTAAACTACTTGACTTTTTGTTAATATTTTGCTATATTATTAATAGAATAACGCCGGGCCTAACGGGTCCGTGCAACCTCAAAACAAAACAAGCTCGTGTGTGCCTGGCTTATAAACCATCGCAATAACCGCAAGGGAAGATGGTTGAAGTATAAGCAGGCACGTTTTCTTTAAAAAGGAGGTAGGAATATGTCTACTGGAAAGATAATTAGAAGGAGGTCTCAAATGAACGCACAGGCATATACACCCCAACCAATTAAACGGGTCACCAACCAACCGCACCATAAATTTCTCAACATTTTAATCGCCGATGATGGCTCACGAGATATTCTCGCCGCCATTGATTTACTCACCTCGCTAAAGCTCACCAATTGCTCCGTAACGGCAATATCAGTGCTTACTTCTCGAGAAGGAGATAGCTATGCTGTTCGCCAAACTTGTTTAGAGCAAACCAGCTCGATTTTCCAAGAGAAGGGTATCAGCATTAAGACCCGTCTTGAAGGCGGTGATCCAGCCGAGAAAATTCTAGATTATGCCCACCAGGAGCAGTCCGATCTGGTTGTGCTTGGCGCCACCGGATTACGGCACGTCTTTGGTATTCCGCTTGGAGGTGTGGTTGAAAAAGTCGCAGAGGAAATTCGTCAGCCTATCTTAATCATGCGCCACCCTTATCGCGGTTTAAAACATATTGGTCTCTACACTGATGGTTCCTCCCAGGCAGAATACGCCACCCAATATTTGGCTGAATTACCCCTGCCAGATGATGTAGTCGTCCATGTTGTCCATGTCGAACCCCCCGCTGATTTTGATAAACTAATCTCTCAATCTTGGCAAAGCCAAAGTGCAGCAGCTAGTCCAAGCACGTTGACCAAGGAGCTTAGTGGACAGGAGATCATCCAGAAATCTGTGCTCATCCTGCAAGATCACGAAATCAACACCGACTCTGTGCTCTTAAGCGGTGATCCGTGTGAGCAGATCATCCGTTACACAGAAAAGGAAGGGATTAATCTTGCGGTTCTCGGAGCACGCGGTTTTACTAAAGGTAAGAGATGGGAATTAGGTAGCTTGCCGCACAAGCTGCTCCATAATTGTCCCTGCCCAACCTTGATTGTCAAAGATCGGCGGAATTGGGAAATCCGTAATTAGTTTGCTAGATCAGGAGGTCAATTTTTCGACGATATTTAGGACAGATTTGAATATAGCAAGAACCTCGCGAGATCACAATCAGAGTGATAAGGTCTCGCGAGGAAAGTCCGTTATGCAAAAGAAGAGTAAATAAGCTTTTTCGTCACTACTTTGACAATGTCATATTTTCGTATAGTTGTCATTGCGAGGAGCGTTCTTTGCGAC
>DYKV01000527.1 GCA_020722415.1 Anaerolinea sp.
CAGAAATAAATCCCCGAAGTCACCGCTGCCTGCTGGCTGTTTTTGCCATCCCAGACCACCTGCCAAGTGCCGGCGGGTTGCGTTTTATTCACCAGTTAGGTGACCAGTTGGCCTTCAATATTGAATATTTTAAGGGAAACCTGGTCTGATTCGGGCAGTTCGTATTTGATGATGGTGGATGAGTTGAAGGGATTGGGGTAAACGGAGGATAAATAATATTTTACGGGTATTGGCGGCGGTATCTCCGCAGCCAATTGTTCTTTTACAAATGGTTGAACATCATCCAGGTCTAATGTATGATACGCATGAACCAGAAATTCACTTTTGGGAAAATTTTGTTTTAATTGTTCATAGCAGGATTTGGCCTGGCTGGTATCTGCCAATAAAAAGTAATAGGTATTGAATAAGCTCCACCAGCCTTCTTCCTCGAACGATGTTCCGGGAAATTCCTGAATCAATTGCTGACAGGTTTCAATAGCCGAAGCCGGCGTATTCGTCTGCAAATAATGATAGGTCAGTAATTTTAAAGCAGTCGGATATAATTGCGAATGGACTTCCGACTTACCGGACTTGAAGTCGGGCAGCATTCGGGAAAGGGTAGTGCTTAAATTACTGGCTAATTTTACACCGGGACTATCGGTTTTTGCCTTATGATAGGTCCGCGCCAATTCCCAGAGGGCTGCCAGCGCGGCTTCAGATTGGGGATATTCATTAATAATGGCTTCCAAATTGGACGCAGCAGCGGCATAGTCTTTATTTTTTCGTAGTTCGATAGCAGGCAGAATCAAAGATAGTGGATCGGCCAGAATCACGTTGTCACCCGGTTTCGGTTTAGCCAGCGTCGGTATTGGTTGTTCATTCGGGGTGATCTGGTTTTTATTTAAAGGCGGATAAGGAAGATATGGCCACCAGATAACATTGCCGCCATTATTATAATGGATGTCGGTAGGCTGTCCTCCACCCCAATAATTGCCACACACCAGGACATAGGCGTACAGGAAAACATCCATTTCATAGCTGGAATTATTATAGATGCTGTTATAGCCATAATCACTCGAACTGGTTCCCATATCGATCGTACCAGCGCCAGCGACCACGCCGCGGCTGGTGTTTTGCGTGATTTTGGTGCGATCGATTTCGGGATAGCTGCTTTGTAATTGAATGCCATCACCATTGCCCTGGACGGTACACCACCCCATATCAAAATTAAGCGGATAGGCGGTGACACCGGCGGTGCTGTTGCTGGTAAACATGCACCAATCTAAGGTACAATCACTGGCATTGTTACCATAGATCCCACAATAATTATTTTGAAAATAGCAATTGTTGGCTTCAAAAAAACTACCTGCCCCCAGAAAACAGCCATAATCGGCATTATAAATGCAGGTCTGATTCAGTACCCCCGCACCACCACTTTCAAACCAGATACCATCCCAGATACCGCGACTCCAGGTATTACCCGGCACCGCTTTTAAGTAAACTTTATTCGCGCCATACTGACCATTGC
>DYKV01000078.1 GCA_020722415.1 Anaerolinea sp.
TTGGGGGATAATTATTATGGCGATAGATAGATGATCGTGTTTCCTTGTTGGTAAATTGGGATGAGATTATGGAGAAATTTTGCTTCGTTTATGCCGGTTGGGCAATTCTCAGAACCGCGTGTGTATGTATTGCGTTCCAGGTCACTAATGAAAATGTATTTGATCGCATATTTTTGAATGATCGCTAATGCTTCAAACCAATCTGGTGAACAATATAGAAGGGATATATCAGTTTGGCGGCTGCCCATTTCGCTGGTGCCTCCCCGCCACTGACTTTCATGTCCAATCCACCCCAGCACTGCCGGCTGTCCAGAGAATGTGGCAACCCGCCCATATTGGGTGTAACTCCCCCCGGTGGGGCTGACTGCTTCGGCGACCACACCAAGGGGTTGTTCGCTCAGCCATTTTATGGCTTGCATTTCATCATAAGCTTGAAGTTGATAATAGGCGCTGCTATCCAGAGTCCATCCGTCAGGTGGATGAAAAGAATTGGTTTTGGTGATAGTTGCTTGGATTGTATAGACCAATCCTAATCCAATACCGAGAGAGGAAAGGCTGATAAAGATGGTTCGCCAGGTTTTAGATGGTAGAGTGGGAAATACAGCAATGGCATAAGCTGCAGCGATGCTCCATAATAACCAAGCCTGGTAATAAAATTTAAAGACGGTGTTAATGCGCCAGCCAAATTGATCGCGTAAAAAAAAGAAATCTGGAGTAAGCACTAATAGCACCGCGGCAATTGAAAGGAGTAATACAAATGCGGATGCATGTTCGCCGGCGATGTTATCGGGATGATGTATTGAATTTGATGTCCGATCTAGATAGCGAAGCAGGAGACTGACCACTGCCGTCAACAAAAAGATCAGGGTGAGCCAGCCACCGCTATATAACAATCGGCGTTGAATGCCAACCAGCAGCCAACTTTTCATGTTGGCTGCAGCAATTGAGCCTAAGAATAAATCATTAAGATGGGGAATGGCGCTGATCAAAATGCCAAAGGCGATCGAGAGGACCCATAATGCCAGGAATAAGGCGATGCTGATCCTAAAGCCGAGTTTAATCTGCGCTTTTGATTGCAACAAGGAAAAGGATACCCAAGCAAAAAGTGGAATCCACAGGGGGGCAAACATTACCCAAAGCTGGGCACCGCGGCTGGGATAAATAAGATTGGGCAGGATACCGCCTGCTTGGGAAGAGAAACCGATGTAGAAAGGGAGATAAAAGATCGCTCCCCAAAACCCAACCCAAATGCCAAAGAAAACGAATTCCTTGAATACTTTGAGAATGGTGTTGGAGGCAGATGGTTTCACGTCTGCAATTTGGGAAAGAGCTCGCCAGCGCCAAATACTATAAGCAAGTGCGCAGAGAGCGACATAGATTGGGAAATCCCAGGTATTGAGGAATGCCAGGCCGCCCAATATAAGCGCGATCACCAAGCTCTTCCCAAGTGGCAGGGAAAGGGGGTAATGAAGTGCGAAACCGAAGCCTGTTTTTAGAATGGGATGATTAGGCTGGTGAGTTGTCTCTGCTGGTGTCTGGAGGAATAGATTGAGGGCAATCGCCATAGCGAGGAAGGCAAATGGCATAGCCAAGACATGTGGATGGAGGTCAGCCAAGATGTATGAAAAGGCTGGAAATTCATCTATTACTTCCCGCAAGCCACCCATCAAATCGTAATCTTGGATCACCCGTGATGCCCGCCACCACCAATACCAGCGGGTGGGCGAGCTGGTAAATGGAATCTGAGGGGGATTAGTCAGTTCGACTAAGTCTATCCATTTCCAAAACGGAGAAACCCACTGACCGTTGCGCAGCTGCCAGAAAATTCCGGAGGCATGCAACACTTCTAAAAAACCTTCGATATTGCCGACACATAAAGCCATTAATGGGGCAAGCAACGGTCGCCAAAGATAAAGTTTCCTAAAACGGGCGGATAAGAGATTAGAAAGCAGACTATAGGCACTGATTGCGCTAAGCGCAAAAATCATACAGATGCCAAGATTGAAGGCGATACTGCCATTAGTGGCAGAGAATTTTGCCAGCATGGCAACCAGGATGTAGCCAAAATAATAATAAGAGATAGCGTAACCGGATAGCCATGGATCGTGAGGGGGGAAAGATTCGGAATGTAAAATTGCATTGATGAAAGCCAATTCCATCGGTTTCTCGGTGCCAAGCGCTTCAGGGTTGGCTGCGCGGATAAGCGCCATCAGGAAAAAGGCGAAAGCAAAGAGCCCCTCCATCACCCATACCTGACCACGATTTTCCTGATACCAAACTCGAAAAGGAGAAAACCCACGCTGTTGAACTATCTTGGCGCTGATTAAGAGCAGTAGAACACCAGCGAATGCGATTCCAGTGAGATTATTTCTAGAAATACCCAAAGAAGTCGAAAGCCAAAAAATATAACCCCAGAATAACAAACCGAGAACTCGGCTCAAACCATACCCGCGGTCACGTAAATTCGAAAAAACCAGAAAGGAGATCGGAAATGAAATCCAGCCGAGGAGGGTAAGGATGATATACCAAGAAAAGGTTTGCAATATCATGGAATGGTAACCTCATAGATGACAGTTTGCTGATCGCGATAGACGGCAGTCCATAACAATCCATTAGCCGTGTCAAATTTATCGATTCCGGGACCGGGATATTTTCCGCGTTCTTGTTGACCTAAAATGATATAGCGGACATTATATTTTTTTAGAAAGTTTGCCGCAGCGGATAAATCAGTGGTGCGGTAGAATTGTTCAATTTCGTCTATGCGGTTGCTCACCCAGGTGGATGGGAAAAGTGTGCGCTGTTGCTGTTGATGCCATTCCCAGCCCACCACTCCGGGTAATCCAGTGTATATACTGAAGCGGGAACCCCAGCGGTATAAATCCGGTAAGTTTGCTTCGACAATAACCGGTGAGCCTTTTACATGGGTGAGCAACCAAATAATAGCGCGATAATCCTGGCTTAAATCCATTTCCCCCCAACTGTCGCTGTATTTTGCATAAGCCATATAAGCCATTCCGTCCAAGGTATGGGGGGCCGATTCTGCCATCCGGTCTTTGATTTTTGCGGTGGTCGCAGTTAGTGGGTATAAGCTGGTTGAAAATACGAGAACGGTGAACACACCAAGCCATACTTTACGCCAAGCAGAGACCCATTGGATAAGGGGAGGAAAAAGCCAGCCTAATGCTGCGCCAGCGCTGATTGCTAACATCGTCCACGCTTGAAGGTAAAACTTGAACACTGTGTTCATCCGCCCAATATCTCCAACCACGACCACTGCCTCAACCATCAGAGTGAGCATCAGGCTAAACCCCACGATAAATAGCACAAACCGTTTTGAGATACTCTGGTTGGGACGAAGTAAGAGAATTCCATCCCAAATTGCGAGGGGAAGCACTAGCCAGGTAATTTCAATATGCAGCCACAGTTTTAGCCCAATGATAATCAGGAATATCAGTAATAATCCATATCCTATCCAAGCTTTATGCGGGGATAATTTCTTAAAAGAGGAAATGGGTGTATGAGCCATCCAATCTATTGTTTCCCAGATAAACCAGGAAATAAGAATGAACAGGAAGTATCCCCAATGAATAAAGTAGGAAGTACTAGGCGTGTGAGTGCCTTCCCAAATGCTGATTTTGCTGTACCCCCAGCCAAACCAATGCAGGAATGGATGGAAAAAGAGGTTAGAAGCTGCAACGACCGTCCCAATTCCCAATCCGGCTAGGAATAGCGTATGGTAGAGGGGTTTTTCTTGATGATAGGTTAACCAGAAGCGGTAACCAACCGCAATGCTCACTAAAAGTAAATAGGGATAATAATCGGAGTAGTTGGTTGGGCGTAAAGCTCCGACAATCAAACCGGCAAAAATTAGCTGGAGGAACGTGCGCCAATTCCAGCGTGATTTTTGGTTTAATAAGATTGCCAAGGCGATAGACAAAGATAAAAGGGCAATGGGCAAGGCAAAAAGATGGGCATGTGGATCGCCATACAAAACGGTAAAAAATGGGAATTCCGTAATGGGTTCAACATCATTGGGGGCAGGAATAGCCCGGCTAGGTATCCAATACCAATCCCCTAAACTATATGGAAGATTCATCCCTTTTATCGCCTGGAAAAATCCCTCAAAAGTCCAGATAAAACGGCTCAATAAACTTGTGCCGTCAATGCTGCCACCTGGAGCAGCGAGCTTTTGATAGCCAACCAGGATCATTCGGACTGTTCCAAGGTTGCCTAAAATCGCCATTCCTAAAGCACTACTGATCGCTGCAACTATTTTCGGCTTGGGAGAGGATATGTCAGTTTTCGGTATAGGTGAGGAAAAATGAGCTACCAGATTCCATCCAAGAGAGAACGCCCCCATCGCCATCAGACTAAAGACAGTGGGAAGGATAAGATTGTAAGCGATGGAAGGCATGATGCCCAGCCACTTAACCAATACTCCAAACAGCACAAAGCCATAATAGTAATAATTTAGATAGCCTCCCGCATACCATGGATCATAAGGGGGAAAAGATGTGCTCTTCAAAATGGCATTAAAATAGGCGAAATCCATGGGCTTTTCGCCACCTTTCCAAGGGTGCCAAAGATCCGGATTGCCAATCCGAATGAAGAGATCGAGTAAGAAGAAACCCAATGTGAGAATTTCAACCCAAAAGATTTCTTTCTTGCGTTGATTAATCTCACGCTTGATTTCATCCCAATTTAAAAGAGCGATTGCGCTAGAAACCAAAGCAATGACAAGCGCCAGTAAGCTGATGGTTAACTTGCTGAAAGGTACGCGGTATGATCCAAACAACCAAACCAAATAAGAGAGCAGAAGCAAACCAAAGATACGCGCTAAGGGATAACCGCGATCAGAAAGCCCAATAAAAATTTGCCTGACAATAGGGTAGACAATCCAACCCAGTAAGGTCAATGTGAAATACCAAACTAAAACAGTGACCAAGGGGTTGCGGTTGATCAAGCCCTGCATATTGAATAACTCCGACCAAGTCCCGCCGGCTTGTTGTTCTTTCCAGCGCTCTGGAGGCAGCATTAACAACCCGGGAAATTTACCAGCTTGACGGGGGGTCAGATGAACGACCTGATTCAGATCAACTGCTCCAAGGATTTGGTGTACCCGCGACTCATCGTAATGGGCGCTTTTTTTGAAAATTAGCACCTTGGGGTGGTCATAGACTGTAAAGGCTTCTTCGGCAAATTGATCGTTAATCCTAAAATTACCGATGGAAGGGAATGATTCAAATACCTGAACCAAATCAAAACCAAGGTCTCCGTGGAATTGCCCTGGTTTGGCGACGTTATAACACCAGATTACATCTTTATCATCCGGGCAGCCAATGAGGTGCCGATAATAGGTTGTTGACAATGGGTAACGCTCCGGGACGCGTGGAATAGTACCCCACTGCCGGTTAGAGGAAATAAAAATATAATCGGATTGATTAAGTGTTGTAATGAATCGGGCTAACTTTTCGGGGTTATCATCCCAGTACATTTCGAGGACTAAGTCGGGGGTATATATACCGCCATAGCCGTCATATCCATCCATGCGCAACGGCAGACCATCATCCCAGGAGCTTTCGTTTGCGGGGGAGGCTCCCGATAAAGCAAGTGCAGCTTGTGGATCGTCGAGAGATAATGTTAATTGGTATTGCTCTCCCTGATTTACAGGAAATGGTTGCGGGAGGGTGATAGTGTAACTTTCCCCTCGCTCATCTTGAATAGGAAGAAAATCGGAGGTCAGTCCAAGAGTGATTTTGAAGTCTGGTTGCGCTGTTTTGCTGAGGGTGAGCTGGAGGTTTTTGGGAGCCCGAATATTAGTTAGATCAAGGGCATGCCCCAGCGTGATTTTATCAATGGTGCCAGTGGCATGAGCTTCAAAAATTGTCCGATAAGGATTTGCGGCTGTAATGGCTTGATCATAGGGGAAAGGCAAGGGTTGGGTATAAGTACCCGCTGTTTGAGTACGTATGTGGATATTAATCGGTCCTGGTACATTTTGATAAATCCAGCGGGAAGCAGCAATGCGGGTAACTGGGCGGGTATAGATGCGCGTGAACGCAAAAGCCCAAGCAGCGGTCAGCAATAACACAATCCCTGCTAGACTTATCGCCACAATGCGGGCCGATCGTGTATTCCAAAAGGATTTGAGCCGCGAAGAGAATAAAGTACCTGGGTGATTTTTATTGTCATTGGCAGCATTAACCGCATCATTATTTGTCGCTTCTGATCTCTTTCTTGATTCGACTAACCAGACAATCAACCAGGCTGCCATGATTGTCAATCCCGGGTAACTCGGCAGTTGGTAGCGCATAGTTGGGTTGGGTTGGGAAGATTGCCAAAGAAAATAAAAGGCGGTCCAACCCCATAAAATGGCATGCTTACTCCATTCACCCCGTAAACTACGCCAACCCATGGTAATAAAACCAGCCCAAGCCAACATACCGAGCGGTAAACCAAGCCCCCAAAGGGTTAAATTCTTGCCAGAAAACCAAATTGGTCGCCTTGCCCATTGCAAAGCCGGAGGAAAATCTACATCTCCAGTGCTTTGGTTACGTTGTTCTTTTATATTATCCACCCAGGCTGGATTGGGTAATATGCCAAAAAAACCTGGTCCCTTGAAAGCATAAGGCTGAAAGATGCGGAAGATCAAGATGCTGGCTAACCCTCCGATGATAAGACAGAGAAATGTTTTTTTAATGAAATGCGAACGTACCTGATCTTCTTGCTTGGCAATATGTTCTTTAAAGTATCGCACAATGAAGGCGGCTGGTAAAAGAAAAGCTAATGGGTAGGCGGTTATTTTGGAAGCCATGGCACAACCGAACCCGATTCCGAAAGCGAGACTGAGGAGAAGTAGAGGAGAGCGAAACCGGGTTTTCCAATTCTGGAAATAGGCAGATGTTTTTTCGTCGTTTAATAGTTCATTGGATGGCACGGGCGGGATATCATCGGGCTGGTCTACAATTCGAACAGCGAGATATACACTTAAGAAGATAAAGAAATTAAGGAAAGTATCTTCTTTGAAAAAATGAGAGAGTTGAATGGGCAAAACTGCCATGCCATAGAATGCTGCTGCGAGCAGGCTCACCCGCTTACCATAAAGGTGCAAAGCGGTGGCAGCTACTAAAACGACTGTAAGGAGATCTGCTAGGGCGGAGAGGGGGCGGCCTACCTGCAGCATCTCCTGGAAACCGGAATGGCTAAAGATCCATTCCACCAAATAACGGGTAATGAACATTGGTAAGGTGCCATAAACGAAAAAACCATGGCCACGATTGTGCGGGTTCAAAGAAGAACTGGTGGTGTTGAAATATTCACTCAAGCTGTGTACCGGAGAGATGTCCGAACCAACCCAAACTAGAAAACGTTCGTCAGGGTGGAGATATTGTTCTTCGCCCCAATATAAACCAATGGTGCGGAAGTAGGCTGAAACCAGTAAGATGAGCAGTAATCCAAGCAGATACGCTCGCTCAGAGAAAGATTTACGATGATTTGTGGATGGTTGCTGCATAAGTTTATGATAACACTGCTTTGAGATGGAAATGAATTTTGGTTAAGGTTGGTTGGGTTGGGGTGGCACGAAATAAATCCAAAAATCCTTCCCTTCAAAAGCCGAATGGTGGTTCTGAAGGCTGCCGTTCGGATAAAGATAATGCAGAACTTTTAACCCCTGCTGATCCTCAGGCTTACCGAGAAAGAGCTTAGGACCCGGAATCTCTATGGTTTGAGGGATTTGTTCAGGCCAGATAGCATAATCTTTCAGGGGATAGCCAGCATTTATCCCGACTAAACGGGTGTCTACCCAGTAAGGATAGGCGACTACCCAGGCGTTATCCGGACCCCCGATCGTGGTGGCGAATTCGTGGATGATCTTGCCCATCTCGCTCGTATTCCAGGCTGAACGGGCATATTCCTCTTGGTATTGGTGAAAAATGAGATCGTGGTCTTGAAAAATAGCGGCAGAAATTAATATGAGCACGACCAGCCACCCAATCCGTTTGGCAGTAGTTGCAGTGAAATGCTTTTCACAGATGGAAAGTATTTCGTCGAGACCTATTCCGATTAATAAAAAAATCGGGATAATTGCACCAGAAGTGCGGTTTAAAATGGGATTTTCATCGGGGAATGCTAATGAGAGGATAGATGGCAGCATTAATATAGGAATAGAGAGGAACAGGAATAGATCGATCCAGTTATGCTGGCGGGCGTAACGGACAAGGATGAAAAGCGCGCTGAGGAATAGGATTGCGGCTGGAGTTACACTCAGGGCTGGTCTGCCTGGAATAGAGACAACCCACACCTCCCCATTTTTCCAAAAGAACATGATCATTGCTTTCCATAGATTTTCAAAGAAAATCTGCCAGGCTGGTCTATCCAAGGGTTTTTCCAGGTCACTTAGACGGGTGAGGGCGCGGTAATTGAACTGGTCAGGGTGTTGCAGGGCATAACGGAAGAGAGGTAAAAAGACCATGCTCGAAACCAGGATAAGGATAATCAGCCCAATTAAAATCGCTCTCCGGGATGTTGACTGAGAGCGGTGAACGAATGCTAACCCAACCGCCACCAATACCAGGAATGGAACAATGCGAAATGGGGAATAGCCATGCAATCCTAAGCCTAAAAAGAGACCACTTAGGATAAAATCTTTTGGGTTCGGATTCCGTAATCCTTTTATCAGATAATATAAAGTGGGAGCAACGAATAATGGATATAAGGAAAAACGTAAGGCGATCCGGGTAATGACGTTCAACCAATAAGAAGTACCAGCCAGCAACATAGCGAAAAGACCCACCCGGCGGTTGCCAATTTCCTTTCCTAAAAGGTAAATGTAAGGAAAAGTGATTAAGCCGGCAATTGCTGTCCCGAGTTTGAGGCTTAGAAACGATAGACCGGTGTGAAATATCTTAACAACAGCAGCGGTAACGAACATCTGGAAAGCCTCACGCCCGGTGTTGCGGGGAAAAAAGATGTGCCATTTGCCATTCAAAATATCTGCTACATCAAGCAATTTTTCGGCATGGTCGCTGACCATTTCTGGCGGTATCTTGTCGAGTTGGTAAAAGCGGAAGTAGAGAATGAGCAAAATTACAATTACAAGCAGGATATTCCAACGGGTAAATGAAACTTGCCATTTGCTTTTCTTGAGGAAATGATTAAATTGGGAAAACCATTCGAGACGCAATAGTTTCAGCGGATAGAAAGCCCGCACGAAAAGGAGGAGGGCGATCAACCAAAGGATAAGATTGAGCGAATTAAAATCACCCCCACCAAACGCCAAGAAAGCTAAACCACCTATGCCAATTGCGCCTAAAAGCGCTGGTGGATAAACATGAAATTCGCTCCCGGATGGCTGGGTTTCTGGGATGGGTTTAAAGATGAATTCGTCACGCCATAAAGCCGCAAAGAAGGCGAGTGCGGCGAGGGTATATAAAGTCAACCCCATATTTTTATTTGGGTTAGGCGGTTCAAGTGCGATCTGGGCAAAGATTGCCAAACTCAAAGCGAGAAGACTAGCTAAAGGATAGTGCTTATAACGCTCTTGCGTGATTAATCCTTCACCCTGCTCTGTGGGAAGGGTTTGTTGGGGCATTTGCGGGGTAGTGGGAAATGCGTCTTCCGCACTGCCTTTGGTTTGGCGGAGCAATTTTGGGATCTGACGCCAATCCTTTAATAAATTTTTGACATAGTCGAGTACACTGGGTTCTTCCACAAACTGGATCCTGCCTATTAAAAATTTTCCCGAATCATACCCTATCCGTCTATAGCAAGCAAGGTTGCAAGAACGAAACCAACTGGTGGTAGATGCTGCGGCAAGCGGAGAAGGTGGAACAAGGCAGGACGCGGGTAGGAAAAGGATACGAAGTCATGCAGCATAACACGAATAAATATAAGGGAAAAAGGGGAAGCGCTGGAAAGCAAACGGGAATGAAACCCGGAGATAAACGGAGGGGAAGGAATGGGAGGCGGAAGGACGCGGGATAATGCCAATAAATG
>DYKV01000528.1 GCA_020722415.1 Anaerolinea sp.
TTGTGTAGGAGACACCGTTCGGCGTTCCTCGTTCAGCGTTCAACGTTGAGCGGGAGATAAGCGCCAGCCCATCCCAGACAAAGCTTTCGACGTTTTCCGCCGCCGTCGCGCCGGAAACATCGAAATCTTTGATGAGGCCACTACCTTCTGCGCGAGGCTTTCCGCTGTGCTGAATTTTCAAAAGAACACAGGGCAAATATACAGTCGGGTGCGAATTTCGCAAACAAAAAAGTCAATCAATAGAGGAGGCCCCCCTGTTTCCCGCAGAAACGGAGTCAAGGAGTTTCATTCGGGAATATCTTCCTAAATTCAGAATCAGGGAAATATGGGACGGGCATAGTTTGCATTTCGCCTGCGGCCATTACTTCAATATCTTTCATCTTAAATCCCAGCAAAAAAGGAACACCTTGTCCGTTGATCATTGAATTATCTAGACAGATCTGCAACTTATTATACCATTTAATGGATAGAAGTATACATTTTGATTTGACCTGTCCTTCAAATCCATAATATCCAGATTTGTAAACTTTAGTATAGGAAATAAGCACATAACCGCTAGAATCGCCTTTGCTTTTAAAAAAACAAATGTTCCGATCCGATGATGGAAATTGAAAGATATCTTTTTTTTGAAGCAACAGATTACCTAACAACGAACTTTCTGGCTCACGTTTAATCCAAGTCCCATCCTCCCTGATGTATTTAGCTTGTGAAAGCAAGACTACGCTGGATATCGAAAAGCCAAAAAACTCTTTTTCCTCATCATAAGTAAAGGGAGTATCACAATCAATTCGCGAGAGAAATTTATCGACAAAAGCAATAATTTGTTTTTCAGTAGGAGGCTCTTTTGCCGCCAATAGCATTGAAGATTGCATTGTTGTTACCCCAACAAAGATTAATAATATTCCCCGTATCATATATATTACTCCGGAATGTTATATCGAGTAGCACCGTGCTGATTGTTATAATCAAAGGCTCCATTTGGTTCTGGGCCTGGGGAGACATTAATTTGACTTTCAGAATTACGAAGTTTATTTACCGCCTTAATAATCGCTTCCGGTCCAAGATCATAACAATTATGCGTAAGAAGGGCGTAGTCTTCCGCCATGTATGTTACGGCAGCTCTATTTGCCGCCGCATCTTCTTCAGGAGTTGTGCGCCATAATTGACCTTTATCAAAATTGTGTTCTGCGGTTCGATTTGAATTAAGGAACGCCAAGGCATCGGTAACACTAGTGAAACCTCCTCGTGTCCTAGATTCTGAATCTGAACTACTTCCACTAGACCCGCTTCCGCTGGATCCATTTGCTTGATAGTCATACGCTGTGTAGCCATCTGTATCATTTCCTACAACGTATACAGAGTGTCCAGCTCCAAGGAACGCACCCTCGGAATCCACAAAATGACAAATGTCCGTCCCAAATCTGTCAAGACAACTAATCACCCAGTTATTGCAATACGCCAGATTGTTCCAGCCGTCGGGATAGCCGAGAGGATCGGAGGTGGCCC
>DYKV01000529.1 GCA_020722415.1 Anaerolinea sp.
GTTGGGCAGGTACAGGCAAGTAAATTGACGTTGGATGTACACAATGAAAATGCACATTGGAATAACAGCATTTGTCGTATTATCAATAGCGATTCTTTTAATGACAAGTACCGCAATTGCTCAAACATTAACTCCACATCCTGACGCCACTCCCGCCCCGACCCCAACCGCAACAGTATCTCCACCACAAACGACAGAGACACAAAATGGCCTTCTTGATTGGGTTTCACAATTTGGTTCGGTTGCTATTGCTGCAATCTTTGCTGGTTTGCTGGGTTTCTTTGGTTTTCAACGCCTCCAAAATCTTGATAAAGAAATTCAATCAGCCCGCGAAAGCAGAGACGCCATGACAAAAGAACTTCGAGACGAGCTGAGAGATAATATTGAGCGAATTCAAAAAATTCAAGATGAACGGATAATAATACTTGAAACGAGGGTCAATTCCGTTGTTGAGTCACAACGTAGTGTGATTGAGGGAATTGTAAAATCGGCAAATGAAAAAATTCAAGAAACAGCCCAAGTGGCAGAACAGTTAATCGCGCAAATAAATGAACAAAGGAATGCCTTCCATTCTGAGACTGCATGGCTCAGAGAGAGAGGACTTGGAACTAAAAGGCCACGCAATGTAAGAGAGGTCCACGACTTGGCTACTGCCGCCACATCCATTGGGCGACGGGAAGAGGCAATACAATTATTACAACTAATAGTTGACTCTTCATCCAACTTCCATGGTACCGCAGATGACTATTTCAATAGCGCGGTACAAGCCGCTTCGATACGAGATCTTGAATTAGCAAAAGCAATAAACATGGAGGGACTGAAGCATTATCCCGATAACCTTGATTTGTTAACCGACTATGCAGACAATTGCGGAAAAACTGGGGACATAGAGGAAGCAGAACGAGTTTGGCGAAGCCTATCAGACAATCCTCGCGCAAAAGCAAGTTGGCGGTATTGGATATTCTATTCGGACTTTCTCGAAAGGCAAGGAAATTTGGAGGATGCGTACAAATTACTTGAAAATGCAAAACAACACTTACCTAATCCTTCAATGGCATATCGAGAACAAGCAGAGCAAATGGAAGACAGAGGTCGTTTCGATGAAGCAATATCGCTTTATCAGGAAGCTCTACAACATAACCCAAGCGAAGACATTGCAAGACTAAAATTAGCACAACTGTTATTCAGACTAGGAAGGCTTGAAGATGCGCTTGAGCATATTAACTGGGCAATTCGTTACGTTCTTCCTAGAAATGCCCGTTATTTCACAGCTCATTACTATAAAGGGCAAATACTCCTTGCAATGGAAAAAAGAGATGAAGCCAAACGCGCGTTGCAAATAGCGGCAGTACATGACGAGGATGCACAAGTTTTGCTGACTTCAATGGCATTAGAAGATGGAACTTTAGATTCAGATACAATTTCAAAGGTTTATAAGCTTTAGCAAACCTGCCCAACGCCGTTTGCAGCGGACAGCGGCTTCGCCGCTCCAGGGTACGCGCCGC
>DYKV01000079.1 GCA_020722415.1 Anaerolinea sp.
ATCATGGACGCCTTGTTTGCGTTTGCTAAAGATGATCCTGATGGTTTTAAAGCAGCCTTTGAAGCGTATAGTTGGACGGGGATTAATCCTGCTAATGACGCAGAGTATGATCCAATCCGCTTGGCTATTGAAGCTTCAGGATATAAGCTGGAGGACCTGGCGAAATAATTTCCCCATTATCATGCCTTCTCTCCAATCCTCCCCCGTTAAGGGGGAGGATTAAGGTGAATGGTGGGTCATTGTTTATGACTTACCGAGGAATTATCTTTATCGGTTATTTGGAAGAGAAGCAATAAATCTCGCTGTTATTTCTTGACTCATGCTTACTGTAACAAACCTAACCAAGATTTATCCTGGCGGCGTTCTGGCGTTAGATCGGGTAAGCTTTGCCGTACCGGATGGGCAATTCCTCGCCGTGATTGGATTAAGCGGATCGGGCAAATCAACCCTTCTCCGCTGCATAAATCGGCTCATTGAACCTACTGATGGGCAAATTATCTGGAATGAAATTGATATTACATCCGCTTCAGAAGAAGAATTGCGCACGATTCGGCGTAAAATCGGGATGGTTTTTCAGCATTTTAATCTCGTCCATCGTTCCAAAGTGCTCACTAATGTTTTGGCTGGTCGGCTCGGCTATATCAATCCGGCTTGGAGTTTGATCAATCATTTCCCAAAGGAAGATGTACAAAAAGCCTTCCGCCAAATGGATAGGGTAGGCATTGCTGATAAAGCCTATCAAAGGGCGGATGAACTTAGTGGTGGTCAACAGCAGCGAGTGGGGATTGCCCGCGCCTTAATGCAAGATCCACAGCTGATCCTGGCCGATGAACCAGTTGCCAGTCTTGATCCGGTCCTTGCCCATAGCATAATGAAGATTTTGCAGGAAATAAATAAAGAAGACAAAGTAACGGTGATATGTTCTTTGCATTTTCTCGATTTAGTTCACCGTTATGCAGACCGAGTCGTTGCCCTTAAAGAAGGACAATTGGTTTTTGAGGGATTGCCCGAAGAGATTGACGATCGAAAATTTAAAGAAATCTATGGAAAAGATGCAGAACGGGTTGGGTGATGAATAAGAAAAGTGCGTCATTGTGGAAATCATTTAGGATAGGCATCTTGATATTAGCCGCCTTGATTGTTTATGCTTATGGTTTTCAGGTTACTAAAGTTAATTTAGGGGAATTCCGCAAAGAGAGTCGGCAGGAGAGCCGCGTGCGGGTGATGCGAGCCCTAGCCCGTCCGGACATTTTTGCATATCAACAAGTAGAAACTACTGTGGTTGTCCCACTTTATATCCCGTGTCCCGCTGAAATTCCCCAAAATACTTTAACCGATCAATCGCAGCCCTATTTAATATTAACGCCCGCTTGTGGTAAACCGGGCGAAGAGATCAAAGTAGAAGGTTTCAATTTCCCTCCTAATTTAAAAGGCCCGCTCTATTTTGTTCCCTCTTCCGATCCGGCGGATAAACTAGCTCTGCAGAAAGGTAATATTCAAGCAGATAGCCAGGGACATTTCGTTTTTTCTTTCAAATTGCCCGATCGCTTGAGCGATCAGGTACAATATCTGAGGGTGATCGTCCGTCAAAATGTAGGGTTACCTCATTTTAGCGCTACCGCAATCGAAACATGGAACAAAATTATTGAGACCATATTCTTGGCTCTTTTAGCTACTACGATTGGAACGCTTTTTTCCATCCCTATTAGTTTTTTTGCTGCCCGAAACTTGATGAAGGATGTCAAAAGCTCAGTGACCCAAATTGCTCTGTCGTTATTGGGCTGGCCGTTTGGTGTGTTCGGCGGATTGATTTTAGCGCGCTGGATGGGAGAAATCAATAGCTTGATCCGCGCAAATATCTTTTTCAGCATTGGTTTAACCGCTGGCTGCGCACTCGCTGCCTATGGCTTATTGCGTTATGCGTTCTTTCATCGTTCAGGTAATTCCTCTTTTGGGTGGCGTTTGATTGTTCCTCAATTTGCACAGATGATCGCCGTATTATTGACTGTGCAAAGTTTTTTCTTAATCAGTCAATTAGGCATTCCGGCTGGGATGGCTATTGCAACCCATTTGGGTAAAATGGCTTTTCTGGGCAACTTCATTACCCAACTATCTGATCTCATGTTAACCTCCCTGCCGGCGGTTTTAGCCATCGGTGGAGGCGCAGTGTTGGGTAGTTTGTTTGGCAACCTTGGCAGAAAATTGAATGAACGGTTGTCCATCCATGCGCTTAAGGTTGTTGATTTCCTTTTAGCCATGCTGGCAGGCGCGTTGTTATGTCTCATCATAGCTGCTGTTATTGGTTGGCTCTATGAGATCCCAAATTTAGGGCGGTTCTACTTGATAGCAAGTGGTTTAGGTGCAATCCTTGGAGCGGTTTTAGCGGGTTTAACCAAACCGCGCCAGCCATTACCCGTGGGTCTAGCCATTTATACCATCACCCGCACGGTATTAAATGCGGTACGTTCGATTGAAGCGTTGATTATGGCAATCGTGGCAGTTATTTGGGTTGGAATTGGACCATTTGCTGGCGTGTTAGCTTTGGGTTTACATACGATTGCTTCGTTAGCTAAACTGTACTCAGAACAGGTCGAATCGATTTCCCCAGGACCGCTCGAAGCAGTAATGGCGACTGGTGCTACCCGCCTGCAAACAATTGTTTATGCAGTTATCCCGCAAATTATCCCACCCTATATTTCTTTTACGATGTACCGGTGGGATATCAATGTGCGTATGTCTACGATTATCGGATTTGCTGGTGGTGGTGGTATAGGATTCCTGCTGATTCAAAATATCAATTTACTCAATTATCGCGCGGCTAGTACGCAGATGTTAGCCATCGCCATCGTAGTGGCAGCTATGGATTATTTCAGTTCTTGGATGCGAGAAAAATATGTATAAAAAGGATTATGGTGGCGGCAGGTAGTCCCAAGGGTTGACTTTTGTGCCATTGTACATCATCTCAAAATGTAAATGGGAACCAGACGAGTTGCCGGTGCTGCCAATAGCTCCGATGACGTTTCCTTGGTAAACACTTTGTCCGCAGGTGACATTGATCGCGCTCAGGTGAGCATATAGGGTTTGCCAACCATTACCATGATTAATCACCACCATATTGCCATACCCCCAATTGTTCCAACCGGCATAGACAATGACGCCATTATCCACTGCATAAACCGCATTGCCAGTATCACCATCAATATCTATGCCAAAATGGTTGATAGATGGAGTATAGTCGAAGCCAGATAGAAAATGACGGGTACTGGGCCAAATGAATAAACCAACGCCAATTGCCCCATTGGCGACATCTTTGCATGCTCCTGGTCCTAATACGGCGGCAGCCTGGGGATTATCTCGCGTAATATTTGGAGCTGACCAAGTGACAAAGGCTCGTTTACCACCCGGGACAACCAACCAGGTTCCCGCTTCGATGTTCGGATGAGCATAATCGCCGATAGTAGTCAGGTCGAGGTGATTGCCAGGCCAATTGATAATATCTTCTGGCTTTACCCCAAAAAATTCGGCAACTCTATTTAATCCGTCGCCGGCAGACCATTTATAATATGTGCCATCAACTGGCAAGATATTCAACTCTTGATCTGGACGGAGGTTGTGGGGATCATCTCCTAATACAAATTGATTACCCCACAAGATAGTTTCTGGTTTGAGTCCGAATTTTTCGGCAATGCCGAACAGGGTATCGCCTGGTTGTACTTTGTATTTGGTCACTTCAAAGCGGGGACGGCTGGGGAGCGTAGTGTGCATCTGTACCAGGCGGGTGATTCCGATTGGGGAAGTAGTAGGAGATACAGTGAGTGGTAATTGTGTGTTTATTTGCGGAGTAGGCGTAGTTATTGGGGCTGCATTAGCCATGGGCGAATCCAATCGAAAGAATAATGAGGCGGTTAACCCGGGGATTGCCCAGATAGTCAAACCGATAAATGCTAATAGAATGAAATGGGATAACCAACGCAAGGTGGTATCCGCCAGCCCGAATTCGCTGAGATCCTGCCAGAGAAGCCTTAGCCGGCTAGGTTGCTCCTTGTTTCCTTCCGTTTCACTCGGGTTTAACGATGTCTGCTGGTTGTTTACTGTTAATTGGTTGGTTTGCCAAGTTGTTTTTTGTTTTCCACGTTCCATAATGAAATATAGAGGTCATCATAACACTGCGTGGTTAATCCGTCAATTTGTGTTGATTAGAAGTAGATGAAGGTTTATTAATTTTAAATTGCCGCTCAGGGTTTCTTGATCGCAGCTAACGCATCCGAAACAGCTTGAGTTACTGCCGTGTGATCTTTTAATACGGCTAAAAGTGCAGTATGCAAAGCCGGCGAAATAGTTGAAGAGATCGTTAGAGAGGGAAGGGGTTGGGCAATTGCAGATATAGAGGCGAAATTGGCGGCTAGTTCTTGATTTTTCCATAACTTAAATGCGTCAGGTTGAGTTGGTATTCCGGCGCTCGTTTCTGATATTTTTGCGAGAAACTCTTTTTTGCTTAAAAAATTTGCCAGCTGAAAGCTAAGGCTGATTTTATCAGCTTGCGGGCTGGGAGATGCCCACACCCAGCCATTGGCTAAACAAATAGTGGGAGTGGTGTTTTTTTGGTAAAAACCGGGGAGAATATTCCAGCCAGGGTGCCCGCTTTGGAGATAGATGGAACTCCACAGATAGATTAAATCAGCCTTGTGCTCGTTAAGAGCTTGTTGGATGGTTTGTGGATTATCGGATTGGGCAACCCAGGCGGGTATTTTCCCCTGTCGGGAAGCCAGGGCTAAATCTTCCAATATGCCGGTAAGAATATCCCCATCTAAGGTTGGATTCCCTTGATCATCTTGGATGCGGCCGCCAGCCTGTAGGTAAAGGGTGAGGATGACTGCTGCCTGCGGATCATTGGCGTTAAATCCTAGTGTGTAATGACTACTTAACCATTCATTCCAATCCAAAGGTAACTCCATAGACATGCTTTGGGGGTAGGCTAAGATGAGCAAGTCTCCCACGAACGGGATACCATAAGGGTTGTTTTGAACCAAAGCCAATTGATGGGCATAGGGATACCAGAGATCTTGATCCGGGGTCTCTATATAACTATTCAAAGGATGCAGGATCCCTTTTTGAGCTGCTGCTTCTAATAATGGCCGCGATAAGAGGACCAAATCCGGTAAGGCGAGCGGCGCTGCAGCGCTTGCGGTGGTGAGAGAATCCAGCATACCGCCAACGCCGTCAACAGCTTTGATGCGGATTTCGAGCGGTAAATTCGGGAATTGCGTTTGAAACTCATTCAACCGATTTTTGAGAAGTCTCCCAGTGCTACTATCGCTATTGGGATCCCATTGGGGTGGTAGCCATAATCTCAAAATATTGGGTTGGCTGATGGTTGGAGTGGCGGTGATGGCTGTAGTCGGATTTGTTGTCGGAGCAGCGGTTGTACTAACGATTACTGGGTTGTTGAACGGTTGCGCCAGGGGATTACAAGCGCTTACCAAAAAAATGATCCCTAAGATGAGGGTTTTCAATCTCAATAACTTAACCATCTGATCCTTCTATTTTTAGCATTTTCATCCACGCCGCGATGGCTATGCTGAGAACTCTAAATTTGGTGGATTATTAAGCAATTCGGTTAATAAACGCACCGCATTTAATACATCATCCCGGTCAACCATCTCGGATGGGGCGTGGACATAACGGCAAGGAATAGAAAGTACACCCGTCGGCACACCCGAGCGGGAGAGTTGGACTGCCCTTCCATCCGTTCCGCCAAATTCCAAAATTTCGCGTTGATAAGGTAAAGATGCTTTTTCAGCAGTTTGTATCATCCATTTAATGATGCGCGGGTCTGCCAACATTCCGGCATCGCGGATTTTAATGGCTGGACCTTTTCCCAATTCAACCTCCATTTTGTTGCCTTTCGGCGTATCGCCAGTGGCAGTAACATCAATTGCCAGTCCCAAATCTGGGGCAATACCAAAGGCTGCGGTGGTTGCACCGCGCACGCCAACTTCCTCTTGGACGCTGAAAACAGCATAAATCTCAAAGGCGCTCTGGTGAAGGCTCTGGAGGGTTTCGATTAAAACTGCCACGCCGATTCGGTCATCCATGGCTTTGCTGACCCAGCGCTTTCCTAAATCGAGAAATGGGCGCTCAAATGCGGCGACATCTCCGATTTTGATTGGGCAACTTTTAGCGTCAACCGCGCCAACGTCAATGAACATTTTTTCTAGAGAAGGCAGTTCTTGTGGATTGGAGAGCTTTTCTACCCCAATTACGCCAGCTACCCCATTTAGAAAACGCACTCTCCCACCTACACAATGATGGGGGTAAACCCCTCCTAATGGGATAAAGCGTATAAAGCCTTTACTATCAACGTGAGTTGCCATTATGCCGATTTCATCCATGTGGGCGACCAGCATAATTTTAGGCGCGTTGGGATTTTTTCGTATCCCGAGCAAATTGCCCAAGGCATCTACTTTTATCTCATTGACCCAAGGTTCAATCTTTTGGCGAATCAGTTGTCGAACGGCATTTTCATAGCCAGATGGTGAGTTAGTCTCAACGAGGGTTTGGATTAATTCTTTCATGTTCTCTCCGATAATTGCTGTAGCTTAGCGTTCTTGAGTAAAGATATTGGCGGTTAGGCGTTGTAGTGCGGAATAAGCTAAGTGAAACGTATTCTTCCAATCAACAAAGCTAGCCAGAGCGGCGGGTGTGTGAATATAGCGGCCAGGAATGGAAAGTGAAATGGATGGAATGCCACTCCGCTGAAGATGAATACTGCCTGCATCTGTCCCGCCACCACCTGGTTGACGGAATTGGTAAGGGAGCTGAAGCTCTTCGGCGGTTTGGACAAGGTGGGCAATCCAGCGGGGATCGGATAAAGTTTCCCGGTCAGCGAGATAAATTGCAGGCCCACGACCTAATTTTGTGTTATAGCGGCTATTTTCAGGAGGAGGTTCGCTATCCTCAACTTCTAGTGGCAGGTCATAAGCAGGGGTACAATCCAAAACCAGTCCAACCTGTGGATTGAGGGCGTAAGCTGCCACCTTAGCCCCTCGTAATCCCACTTCTTCTTGCACGGTGAAGGCTGCCAATATATCTAGATGCGGGTATGAATATTTCAGCAATTCTATTAATATCGCTACCCCTAACCGATCATCGAGTGCCTTCCCGCGCAAGAGATCGCCAATCTTTTGGAAGCGAGTTGAGAAAGTGGCTCGGTCGCCTATTTTGGCTTTATTGCTGGTACTACCGAAGTCAATCCGCAGGGAGTCGATTCCCAATAGGTTTTTTCGTTCTTCTGGAGGGGTTAAGTGAATGGGTTTGCTGCCAATCACCCCGTATAATTCTTGGTGGGACATTTTGATAACTTTCCCAACTATGTAGCGCGGGTCTATCCCTCCGATCACCTCAAAGCGATAATAACCCTCCTCTTTATCTTCTTCTGCCGTGAGCATAAATCCAACTTCGTCCATGTGGGCAGCAATCATCACTTTTAACCGTGAATCGGCTGATCCCCGTTTGATAGCTAACACATTTCCCAAAGCGTCCACGCGCAGTTCGTCTACGTTAGGGCGGATATTCTCCAAAACGATTTTGCGGACTTCTCCTTCATCTCCGGAGACAGCCTGAGCATTAGAGAGTTTTTCCAGTAAACGAATTTGCGCAGCGCCAAAGGCAGGTAAAGTTTGATTTAGTTGGTTTCGTCCCATTTGATCTTTTCCAAATAATCAACGTCTAAACGGTCTATGAATTCCACCATCAATCTGGCTACCCGCTGAATGTCTTTTAATGAGACCATTTCGACAGCCGAGTGCATATATCTTAATGGAATGCCAATCACCATAGTTGGAATCCCTTGTGCTACGGTTTGCAAACTATCGGCATCAGTACCAGAGCGGCGGGGCATTGGTTCAAGTTTATAGGGGATCTCCAATTGATCTGCTAGGTCTTTAAAGGAGTTATAGAGATAGGGATGAACCGCCGCACCCCAACCGAGGGTAATGCCTTTGCCAAGCGGATAGGTTTTGTGTGGCGGACTGCCGGGACTGTTGGCGAAGGTCACATCAATAACGATTGCGAGATGCGGTTGGATTTGAAATGCCGAGCTCAGCGCGCCGACTTGGGTTTCTTCTTCTTGGACGCTGGCGACAAACCAGCTGTCCCAAAGGGGTTGATGCTTTGTCAACTCTTGGATGCAGACGGTTAGCGCGGCGAGAGACGCCCGGTTATCCAACCCAGGACTAGCAACAATATCATTGTTGAGTTCTAAGAACGCTTGGTCAAAGGTTACCAAGTCGCCAATTTGGATTTGTTGCCTTGCCTGATCGGCGGATAGACCACAATCTGCCCATAAATGTTGCAGTGGTACGGGGTTTGTTTGGAATTCTTTCGGCAAGAGGAAGGGTGGGGGTTGGACGATCATGGCAGGGATTTCCCGTTTTCCATGCACAGTAACCATTTGGCCAGGCAATAAACGTGCGTCTATTCCCCCGATTGCGGTTAACCGCAGGAAACCATCCTGAATCCTGTTCACCATTAAACCAATTGTGTCCATGTGCCCAGTCAGCATTAGGCGCGGGCGCGGTTCGGCAGCTTTTCCATAACGCAAGGCATGGTAACTGCCGACTCGGCTAATTGATGTTTGATCTAGATATGGCTGCCAAAGTGCATTCAGAGTTTCATGTAAGCGGCTTTCATACCCGGAGAGGGCGGGTACAGAAGTGAGTTGTTGGAGGATGGATTTTATTTCGGTTGTTTTCACGGTATTATTTTATCCCTAAATATGGATTTATGGCATCCAGACCAGAAAAAGCCCTCCTATCTAACCGCCAGAAGTCGGCGTTGCAGCGGTTGGTGATGGTGGAGGTGGCTCGGTTGGCTGCGGTGTAGCGCTTGGCACACTCGTCTCTGTAGATGTTGGCAAAGCCGTGGGTGATTCGGTCGGGGTAAAAGTGGGTATGGCAGTGGGTGACTCGGTTGGTGTAGAGGTGGGTAAGGAAGTAGAGGTAAGCGTGGGAGTCGCACTAGCTGTCGGCGTTGAGCTTGGAGGAATGCGCGTAAAAGTAGAAATCAATGTCGGTGAGACAGTCGGGGTGGATGTGGGTGTTTTTTTAACCGGGCTGGTAATTGTCGGAGTCGCAGTAATATGCACCCGGGGCGCTTCAAAAGCGGCAAAAAAACCAAGGCAATAACAAGGAATCGTGCTTAAAATCACGATGATCAAGATCATGCGTAAGCGACGGTGGGGGTTTAATTCGGATTTCTCGGCACGAAACATTCTATGTAGATGATAACATCTCCCTGAAAAGCAAGCAAGGTGAAATATATTTTTGTCGTAAATGCTCCCGAATTTTAAAAACGATGTCTATGAATAATGAGACTTTGATCCTATTGGGAAATCACCATTGAAGAGAATTCTCCAAAATGAATTTTTACTCGAAAAAGGATCGCAATTTCTATAGGAAAAAAAGATGCACATTTGTAATGATGAAGCTAGTTTGCCATAAAAGGGGATGATTTGTCCGAATGTTTTATAATAGACTTTACCATCAGCCATGAAATTTATCTTTCTTTCTCCCCATTTTGATGATGCCGTTTTCTCCTGTGGAGGTCTGATTTGGGAGATGGTTCAGCGCGGGGATTGGGTAAAAATTTGGACAATTTGTGGTGGAGATGCGGACCTGGGTCAAATGTCTCCCTTTGCATCTCACTTGCACCAGCGTTGGGGAACAGAAGAAGATCCGGTTCGAGTACGTAGGGCGGAGAATCGCAAGGCTGCTCGTTTATTAGCCGTGAAGACGCGTTCATTTCCCATTCCTGATTGTATCTACCGTCACTCTGTGGAGGGTGAATTTTATTATCCTACCGAAGAGAGCCTTTTCGGTGATTTGGATAGCCACGAGTCAGGCTTAATTGATTGGTTAGCCAGCGAGATCACTCGTCTGATCCCGTCTGATGCAGAGTTGGTTT
>DYKV01000530.1 GCA_020722415.1 Anaerolinea sp.
CGCGGAGTGAATTAACCTATATCATGCATGAGTCCATATTTCAACAGCAAAGGAGAAAAAGAGATGAAGAAA
This sequence comes from Anaerolinea sp., assembly GCA_020722415.1. GTDB lineage: Bacteria > Chloroflexota > Anaerolineae > Anaerolineales > UBA4823 > UBA4823. The sequence goes on from DYKV01000530.1 coordinate 73, forward strand.
CAAAACTATATCCTTTCAAAATTTTTTGTTGTCCTAATGTTCTTTTTGGTCGGTTGTAATACTTCAACGCCTACACCAGAAATTGTAACTGTCGTGCAGACGGTCGTGGTAACCGAAATTGCTGAAGTGGTCTCTACTGTTGAGGTCACGAGAGAAGTTTTAATTACACAGATCATAGAGCGGCCAGTTACCATAACACCTTCTCCAACACCGATAAATAGTCCAACGCCATCGGACACTCCTACAATTACCCCTACGTCAACAAATACTCCTACCCCGACAAATACTCTTACACCGACATCAACCCCAAACTTCGCCCAAACAGCCACAATAGAGGCGTTTGGTGTACTTGCTGCGCCAAAGAAAGATGGATTTTATACAGTGGGTGTAGAAATATTACCCGGGAAGTGGCACTCGACTGGAACAGGGGATAGCTGTTACTGGGCTCGTCTGGATGGGAATCAGAAAACTCTTGGCAATCACTTTGGTTCTGCCGGTGGTACTGTAAATATTAGGGAAACCGATTATGAAGTTGAATTTAATGATTGTGGTACTTGGGAATATGTAGAAAATGCCGAGAAAGTTCTGCTTTCGAGCGCAACAGAACCTAAAGGGGATGGTTTCTATACAGTTGGTGTGGAAATCGTAGCCGGAAAATGGCAATCAACTGGAACAGGCGACAGTTGTTACTGGGCTCGCCTAGATGAGAATCAGAAAACTCTTGGGAATAACCTTGGTTCTGCCGGTGGTACAGTCACTATTCGTGAGACTGATTATGAAGTTGAGTTTAACGATTGTGGTACTTGGAAATATTTAGGTCCCTAACACAAAAAAGGCCGACGCACAACCCAGTGATGGTAGGCGGGGTCATCGCTGCCCCCGCCCCCACTACAGAACCGTGCGTGCGACCCTTCGGCTTCGCTCTCCCTTCGGGGACTTCGCAGTGCAAGCCTCTACGAGCCGCCGCTCGATATTTTCGGCGCAGATGCGGTGGAACGGTGGTTTATGGAGAAGGAAGTAGAAGAAGTGGTTAAGTTTGCAAATCGAATGGCAATTTAAGGAATAATCATGAAAAAAGCCCTGCCTTTAATTTTCGTTCTTGTTGGTTTGGCGTTCCTAATTACAGCCATTGTTTTTTGGATTGACACAAGAACATCTAATGTGCCACCCAGCTTTGGACAATCCTTGCGCGATTGGCTGACGCTTATTGTTGGACTTGGCGCAAGCATTAAGGGTTGGATGGATTTACTAAAAAAAGAAAAGCCTATGCCTCCGACTATCCAAATTGAAATCAAAGGCGGCAATGCTCAAATATCACTCGGCAGTAATTCTCAAAATACCCAAAAATTGACAAGCGGCGATGAACTTTATAGAAAATGGCTCTTTGGGATTTCGCATGGAACTGCCATATATGGGGGTGTTCGGATTAGG
>DYKV01000531.1 GCA_020722415.1 Anaerolinea sp.
CCGCGGCTGCCATTATCGGAGCGATGCGGTGGAGGGAGGGGAGAGGTTGATATAACGTTTTTTGGTAATCAGGAATATCGGAGCAGATAATGAACAATCAATCAAGGCTACTTTTCCTACTCGGCTCTGGAATTTCAATTCCAGCAGGATTCCCTGCCACTGTCGAATTAACCCAGAGGATTCTTTCTGGAGAAGGTGTAATACTTGCTTCAGATGAAATTTTTTATCTCGACAACGATTCGTCTGGTGATCCCTTATCTAAGAAAAACATCCCCAGAATAAAATCCTTTCTCGAAGTTATGAAGAAAGAAATCGACGCGTATAAGAAAAAATTCAATCCTGGAAATTCACAAGATGCGAATTATGAGGAACTGTATTACCTCATCAAACAAATCCATGATGACGAACTTCAAGAATATGACAATCCAGCGTTAAACGCACTGATAGACAAAATCTCCTCGGAAATTACGCCATCGCTTATACCAGACGAGAATGGGATGATAAGAGAATGGACTTTGGCCGAACTTGCGTTCCATTCATGTAATTTTATTTTCGATATTGTCTGGCATTCTTTAGTGATAACGCCAAAGAGACTTGATCACCTTCATTCCGTTCTGGAGGCATGTCTTGATAAAACCATATCGCATGTAGATATCTGCACTCTCAATCATGACACATTGTTAGAACAATACCTAGTGCCAAATCTCGCCAAACATCAAATTCAACTGAATGATGGGTTTAGCCCATTGGAGAATGGCTCGCGCTATTGGGATTCCAGTTTGCTGGAGGATGAAAGAATCAAAGTCCGTTTATTGAAACTTCATGGTTCAATCAATTGGTTTGAAATTCAGAATTCGATAGGGGGTGAAAAGGTGGTTATTCCCCCTCAAGGTTGGGAAATTGACAACGTTAGAGACAATGAAGGGCATATTCAACGACCGACTGGGCGAACTAGGTCGCGTACACCTTTATTTCTTGTTGGCACATTTAATAAAATGCTAGACTACACTCAGAGTATCTTTGCTGACCTCTATTGCCAGTTTCATAAATCCTTATGGAAAACAAACTCGTTAGTTGTGTGCGGGTACAGTTTTCACGATAAGGGTATCAACACACAAATTGCCGAATGGCTTTTTAGCGACAGGCAACATAAATTGCTGGTAATTCGCGAGAAGCCTGATGAATTGCTACGTTCAGCGCGTGGAGCAATTTCAAACAATTGGGAAAAGTATTGGCTTAGAAATGGTCAACTCTTAACTGTTCCCAAGATGATTGAAGACGTAACATGGGGTGAAATTTTGTCTTGTCTGAAAGGCGAATAGTTTATCGACATAATCAAAACCGCTCACCGCGGGGCTAAAGCCGCCTGTGTCTCGACACGGCTGTGCCAGTTGTCAACCACTCAGTTCGTGGAAGTCCATTTCGGCAGGCTCAACGCGCCGCATTCAGACTCGCGTCCAGCCCGCGGGGGAAGTTCATGCGCGGAGGATGCTTCTCCTTTCG
>DYKV01000532.1 GCA_020722415.1 Anaerolinea sp.
GAGCTATTCACTCACGCCGGAGAGTTAGTGCTTGATCCTTTTGTGGGTAGTGGCACAACCCTTGTCGCCGCGCAAGATTTGAACCGTAATGCAGTTGGGTTTGACTTACAAGAATCATATATAAAATTATGTCAAGAACGTCTGACTAGTAATAATTTTTTCAACCAAGCACAACAACTGGCGATACAGGATGATGCTTTACACATAGACCACTATTTAGAACCTGAAACCGTCAAGTTGATTTGGACTTCACCCCCTTACGCTAATCTGCTCAACCGAAAGCGGAAAAACAAATCACGCCGAGGTGTCGAACGTAAGAATGAACAGTTTGGTAAGGTGGAACAGTATTCACAAGACCCCCGCGATTTGGGAACAATGCCGCTTGAGGAATACGCAACAGCAATGGGGGATATTTACGAGCGATTACTGCCACTCTTGAAACCCAAAGGACACTGTGTTATCAATGTGCCTGATATGTGGTGGGAAAACGAAAGAATTACGATTCACGTCGCGCTCATTGAGGAATTGCGCAAACGTGGGTACGAACTACGAAACACCATTATTTGGGACCGCACCAATATTGTAAACGGTATAGGTATTTTTGGCTGGCCATCAAATTACATTACCATGGGGACAACTTTTGAATATCTGTTGGATTTCTGGCGTCCCCCGGATTAGCCAGTTATGCATAAGAGACTTGCTGCACAACAATATCAACAATTGCACTTGATAGGTGAAGAACAAGTGCCCTATGTTGTTACTCAAAGGAAAGGTAATAGTTTGAAAGTTTACACAAAAGAATCCCTCATCGAAGAATTGCAGAAAATACGAAATATGGGGTGGATACTCAATGCCAGGCCAAGAAACTCAGGTGGCGTCGGGAATACATTGGAAGATTTACTTGGCATTGAAGAGAACAATCTGCCGATACCTAACGCTGCCGAATGGGAATTGAAATGCCAAAGAGCAAATACCACTTCGTTGGTGACACTTTTTCACATGGAACCCTCGCCACGCGCTTTGAGATTTGTCCCACAAGTATTCCTTCCTCTCTATGGCTGGCAACATCAAGAGGCTGGTGGCAAATATGGAACAGAAGAACTGAGTTTCCGACAAACAATTAGCGGAAATCAGAGAAGTGATCGCGGCTTTATGGTGGTGGTAGATCGTTCTCAAAGCAAAGTTCTCATCTCATTTGATGCAGGTGCGGTTGATCCGAGACATAAAGAATGGCTGGATTCTGTAGCCGACCGGGTAGGATTGGGAGAATTGAACCCACAACCCTATTGGGGGTTTGAAGATTTGCGTAATAAGGCCGGTACGAAGCTGCTCAACTGTTTTTATGTTCAAGCTGAAACGAAACGAGAAGAAGGGCAAGAATTCTTCCGCTATTCCAACGTCATGATACTTCAAGGCTTCAATATCAATGGCTTATTGTCAGGCATCGAACAAGGCTATGTTTATATAGATTTTGACGCGCGAACAGGCCATAATCACGGC
>DYKV01000533.1 GCA_020722415.1 Anaerolinea sp.
TAGAAGATCTAGGGTTACCTGGTGAATACCCCTTCACGCGGGGCATCCATCCTACCATGCATCGCAGCCGCTTGTGGACGATGCGCATGTTTGCCGGCTTTGGGACAGCCGAAGAGACAAACGCGCGTTTCAAATATTTGCTGGAGCAAGGTCAAACCGGACTCTCGGTTGCTTTTGACCTGCCAACCCTAATGGGCTATGACAGCGATGCCCCCGAAGCGCTGGGGGAATTTGGCAAGTGCGGGGTAGCTATCTCTTCACTGAAAGACATGGAGATCTTGCTGGATGGCATACCACTAGATAAGGTCTCAACCAGTATGACAATCAATTCACCCGCCGCGGTGATCTGGGCAATGTACATTGCCACGGCTGAAAAGCAAGGCGTGCGCCCAGACCAACTGCGCGGCACAATCCAAAACGACATTCTCAAAGAGTATATTGCCCAAAAGGAATATATCTTTCCGCCTTCTCCTTCCATGCGTCTAGTAGTAGATACCATCGAATATGGCTCGAAGTACCTCCCTCAATGGAACACGATCAGCATATCCGGTTATCATATCCGCGAAGCCGGCGCAACTGCAGCCCAGGAGCTAGCTTTCACCCTTTCGGATGGAATGGAATATGTACGCTGGGCACTTCAGCGTGGTCTGGATATAGACGATTTTGCACCCAGGCTATCCTTTTTCTTCAATGCCCATAACGACTTTTTCGAGGAGATTGCCAAATACCGCGCTGCTAGACGGATCTGGGCGAAAGAGATGCGCAATACTTTTAAGGCGAAAAATCCGCGCTCCTGGCTGCTGCGCTTTCATACCCAGACTGCAGGGGTATCCTTGACTTCCCAGCAGCCAGAAAACAACATAGTGCGGGTGGCGATTCAAGCGTTGGCAGCAGTGTTGGGTGGCACTCAGTCCTTACACACCAATAGTATGGATGAGGCGCTGGCTTTGCCCTCTGTACATGCGGTGACGATTGCCCTGCGCACCCAACAGATCATTGCCGAAGAATCCGGGGTTGCCAATACGGTGGATCCATTAGGGGGGTCTTTCTTTGTGGAAGCACAGACCAATCGGCTGGAACATCAAGCCTATGAATATTTTCGCCGCATAGCTGAATTGGGGGGGGTGTTACCGGCGATTGAAAAAGGTTTTTTTCAACGCGAGATTGCCGATTCGGCGTATCGTTATCAGAAGGAAGTAGATAGTGGGGTGCGTTTTATCGTAGGGGTGAATGCTTATCAGGATGAGAAGCCAGTCAGCATCCCCTTACTGGAAATGGATCCCCAGGGATATCAACGGCAACTGGAACGGATAAAGCAGGTTCGCCAGCAAAGAGATGCCGGAAAAGTGGGACAAGCCTTAGACCGTTTGCGCATTGCCTGTCAGGGATCAGAAAATACCATGCCATTTATTTTGGATGCGGTGCGGGCTTACGCTACCTTAGGTGAGATTATCGCCGTGATGAAATCCGTCTTTGGGAGATATGAGGAACCCACTTGG
>DYKV01000534.1 GCA_020722415.1 Anaerolinea sp.
CGCTTTCAGAGTTTTTTGCGCATCGAGAGCTTCCGGAGTGAAGGTCTCCCGACCCTGGAGCGGGCGAAGGCCGCCCCAGGCCAAGGGTATCGGGGAGATGGCCCCAAAGCAGGCTTGTCCTCGGCTCACCGACCTGGCAACTGTTAGCCACTCTAAATAGCGAGGAGCCGGCAAAATGTGTTCAGAAGATCGTCAAACGCGGCCCAACGCCCTTCATTGAGAGGGGCGCCAGCGTTGAAAAACTGGATTCGGCAATCTTTCCAAATTGGCGCTTCTATAGTCACGCTGGAAGGTGAACTTGACAATGGAAATTCTCTCATGAGCTCAAGGTCCCAAACCACTACAGTGTTCCCACAAAGTTGATGAACCACGTAATCCAAGTTTAGTGACATTAAATCTTCCTCTGAAGAGGACGACAAGACAATTTCCTTCGTCTTAGAAAAGATCTGAACGGCCCTATTTTCAATCGCGGAAAGAGAATCAAAGATTGGAAGCCCCTCTTCCTTGAGATTGGTCCCCTTGAAAAGAGGCCTGATGTAAATTTTCAGAGGTCTTTTTGGTAGGACGTTCTTCCCAATAGTGGCAATACTGGCAAACGAATTGTTGATATAATTTTGGAAAAGCTCAGTCTCTGAATGGCTCCTATTCTCCAAAGCAATAGTTTGGGTCACAGCTCCAAAGGAAAGGGATGGGAAAAAAATTGCACAAAGGCAAATTAGCAATGGAGGTTTGATGCTCACAGGGCTACTACTTTAACCAGTAGGAGTAATTGCCGCCTAAATCGGGGTAATCAGCAATTTGACCTATTTCAAAAGCCTTTCCCGGGCTGACCTTTGAAAAAATTGATGGCTGACCGGAAACCTTGCTTACATAAATAACCACCCCTGCATGAAGGGGCTGGTCTTTCTTTGCAACCAAAACTCCCGAAACAAATACATCGCTATCGGCGGTCCAAACAATAGTTACCCCTGGGTTCAGGCTACTTGAAATATACTCATTCTTCAATATGTCTTTGAAACCAACTTGGGATGGTATTGTGACTGGGTGAATGTACATCTTCCCATCCGGGTTGGGGAATTGATAGGCGGCACCAAAGCAATTTCCCCGGCCTGGGTTTTGGCCGGTCAATGATTTCATGGGATCGCCGATGAAACGGTTGATCATGAACCAATCACCAGTGAACACCCTGCAAAGGTCCGAAGGATCCGTCTTTCCAAAGAATTTTTCCGGTTGATTGATCAAGCTAATTCCCATGTTAAGGTCAGAGAAAGATTCGTCGTCTTTCTCGGCAATTGCATAGATGGCCGAACCAAGGGATTTTATCAGCCAAAGGCCCGATGGATCGACATTCAAAACCGGGTTGTTGCCTGCATAACCCCAAAGGTTTCCACCCCCACCAAAGCCGATGGGATCCTTTGTAATGAACCTACCTACATTGGGGTTGTAGAATCTATGCCTGTTCCAATACTGCTTGGTCAGACTTTCGTAGCGTCTTCC
>DYKV01000535.1 GCA_020722415.1 Anaerolinea sp.
AAAAGAGCAATTAAAACAATTTATAGAAGACAACGGTGGCTATTTCCCAGCCAGCCAGAAAAACAGCCCTTTAGTTTTTTTTGGAAGTAGAGATGAAAATGGAATTCGAGAAGTTAGTATTAGAATGGGCAAAAAGCTTAATACTGATTTAAATATCGAGATTATTAATCCTGATCAAATCATCAATTCAAAAATATATGGGGGACAAGTCCATCCTTGGTTTTTATTTCAAGGCCAGGAAGGAACAGCCAAAGAAAAAAGCGTTAGTGTGGCTATAGCTGTAGATCAATCAGGAAGCGAAAACAAAATAGTTTTGCAACTTATCTGGAAAGATGGAGCCTTTGATCTTTTTGGCAATAAACTCCAAACTCCAAATGTAGCTACTCCGGAAATGACAAAACAGGCAAATGAGTTGTTAAGGGGGGTATTAATATCCGGGAACCTTTTAAGCCAACCAAAAGGATTTGCAAAATTACACCCGACTATAATGCTTAGTGATTCTTTAGTTAGAAAAGATGTTGTTTTTAATTTAATTAAAGAAGGTTTAGAATCAGAACTTGGGATATTAAATTTTCCTCCTCAAATAATCCAATAATTTTATTCTTCCATTGAATTTTATCTGTCCATTCGCTGAAATGCATTTGACTTTCCTCAATTTTCGGCCAGCCGAGTATATACGGCGGCAGATAGTCCAAGCAATTCCAGGATGCGGGTCTGCAAGGGGGATAAGGGCGTGATGTGGCGGATGATTTGGCCGGGCAGGTGTACGATGGTGAGCGTGACATCGTCAAACATTTTCAACAGCCTTTCCGTGGTAGGGTTGTCGATTCCCTTTTTGGGATTGTTTTCGATCAGTCCGGTCAATTTCTCCTGGTTTTGCTTGAGTTTGCGGCGGACGACAAACTCAATCAGGGTCAGAAAGCGTACAGCCATACTCAACAAATGGATCAGTCCGACCACTTGGTCGTCGCGTTTGACGAACAAAGGATCCAATGACAAAGGCGCGCCCTTCAACCGATGAAAGCCATGTTCGATCAACCATTCATCCCGATACGTCAAAACCGCCTGTTCCAGCGTCAGTTGTTCCGCGGGCGCATTGGTGACATATGCGCGCCAGCCGAACGTTTTCTGGAGAGCCGTAATGGCTTCCTCTTGTCGGATGACGGCGGTGATTTGGTAGCGCACGGTCACAACCTCGTGTGTGGGACGCTCGGCATTGCCGCGTCCCCGTCCGAGGTACTTGGTTTGGCGTTTTTCCTGGCGTTCAAAGGCGTAGGTCAGCAATCCTTCGACCTCGTGCGCCTTCAAAATGGCATCTGCCGCCTTCGTCAATTCTGTTTCATCCTGAATTTGACGCTTGCCGCGTGCCGGGGGCGGCGTCAGTGCCATCAATTTGTCTTTGGCGCGTTGCAGGCGTCCGTCCAACCCCTTCTGCATGACCTGCCGGTAGCTTTCCGAGCGTACCAGAAAGACTCGCTCCGTCCATTCTTGC
>DYKV01000536.1 GCA_020722415.1 Anaerolinea sp.
CCAAAAACTTTATGCAAACCAAAACGCTTGCTGGAAAAAGACGAACTTTACTTTGAAACAAAACAACCGCTGAAATGAAGAAATCTTTTACGCTGACCAGTGTCTCGACAGGCTCGACAACCAAACGCTTACTAAAAAGGCGACTTTTACTTTTACCAAAACCTTTGCCAAGAAAAGACAACCCGATTTTGAAAACCTATGGCAACCGACCACGAACAAAGCCGAAGCCACGAAACAAAGCCAATCAAAACCACCGCAAACCGAAACGCCAACTAAAAACCCTGAAGCCGATTTCAGCGACTCGACCAAACCAACCTGAACTTACGATAACGAAGAAACCGCCGCAAATATAGAAGCCGAGAACTTGAAAACCTGCTTGCTGAAAAATATATGACCCAAAACAATTATTTTGAGAATCGCCACTGCCAAAGAACGGATATATTTTTCTGTGACGTGGACTTGAAAATCGCCGCCGCTAAAAATGGATTTGCTTTTCCGAACTTTAATCAAAAACGAAACTTGCGAGTCAAAGACGTATTGGGTTTTGCTCTTGGTTGCCTAACGCTCCGCTTCACCCGCTTGGGGGTGGGACGCCGATCCCCTTCGGGATCAGAACCAACTTCGGGATGCCGTAAGCCCCAATTAACCGGCTGAATCCCCCAAAGTCGGCGTGCAAGCGGTTGTTAGGCCATTTTATTACAGTTACACATCATTGATTACACATAATTATCAAAGATGAAGAGATTGTGACCTTAAGGATAGCACTATCTGCCCATTCATAAACACTGTTACATTTCCTGCTGTTTGAGAAATAACAATCACATACGCATTGGCACTCATTGAAATTGCACTAGCTGCTATATGTCGGCTTCCTAAGCCTTGTAATCCCTCCACTGGGGAAACAGGTGGGTTAATCATCTCAACAACCGCTTCAATTGTTCCATCTTCGGCTAAAACAAAAGCTGCATCCAGCCGTGTATATTTTTCGAGAGTTTTGCGAATTGTTGGATCTAAAATATTCCGTTGACTGCGTGGGTAGAACTGAAATGGTTCAAAAAGCATGGGGCGGCTAAATCCCAAAATTCTATTGGCATCACCTACAGTGATCATTGTGCCGCGTACATAAGGATGTCGGACACTCCCCAAAGCAAGAGCAATGTCTATCACTGCCAGGAAGATTGTTGGATCAAAAGCACGATTTCCTTCTTGCCAATTCAGGTGCTTGATAACATTGAACTCTTCGTCTGGTCTAAAAACATGCAACTGATTGGGATATGGTCTATCATCTGGCCAATTAATTAAAACGGTATATTCGTCTACGTTTAACATTTTCTGTGATGCGGCTATGATAGTGTAGTATGCAACTTGCGTTAGCAGGTTAGTATTGTACTGATTTTTCCAGAAGAGATATTTGGGATGACACTCAGATAACCATTTAGATACAGCGATATCATGTGTTGCCCATATCAAATTCTCGGCATTAAAACT
>DYKV01000537.1 GCA_020722415.1 Anaerolinea sp.
ACAGTTGTACCTGTGTTGGATGTCGATAGAACCCCTCCACCAAATGAATCCCCTCCAGGCGCGCTGATTTCCACCACCGAGCCATAATTACTATAAGGCGCTCGATTACCGCCACGAGTGGTGGCAGCCACCGTGATGACATTAGTACAGTTGCCAGGTGCATAGTTGCTTGCCAGGCTATTATTATTCCCTGCTCCCACCACAATCACCGCCCCATTGTTATAGACGTCGTTGATCGCATTTTGAAACGTCACATCACATAAACCGGGACCGCTTAAACTCAAGTTGAGCACTTTGGCTGGATTGGAGTTTTCCGAAACACCGGAGACTACTAGGCCGGCAGACCAGCGGATGGCGTCAGCAATATCAGAATCATATCCCCCACACCTTCCCAAAACGCGCACAGGTAAAATTTTCGAAACCCAGTTAATCCCCGTCACTCCAAGGCTGTTATTGGATGCAGCTCCAATCGTACCCGCAACATGCGTTCCATGCCACGAGCTGTCCTCCGCTGGTTCACCAAGCCCGCAATCGTTCGCAGAGACCCAGTCTCCGGGGTCGCTGGGGTTGCTATCCCGTCCATCGCCATCGTTTGCCGTCCAAACATCGCTGATAAAATCGTAACCTGGCACCGTCCTGCCGCTTAAATCAGCATGGTTCAAGATACCAGTGTCTATCACAGCAGCCACAATGGAACTCGAACCAGTAGTAACATCCCACGCACCCGGCGCATTAATGCCATAGGTATCGTAGTAATGCCATTGGTTTACATATTGAGGGTCGTTGGGGGTTAATGCCGGGCGGTAAATGCGGTCTGGTTCGGCATATTCGACCTCAGGCAGCGAGGCAATTCGCTGGGCAATCTGCCTCACCTGCTCCATGGGCATGCGCTGCGGTAAACGCAGCACATGTGCATCTCCGCTCATCTCCCGAAAATATTGCAGTTCTACTCCTGCAATTCGGGTTAAGCGTTGAATTTGATTTGCTTGATTGGGGAATCCACTCAGCGGATAACCAGCTTGATATTTCAGGATAATCTGGTTGGTGGGCAGCTCAGCGGGTTGCTTCTCAGAAATGCCACCCGAAAGTTTAGCAGTAGGAATCGCCTCCTGCGGTGAGGATTCTTGCCCATACCCTCGCTTGGCGAAGATCAGAAATATGGTGGCAAACACTGCCATTATTATGATATACCCGAAGCGGGAAGCTAACCAAAATACGTTCTTCCACCGCATCGGACGGTCAAAGGCCCGGTGGATAGATTTCATGTGATTCGTCTCCGGTTGTTAATTTTTTTTATTTGTCCCCTCAGGTCTTCAATGGACTGCAACGCTTCAGAAGGTGGAAATTGCTTTTATAAATGGATAATACCACAAGAATTTCCTTGGTGTCAATGCAGAATAGAAAATGTAACAGCAAAACGATTGAGTCCTAATCTGGCTACATTAAAATGTCCTATAAGAGGACAAAACAGATGAAATGGACAA
>DYKV01000538.1 GCA_020722415.1 Anaerolinea sp.
CTCAATGGAGGGATGGCCGAGTGGCTTAAGGCGCCTGTCTTGAAAACAGGTATGGAGCAATCCATCGTGGGTTCGAATCCCTCTCCCTCCGCCATCAACAATCTTCAACCAATAAGGAGAGAGGATCACCGAAATTAATTTGAATGAATGGGGAGGTGCCAGAGTGGTCGATTGGGGCCGCCTGCTAAGCGGTTGCCGGGGCAAAAACCTCGGCCGCAGGTTCGAATCCTGTCCTCCCCGCCATCTTTTTTCCAAGACCTCACTTTTAATGTGGGGTTTATTTTTTCACCAGGAGGTAGAAGCATGCCGTCCAATCTTTCCGCAATAAAGAAAATCGCTATATCCACTGGTGGTGGGGATGCACCTGGGCTCAATGCCGTGATCAAAGCAGTTACAGTTTCCGCCATTCAACGCGGCTGGGATGTGTTGGGTATTCGCGACGGATACAATGGCATCATGTTCCCCGAGATGTATCCTGATGGGGGCTTCATACGGCTTACTCGAGAAACTGTGCGCGGGATCACTCACCTAGGAGGTACCATTCTAGGCACAACCAACCGCAATGATCCCCTCCATTTCCCGATCACTAATCAACAAGGAGAAGTCGAATTTCTTGACCGCACCGATGAAATTGTCCGGGCATTCAAACTCCATTCAGTAGATGCATTGATTTCGGTTGGGGGAGATGGCTCTTTAGCCATTGCCAATGCATTACATAAAAAAGGCATTCGGGTGATCGGCGTTCCCAAAACCATTGATAACGATCTTGACAAAACCGTCATCACCTTTGGATTCGATACTGCGATCAGCTTTGCCACGGAATGCCTTGATCGTTTGCACACTACTGCCGCATCGCATGGACGGGTCATGGTAGTTGAGGTTATGGGAAGATATGCTGGGTGGATTGCCCTTCACTGTGGAATCGCCGGATCCGCAGATGTAGTCCTCATCCCAGAAATTCCTTTCGATATCCAAATCGTTGCCAAGAAGATAATTGAGCGAGATGAAGGGGGGCACAATTTTAGCATTGTAGTCGTCTCCGAAGCAGCTCATCCTATTGGAGGGAATATAATTGCCAAACCTCAGACAGGCCGGCAAGAGTTATTAGGCGGGATTGGCAGCGTAGTTGCCAACGAGCTGGAACAGCTGACCGGAAAAGAAACCCGCCTAGTGGTTCTCGGACATCTCTTACGAGGCGGTTCACCCACGGCGTTTGACCGTCTGGTAGCTCTCCGTTTTGGCGCAGCCGCCGTACGCGCTTTGTCCGAGGGAATGGATGGTGTGATGGTTGCTTTAGATCCCCCGAATGTACGCTATGTGCCCTTGGAAAAAATTACCAGCCGAACCAAAAAAGTGCCTTTGGATAGTGACACGATATTAACCGCTCGTGATTTAGGTATCTGTTTAGGAGACCAAACCTAACAGATATCCAACCTTATCTTCCTTAATAATCAGTGCCCTTGATGGTTCATCCTACCGCTT
>DYKV01000539.1 GCA_020722415.1 Anaerolinea sp.
GATACCATCGTCCCCACCTCCACGCAAGGGACGCAGGCCTGGGATCGGTATGCGTTCGTGAATAATAATCCCGTCAGGTATACGGATCCGACGGGACATATGATGACACAGGGTGATGGTGGGTGTTCAAATCCGATAAATGGCCGTTGCCCAGCAATATACACAATTAATGCAGGAGGGGTAACCCCGGCCAGCAAGCCATCTGTTCAGGGTGGCACTAACGACGGGTCTCCTGCTACTTGGCTCGATGGTGTAACAGAATTGCTGGGAATTACCAATTCCACTTTGCCAATTTTTGCTCCACCTTCACCACATCCGGTGGATATACTCTATACTTATACTGTAAATCCAGATGGGTCAATTGCTCCTATAGTCGTTACGGTAAATAATCACCATGGCGGATCGGCTGTTACACTACTGCAAGTAGTCATTGGGTTAGAAGACAAAACTATGCCTCCGCCGCCTTTCAGTGTTTCTGTTCCTGAAGGGGATTATATATTTGATGTTTCTGGCGTAATTGTTTATCCTGGAGAAATCGAACATGTTGTTATTGCTAATAACGGAGCGTCAATGCCTTTCTATTCCATGCCAATTAGAAGAAACACACAAATTACAATTACTTCTGTGATAGGAGGTGCCTTTGACTGTGGTGCACAGGGCAACTGTTGGCTAGAGTTTAACATGACGTATATTATTCCACCTCGCTAGGAGAAAATATGAAATCAATCGTTCAGTGGTTTTTAGTATTGCTACTTATTATGATGTTGTATGGTTGTGGCAATGGCGAAACTAAGACTTCTATTCGCGAAGACAGTTTTGAAAATACCTATTCAGATTGTGAGATGAACTCGACAATTCAATTCCTTCCTCCCCAACAAGACGAATTTAGATTGGGATCTCTTATTAGTTTGAGTATCACAAACACATCAAAGGACGCTGTTATTTTCCCAATCGATTTTAATGTGAAAATATTGTATTTTGATTCAAGAGGCCAACAATGGCTGGAGATAAAAGATATTCTCCAACACATACCGTACACGGATCCCTTTCGTATTTTGAAGCCTGCGGGGAGCGGTCTGGAAAGTTATTCAGTTGTCACTATAAAGTCCGGTTTGCTCAATGCTGTTATTACAGAAGCACGAGTCGTAATCACTGGAAATTTCTTTATAGACAACGAAAAAATGAACGAGTGTGTCGGAGCATTCGTTGATATTAAGATTTCGCCATAAATCCAGCAAAACAATTTTTGCTGCGGCGTTTCGGCGAGTTTGGCACACTATATGTCGAGTCTTGTCGAAAAACATCAATCGCCCGAGGCTTCGTCCCTCGGGCGGATGGTTTTTGCGTGTAGCGCGTCGCACCAAACGGGTGGGTGAATCTTGTAGAGGTAGGTGCGATATCATGCCCGTAGGGTGCGCACCCTCTCTACCTCAGCGCGGCGCGCGCAATCACCAGGCGTTGCACCTCGCTCGTCCCCTCG
>DYKV01000080.1 GCA_020722415.1 Anaerolinea sp.
CGTAAGCGACTGAGAAATCTTAGCCAACAGTTTAAGGTTTCTCGCTTTCACTACTTTTACAATGTCACATTAAACACTTGTTCTATAAAACTCTATGCTTTCTGTCACTGTGAGCGAAGCAGTCTCCTGGTTTGCGAGGGGATTGCTTCGTCGCAAAGACACTCCTCGCAATGACAACTATACGAAGATGTGACATTGTCAAAGTATTTACAAAAAATCCTTTAATTTAGGCTTATTAATCACCAATCCGCCATAATTAAGGATAAATAGAGGTGTGGATAAATTATTAAATCATCTTATAACGCGATAATGCTGTATTCAATATAAGATTAATCAACTCGGTGTGACTCATCCCAATCGCGGCTGCCTCAATTACCAAGTCTGAAATACCCGGCGATAAACCAGGAAGAGGATTAATCTCTAAAATATATGGTTTCCAATTATCATTTCTGTCAAGGCGAAAATCTACCCGAGCGACATCCTTAGCCCCGGTAACCCGGAAAACTGCTGCGGTGTACCAATTTAAATCATCCACCAGGTTTGAATCTAATGGCGCCGGGCACAAATAGTTTAACTGATCTGCCAGAGCAACTTTTAAGCGATTGCTATATACTATATCGGTGCCTTCAAAGGGTTTTAAATCCACTTCCATGGGCGGGAAGAATTGTAACCCAGCTTGGATCCGGGGAGATTCTTCATCGTCAGGTAGCCGTCTCGCAGCCGGCGTCTTCAAATTACCCACAACACCAACCGTTACCTCACGCCCCTCGATAAATCTTTCCACTAAAGCCGGTTGTTGATACCGTCTTATTACAAACTCGATTTGGTCAAATAATTCGCGTTCATTATTTACAATGGATTTGTTTGAAACACCCATGCCGGTTCCTTCTCGACTTGGTTTCACAAATAGAGGAAATTTTAAATCTTCACTTATCGGTTCGTCCACATCCTCAAACACCTGAAAGGGTGGGGTTGGTAATTCATGATAAGTTAAGACTCGTTTGGTCATCGGTTTGTCTAATGTTAGCGCCATTGTCAATATCTTGGATCCCGTATAGGGAATTTGTAACATTTCCAGAATTGCAGGGATCTGTGCTTCACGGGCATCACCGAAATGGCCTTCACAAATATTAAAACAAATATCTGGTTTATATTTTCGTATTGTGTCAATAATAGTTACATCTCCCTCTAAAAATTCGCACTCATGCCCCCCCATTCGAATAGCTTCAACTATTGCGTCGATGGTTGATTCCGAATCTAAATCGTCCCATTGATCAGCTGGCATTCCTTCTATCTGGGGTGCATTCTTCTTCAAGTTAGCCAATAAAGCTACACGTAATTTTTTCATAGATAAATTTTCACCTCTCTATTGTTTTAAGGTCAAATGACCATTAATGTCCAAACTTTCCGTTTTACCATCTTCAGTTTTGATCACTATTTTTGCAGTTGCAAAATTACGGGATATTTCAATCAATCTTTTCAACACAATATCATAATCCAATGCAGAAGATTTGCGGCTGATATTGGTTAACCAATATTGACGCACAGATTCTAATTCTTCTTGATTTTTCAATCTTAAATCATAAATTCGCTGATAAATTTCTGGCAAGTAATGATAGCGATTAGCCTGAATCTCCCATTGCCGGTCGAAGCGCAAAATATCTTCTTCAATCCTTTGGATGCGATTTTGTTCCTGCTGAACCCACTGTTGATATTGAATCAATTTACTTATTAGGGCGCGGTAACTCCCATTTAGATCACTTAATATCCGCACAATTTGTATCGTTGGATGAGATTGCGCTTTTAAATATTCACACTTATCTTTTAATATTTGTAATTCCCTTCGTTCGTTGGTTAATTCTATGGAACTGGGTGGCCATTGTCTCTGGTTTGGCAAACTGCCTTCTAATTGTTTTATTCTTTGTTCTGCTTCTTTTCTTAAACCAATACATTCTTGATATGCGCCTACCACTGGCAGCTCAATTTGTTCAATTATTTGTTTACTTACTGAATTACATTCATTCCAATAATCAACTCTCTTTTTTATTTCTAAAAGAAGTTGCTCCATGCGATATTGTTTTTGATCCCGAGGATCTTTTCCGAGAAAATTTTCTCTTTGATTAACCAATTCTTTCCCTCTTGATAGCGCCACATCGGACACATTAACAAGCTCTTCGATTTCTAAAATCCTCTCTGACAATCCATCGGCAATTGACCAGGCTTCTTTTTCAATGATCTTTAACCAACGATTTCCAGCCTGTTCAATAGAGCCGACCAATTCTACCGTTCGCCGAAGTTTCCGGCTTACTAAATCCTTTTGCCGTTCTTGAATCTCCAACTCTCGGAGGTCAAATTGATGATCAAACAGCACAATTTCTTTTTCTGCTTTCTCTCGCAAAAGGGGATGACTGGTAAGCAGGGATGTTATTTGGGCAAAATCCCGCCGGCTGTTACGCAATAATTCAGTAGTTTGTTTTTCTTGATCCTTTATGGTGTAGTAATTATCCAACAACTGATTGGTTTTATTGTGAAATTGTTCGATTGCTTCGAGAAAGCTGCTTAATTTCTCATTTAGCTGCGCAACTTCATCAACACCAATCACCTTAAGGGTCACTTCCTCATGAATCGGTAAGTATTGTTGTTCTAATTCACTCCGCCACCGACCATAATTAATTACCCAATCGCGATAGGTAAAATTTCGAGGATGATATTCCTGAAATAAAATTTCATACTCTTTTGATTTCGCTAACAATGTACCCCAATCCGGTTTAAGAAACTTCTCCCGTTTCTCAATCAGCGTTTCAAAATCTTGGACAATCTGTTTCATTTGGGTGTGTAACTGTTTCAATCCCGAGTATACAGTTTGCGCCTTTTGAACCCCTTCAATAAGCATGGTATGTGAGTACGGTTTGGTCATACTAGCAATATCGGAAAACGATTCTTGATATTGTTGGTAAACCAGTAAATGATGATCCCATTGGATACGAAAATCATTCAAATTTTCCGGATATTGAAACATGTTCTCAATCTCCGCCTGCATTGCCAAGCTTTGACTCAGTAGATTTTGAAAATGGGCGAGCATGCGTCGTTCTTTTTGTAATTGCTTCTGTCGCTCTTGGATGTGCGCAATCACATCACTAATTTTTCGAGAAAGCTTCTCTAAATCGCTTACTTGAATTTCAGAAACGTTGCCTTCAATTTCTGCAATATCAGCAGCCCATTGATCTATTTCTCTCTGTACATCATCTATATTCATTTCCTTTGGGTGAACTTGGATTTCGTCCTTAAATCTTTCGATTTGTTTTTTAGCGATGTTGATCTCTAAATTTAGCGATAACAATTGATTTTTCCGCTTATCTGCTTCTCGAATAATTGCCATTGCCGCTGGTATTTGTGTTTGCGTAATATTCACAACCTGACTAAGATCCTTTATTTCTATCGCTTTGAGAAGTTGATCATGTGCATCAACCAAAAAATAAAGAGGAATCCTGGAAATATCTTCTTGGATTCCTTCCAATTTCTTAAAATTGTGGCTGATCTCGTCCCCTTGGATGCCCAGGGTTGCTAGATTTTGGATTGATTTATGGGCTTGTTGGTAATATTCTAACAATTCTCTCGCCTGCAACGCCACTGACCAGGGAAATTCTCGCGCTTCATCAAAACGATTATTCAATTGAGTGACCAAATCTTGTAGTTGTTTGAATTGAAGAAGTAAGTTTTGGGCTTGAAGGATGAGTTTTCGATGTTGGAAAATATTCCAGCGAGTTCCGATAGACCATAATTTCGCTTGCTTGATTTGCCGTACGGCTTGCCGGAACTTAATGTATTCTTGCATTAATCTATCTTTTTGAGAGTTAAGCTGATCCATTTCATCAGCCACATCCATTAGATTAGCAAAAAACGGTTCTTGCGAATAGGCTTCAAATTCTTTCTGGCAATTGGTGACAAGTTTGAGCATTTGTAGAAATTCGTGGGTCCGTTTAATCAATAATTTCTCATGAGTATATAGACGCTTTTTATGTAAATGGACAGACAAAATAAATGCTAGGGTTAATCCCAAAAAAAGCCCTGCCAGAATTAGTCCAAGAACCTGTAAATTCATATCAATAATTCACCTGTTATACTATATGCAACCATTGTTGAATAGTTTGAAGGACAGCGGACTCATAATTTTCATCTGCAGTAAACCAATGAATCTGTGGATCATCTATACGAAACCAATTTGATTGCCGGCGGATTAATATCCGCGTTTTCCGGCGCATGCTCACTATTGCTTCCATCAATGTAATTTTATTCTCTATTACATCCATCAATTCACGGTATCCAATTGCACTAAAGCTTGGTAAATCGCGTGAATATCCAGCATCCTTTAATTTTCGAACTTCTTCAATGAATCCAGCTTTGATCATTGCATTAATCCGTTCATCTACTCGCTGATAGAGAATCTCCCTTGGCAGTGTCAATCCAATTTCAAAAAATTCGTAATTGGTTTCTTGTATTTTACGTAAGTGCGAGTAGCGTTGTCCACTCTTGTACATGACTTCAAAAGCCCGAACAACTCGCCGCATATTCCGTATATCCAAGCTCTGCGCTGATTCGGGATCAAGAATAGCTAATTTCTTCTTTAATTCTTCTTTTGGGTACTGACTAAGCCAATTCTCTAAGACCGCTCGCAAGCCTGAATCTGCTGCAATCTGTGGTGGAGCCCAACCTTGTAATAAAGCCCTGATATATTGACCGGTTCCGCCAACTAGAATTGGTAATTTATCGTGTTGATGAATGTTTTTAATAGCTTTATTTACTTCACCTAAAAATTTTCCCAAGCTCCAGGTCTCATCCGGGTTCGCAACATCAATTAAGTGATGAGGGATTTTCTCTAAGATTGCCTTCGGGGGTTTTGCAGTCCCAATGGTCATTCCACGATAAAGATATCTGGAATCAGCAGAGATAATTTCGCTATTGAGCTTTTCTGCTAAGAATATTGCCAAGTCCGTTTTTCCAACAGCTGTAGGACCAACAATTACAATTATTTTTTCTTTCGATAAACCCACATTCATTGTTTCGATCTTAATATCCGCGGCTAGAGGTCACGTTTTCATAGTGAGTGATTGTTGGTTTTCCCTTCTCATTGAGTTCTATAGCCAATACATCGATTTGCCAAACTCTCTCCAACAGATTATTTTCCTGTAAATAGGCATAGGCGGCTGCTATAATATGCTCTATCTTTGTATTGGTAACAGATTGTTCCGGAAAACCAAAATTTTGACCCGTTCGGGTTTTTACCTCAACAAAAACCAAACTATTTTCGTTTACATTCCCGGTTGATTTTGGAGAAGCAATAATATCAATTTCCCCATACCGAGTATGGTAGTTTTGCCCTAATATTGTATATCCTTCGGAAACCAAATAATCTCTGGCAATGGTCTCACCGATAAAACCAACCTTTTTTGTATGATAAGTCATGGCTTATTGACGCATCTTGTCAAAAAATTCACGTAATTGCACAGGAAAACGATGTCTTTTACCGAAATGTTTGCGGATAACTTCTTGATAAATAGATATCATTTTGCTGCTGGTATTTTCAATCGCAAAAGTATCCGAAGCAGTTTTAGCTGTAATTCCCATTCGTTCTCGTAACTTTGGATCCGAAATCAATTTAACCATCATGGCGGTATAGGCTGCTAGATCCTCGTTCTTCACTAAATAACCTGTCTGTCCATCTATAACCGTGTCACTTATTCCTGGAGAATGGATACCCAGAACCGGTAATCCTACTGCCATAGCTTCAATAACCGATAATGGATGGACTTCGGTGATCGATGCAGTAACAAAAATGTCTGCCATAGACAGATAACGACAGACTTGTTCATAAGGCACCATACCAGTAAATTTAATTAATTCGGAAATGCCTAGATCGCGTGATTTGTCTTCTAATAATTTTCTTTCAGGACCATCACCAACAATCAGCAAACGAGCGTTAGGGTATGCCTGTACTGCGCCATTGAAACTGCTGATTAGAAACGAAAGGTTTTTTTCCGGTGCAACCCTTCCGACATAGATCAGCACGATATTTTCATCAGTAAGCCCAAAATCCTCCCGCTTTGATGGTTCTATACCTTTTCTTAAAGCACGAATATCTACCCCATTCGGCACTACTTCAATTGGAACATCCACACCGAATTTCCTTAACACATCCCGCATCCCATTTGAAGGGGAGATCACCAAATCAACAGCCCGGCAAAAAACGGGCAGAAATGCTTCTAAAGCCGGTTCGCCGATCACTTCACCTACTACCGGGAGATAGGCACGGGCATATAAGTCATAGCGGGTATGATTGGTAAAGATAATCGGTATTCCATCTGGCCGGCAATAGCGGAGTGCTAATGTACCACTAATAAATGGATGATGAACATGGACTATATCCATTGTGCGGATGAGCTTAATTGTTTTAGTGGTATGGCGAAGCCCAAGATAGTAACCGGTATCCATAAGGGGAAGGCCGGGCGAACGGATAATATTGTTCTCGTCATCTATGTAATCTTCATCTCCAAATGTAAATACAAAAACCTCATGTCCGCTGTTTTCAAGCCATTTCTTATTAAGGGAAATATAATTTGTAACACCGCTTATGTGCGGTTTATAAACATCCGCCATCATTCCAATGCGCATCTTTACACCGTTGTTCTGCAAATTTTATTTAATTATATGCAAGAATATTCAATCTGTTATCGTTAAACCCTAATGGATAAATTTTAGTTTATCTCATCAGCAACATATTAGTGTAAAATCTTTATGTGAACCAAAGAAGCAACCTTCCAGATATCAATCAAATTAGTGTTATTGTAGCTGGAATATTGCTCGCCTATGCTGTCTCCCGCCTAACGAGCATTCCTGCCGAGGAAGTCCGTATTCGTTTACCAGGCTTGTTGATCAAGTTTAATTTAAATATACAATTTCTCACTATTCCAATTGTTGCGGGGATGGCAGCAACTGGCTCGGATTGGTTAATTCGTACCCACCCCCTATGGAGAAAAGGATTTGCAATGCAACATTGGCTATTACCAATGTTGACTGCTCTTGTTTTAGCCTTTCCGATCAACCAGCTGCCTTATGGAACATCATGGTGGTTAACTTTTTTGTTCGGTGCGTTAATATTAATGGCAGTCTTACTTGCAGAATATATCACCATTGACTCACAGGATTTTCGTCAGCCAATTGCCTCATCTGGGTTGATCGCTGTTGCATACGCATTATATTTTATATTTTGTTTAGCAACCAATCTCTTTGGTTATCGGTTAATATTTGCTTTTCCCTCAATTACTTTGGCAACTTTTTTAGTGAGTTTGCGGAGTTTCAATTTGCGCAGCCCAAATCATTGGATGTTTTTGGAATCCAGCTTGATAGCTCTTGTGGCTGGCCAGATAGCCGCAGCAATACATTATTGGCCAATATCTCCCATCTCTTATGGACTCGCCCTACTAGGACCTACTTATGCTTTATTTTTATTCATCATCCGCCTCCACCAACAATCGAAAAATAAATATAAATTTTTTGAACCAGGCTTGATTTTCGTCCTTTGCTGGCTCTTGGCATATTGGCTAAAATAAGGTATGGAAAATATTCTTATGATCCCCCATCAAATTATCGCGGAGATGGAAGTTCACCTACAGAATTGTTTACCAGAAGAAGGATGCGGCATCCTCGCTGGAATTGGTAATCAAGTCCTCCGCTGGTTCCCCATCACTAACATATATCACAACCCAGTCCGCTATCGCATGGATGCACAGGAACAGTTAAATGCTTTCCTAGAAATTGAAAAACAAAACTGGCAATTATTAGCCATCGTTCACTCTCATCCGGCAGGTCCCCCTTATCCTTCTGATACGGATATAGCTGAAGCCTACTACCCCGAATCAGCTTATATCATTTATGCTCCAATCAATCAAGATTGGCTTATGTCCGGTTATAGGATTCAGGACGGATTGGTAAAAAGGATTACAATTATCAGTCCAGAGTAACCATAGAGCATTCTATGTGTTATTGAACTAGAACAAAAGATGGAGAGATAAATGGTTTTACAAATCATATTTATATTCATGACCGCATATATCCTTGGCTCACTCCCGTTTGGTTTAATCCTTGTCCGCCTGATTAGTGGTAAAGATATCCGTCAAATTGAAAGTGGCCGGACAGGTGGAACAAATGCCGGAAGGGCGGCTGGGTTGTGGGCTGGAGTAGCAACTGCGCTCTTAGATGGTTTTAAGGCAACTGTAGCCGTTTGGATTGCAAAATGGATAGCACCAGATCTAGTATGGATACACGTATTTGCGCCAATCATGGCAATTATTGGGCATAATTACTCAATTTTTCTCATTGAGAAAACCCCTGAAGGGAAAATGCGCCTTCGGGGTGGAGCGGGTGGTGCTTCTTGTGTGGGTGGTGCGGTCGGCTTATGGTTTCCAAGCTTGCTCATCATCCTCCCAATCTCTGTGATTATCATCTATTTTGTCGGTTATGCCTCAATCACGACCATGTCGATTGCTGTGATCGCCAGTATCATCTTCGCTGTACGGGCAATCTGGTTTCACGCCCCATGGGAATATATTTTTTATGGAATAATTGCAGAAGGATTAATCCTTTGGGCTTTACGACCGAATATTCGCCGCCTAATTAATGGAACAGAGCGATTAGTTGGTAGGCGGAGTAAGTGGCAGAAGCGAAATCAGACCCCCACTAATCATTCCGCTTCCTCTGCTTCATCTTCTTCATAATAATCATATTCATCATCGGGAGACCGTTCGGGTAATTTTCCATATATTTGTTTATACAAAGCGATTAAATTACGCCGGTGTAGTTCTTCTGCTAACCCGCCGATTAACACCCGGCTTTTTCCACACTCTTCCACGGATATTGTTTCTAACATATCCATTGGATATTTTCTATTAGCCGCTTTGCGGACTGCTTTTTTTATGGCGGAGAGATAGGATAAATTCTCTTTGATAAAATTATCTATTTCACCCCGCAAGACGATATCACCATGCCCCATAACGATATTTTCCAACCCCATTTTTCCGATTTTTTTTAGGGTAATTACCATACTATCATAATCCCCGTCTACTATATAAGGCAGAGACATTGCCGCATCGCTGGCAAATAATACTTTATCTTCCTCGACTAGCACACCTATCATGTCACCACTATGCCCGGGCAGTTTCATTAAAGATAAGTTTTTCTTACCAACCCGAAGATTCATGCCCCCATCACTGAAAGTGATATGTGGTAGGATAATTTTTACATTCCGAAAGATATTGTTCTGTTCTTTAGCCTTCTCTAAAGCAGGGATGCCCTTTTTTTCTAAAGCATCACGACAAAATTTATGAGATAAGATTGTCGCACCGGGAAAAAAGCAATTACCCCAACTATGATCCGCATGATAATGGGTGTTAATCACATATCGGATCGGAACACTTAATTCTTGTTCAATGAATTCCCGGATCGCTATCGCTTCATCTGGTGTTGCTAGAGTATCAATTACAACTGCCCAATTGGGACCAATTACCGCCCCAGCTGTAACCTGGGCATAAACCTCACTCTGAAAACTATAAACATTATCTGCAATTCGTTCTCGCTGCACCATTGTTTCTCTCCATCTTGTGAATTGAGATAGGATAGCATATATTAAATGTTAAAGTCAAGTGATCTTAATCAAAAATTAATAATGCAAACAACCACCACC
>DYKV01000540.1 GCA_020722415.1 Anaerolinea sp.
GCCGTGATCCGGGCATCGGTCCAGGCCGTGATTTTCAAGCGCGTTGATCGCGGACTCCACCGCCGAATGCCTGCGCCGGGCGACTTTGAATGCTTCAGATGTCTCAATTTCCTGATGGATGGCCGAAAGTTTACCTTTTCTGGGAAGTACAGCCATATCGAGCATTGCCGCCAGTTTCATCTGATTGTGCGGGCTATGAAACCCTTTATCAAAACTGCACCCTTTAAAATCAGGGCATCGGCGCTGCACCTCTTCGATAAAGGGAACAGCAACCTGATCGTCGGTTTCATTCTCCATCACCCGGTGATGGAGAATGAATTGAAATTGATCTTTGACAATACAGACCTTTAACCCCAGTTCCACCGGGACCCCGGCTTTTCCCTTGCTGATCCATTCGGTGTGGGGTTCAAAGAGGGAAAACACTTTTTCAGAATGGGCAATGGTCTCGCCGTTGATGACCCTTCTTCGAATCTGATCAATTTGCCTCTCGGCATGATGGATATATTTTTCAACCTGCTTGATGCGCAGGTACGTCATCATGTCGGTGGGATCAATGGCAAGAAGGGTTTGTCGGACCCTATCCACATAGGATTGCGCCAGATCAATATAGGCGCTGTGCACGCTGATAATGAACTGCTCTCTTTGAGCCTTCTTGACGGCGTCTTTGGATGAGGATCGTTTCAATTGCTGCGCCTTTCGATAGAGCTTTTTGGCTTTACGAATGTGGTGTTGGCCCTGACGCCAATCGGAGATATTCATGTGCCCGCAAATGCGCATGATCAGAGTGATCATTTTCCGAAGCGCATCGAAAAGCAGATTAATATCCGTTGGATAATGGACGTTGGTTTCAACCACAAACGAATCACAACTGCCGGTCAATTTTTCGTCTTTTTTTTTACCGGCGATCTGGTGGCCGTATTTGACAACGATCTGGTTGATCCTGTCCAGGATCTCCGGTGTGAAAAGGGAAATATTATCCTTTAGGGTTTGGAGCTCATATTGATATGAAGCATCCATTCTTGCATGACCGAGCATCTGCCGAAGCGTCATGTGGTTATTGGCGATTTCATGGAGTTTATCATAATCCCAGTTGCAGGTCAGACGAAGGGCGCCCAGGACAAATATTTTCCACAAATCCATGCCCCGGCGACCCGTTTTAATATCAACATGAGGCGGAATGAGCTCGGCGAGAGCTTCAAATACCAGGGTACGGGCCTCACGGTTGCAATAGATGGCTTGGAGCCCGCGAAGCAGCTTTGGAATTTCATCGCGGGATTTGGGATCGAATTTAATGCTGGCGATGGCGGTTTCGCCGATTTTCATTTGCATGTCGATAATTTTTCGCATATTTTTTCCCTGAAGATTTTCTGTTCCAACCGGCTTGCCGGTTAACGGTGGAAAACCGATTTAAAATTTATTATCAATAATTTCAATGTATTATGTCATTAGTTGGAACTAATGTCAAGAAAAAAA
>DYKV01000541.1 GCA_020722415.1 Anaerolinea sp.
GAGCGGTTCGTTCTTCGCGTCTCGTTCCTCATTATGATTTAGCCACACCCAAAGACCCTTTGCCTGTCGGCGAAAAATATTGGTGCAAGAAACACAATCGCTATTGTATACCAATTGACAACTGCATAACAAAAATTCACGCTTATAGCGGAGACACAGCGCGGCGCATCGCCGAATTTGACAAGCTGCGTTCTGACAAGACGATAACTGTCTTACAGGCAGATTCCAGAACAGTGGACCTGCGCGCAGAATTAGCCAATACGATTTTAGCCAATCGCCCAATAGACGGTATCTTCACTTCGCCGCCTTATGTGGGACAAATTGATTATCATGACCAACACATTTACGCCTACGAACTGTTTGGCTTTCCGCGTCAAGATGAGCTTGAAATCGGTGCAAAGAAAAAAGGTAAATCGAAGCAGGCGCAGCGAGAGTACGTTGATGGCATCGTTGCAGTCTTCAGAAATGTTCTGCCGCTGGTAAAGCCTGATGGGAAAATTTTTATTGTTGCAAACGACCGCTTTCACCTATATCCAGAGATTGCCCGACTCAGCGGGTTACGAATCGTAGATGAATTTCATCGGGCGGTAACAAAACGCACCGAGCAAGGCGATGACCCTTATCAGGAAACTATTTTCTTCATGATGAAGGATGGATAAATGGGTCTATTAAATAACCAATGTGACCAAATAGCCAATTTGCTCAAGGAAAAAATCAGACGCAAACTATCCGACTACGCGCCTGAGTCTAACAATATGCCGTTTCATGTCCGCCTGCTCGGTCAAGACCGAATGGCTTTATTTTCGTTTATCCAATCTATCAATACTACATTGGGGACATCGGTATTCGAGCAAGTTGCTGCTATTATTGCCGCTGCGAACTTCAAGCGTGCTCTCAACCAGTACAAAGACTTTAACAACACAATTAGCAGCCAGGCTCAATCTGCAATCCAACACATTGTAGATGATCTTCGAGCAGCAAGAGCCAAACCCAACAAGCCTGCTGAGATAGCCGAGATTCTCCGCGTTGCACAAGATGGTACCCTTAGATAAGGTAAAGAGACCCCGTATTGACCTATTCTTGGAATCGAATGATGGCACTGAATACTATTTTGACCTTAAAACTGCTAAACCAAATGTGGATGAAATCGTCGGTTTCAAGCGGAAAATGCTTGAATGGGTTGCAATACGAGGGGCCATAAACCCCAAGCCCAAGATTTACACTGGGCTTGCTATTCCATATAATCCCTATGAGCCACAACCTTATGACCGCTGGACGTTTCAAGGCATGTTCGACTTATCCAACGAAATAAAAGTTGCCGAAGAATTTTGGGATTTTCTTGGTGGGAAGAACACCTATGCAGAATTACTACAAATTTTTGAAGATGTTGGCGTTGCATTGCGACCCGAAATTGATGCAAAATTTGCTACATTTGCCCCAAAACGTTAATTAATTGAGCCGAGCAACGC
>DYKV01000542.1 GCA_020722415.1 Anaerolinea sp.
CGGCTGCACTAGATGCCTGCTACATGGCCTCCTGGCAGTTACCATGACCGGACTCTCACCGGTTAGTAGACGATGATTTATCAGGACACACCACGCTTTGTTGGGCAACCTTACACCTACCATAACGACGGCTGAAAACCAGAACGACCATTAACTTGATTGAAGTTTACATACCATTTGTTTTTTGCAATGCCTGAGAGTCATGGGCAAGATTTATTTTCTGAGTTTGCTATCTCAAAAGTTTCGCTTTTGAGAATTCTATATGGCGCAGAAATTTGCACCCCATCATTAGAAGTAACAACCGCTACTCCAGTTTCCCATGTTTGATTGCGAATAACCGTGTATTGAATGTTTTGACCTGCTGGGACAGTCAATGTTGTTGAGTAAGTCGTTACTTCTTTATCAGAGATACCATAATGCCGTTCAATCTCTCCGCTAATCGTTAACCAATCAAGAATCGGAAGATTGACGCCAATTTTTTGGTTGGTCTCATCAATAATTTCGTGAATATAAGTTTGATTAATTTCTTGTTTTACGTCAGCAACCCCGCCGCAATTATTGATTGGAAAAATAGCAGGTGGAAATTGTTGAACATATTCTGTGACTTGTTGAAAGTCTGCTAAATTATTTGAGAAAGCTGGCTGTGGAGTAGGCGCTGGTGCGTTAGGGTCAATTGCAACAAGACGGTTTCCATCAACTAGGGTGAGAGAACCCGATTGTTGAATTTCAGCGGGCAATGACGACATTGGACCAGGTAGTACCATAAGCCTATAATGAATATTTTTCGATGGAATATAGAAATCGTAGGTCTCGCCTTCTCCGAAGTTATCAACCCAAGTGCCGAGTAATTTTCTTGGAAAAAAGTCTGGTGTATATTCAATAACAAAAGGAAGTTCTTCAACGGGCAAACCAATGCGATAAAGACTCAATTCATACGTGTTTGGAATCTCAATTTCAAAAAATCCATCAGTCATTCCTACAAAATTGTTGTAGACAATATCTGTTTTCCCTGTATAGGTAACTGCTCTTGCAATTTCATTTGAATTTAAAAAGAGCAACACTAATCGATCGTTTAACCTCTCGTTTGTTACAGAGTTTACGACTTTTCCTGTAAAAATAATACCATCTGCGACTATACCTAGTTCTCCATTCGCTTCGTTCCTTGCTACTGCGCTTTGTGTCAACATCTCACTCAGAGTTAGGGTTTGTTCTGCTGTTGGTAAAATCATAGGAACTGACGTTTCTGTTGGGAAGATAATTTCTGTAGAGGGTATCTCTGTAATTGGGGCGCTTCCGCAAGCCGGTATAACTACAAGTGACAAGAATATGCACATATACGCCAAAATTTTTTGTTTGTTCATTGCTTGCTCCTGTCAAAACTTGAAATCAAACTTCATTATTGCTCTTGGGTTGCCCAACGGTTTGCGTTATTAGAATGTCCTTGCATGGGACGTGGTGTCAGCGT
>DYKV01000081.1:0-8464 GCA_020722415.1 Anaerolinea sp.
AGCACAAGCAGTGCCATACCAATCACCTCGCGTTCATCATCCAAAAGGACAACTTTGCCCTTGAAGGCAGGATCCCATAGATCAGCCAACTTGGTGATCGGGCGAGTTACCTTATCGGTATCTACAACCAGGCAGGATGTACCCCATTGATAAGGAACAGTGTATTTATTGCCAGGATCAAATTTTGGGTTCTTTAAACTTTCATCAATATTGACAAAGTTAGGCACTTTTGAAAGATCAATGGGTTCCAGCAAGCCTTGATTAATCATGATTGAGACAGTGTAGTCACTTGGGATAATGATATCATACCCGGATGCTCCAGCCTGAAGCTTGGCTAGTAGTTCCTCATTGGAGGAATAGGCATCGTAATTGACTTTTATCCCGGTCTTCTTTGTGAAGCCATCCAAGAGTGCTTGAGGAATGTATTCGGACCAAGCATAAAGGTTAACAACTTTTTCTTCACTCGGTTGCGCTTTCCCGCAGGATCCCAGCAGAAAAGCCAGAACGAGGAATATGGTGATTAGGGTGTATCTTTTCATTTGTTTTCTCCTTTAGCAAATAGTTATTCCCTTCTCCTTTTATAAAACGGTCAGATATGAAGGGATTGACTCCTCTAATTTTCTATCTTTGCGATTTCACAAGACAAACGTTGTTATATTAATATTTTAAATCATGTATTACTACGTGTCAGTAGTTGATTAATGAGCATCATTATAAAAACCGTGAAAATCCATATAGTAGAGAGAGCATTCACTTCAGGTGTGACAGTGAAGCGCACCATGGAAAAAACTCGCAATGGTAAGGTAGTTGATCCCGGTCCAGCGGTGAAGTAAGTAATGACGTAATCATCCAACGAAAGTGTAAATGCTAGTAGCGCACCTGAGAGAACTCCTGGCAGAATTGTTGGTAGAGTAACCCGCCAAAAGGTGATAATTTCATTGGCGCCAAGGTCTTTAGCAGCTTCCTCAATAGATTTATCAAAGCCATGAAGACGTGCTCGTACTACTAGAACCACAAAAGGGATGTTAAAAGAAATGTGCGATAAGGTTATCGTTAACAAGCCAAGACTGAACTGGATAAATGCGAAAAATGCCAGGAGTGAGATACCCATCACCACCTCCGGTATAATCACCGGAATATAGAGTGCTGATTCGATCAATGTATAACCAGGAAAACGATAGCGCTGTAAAGCCAACGCTGCCATAGTTCCAATAATGGTGGCAGCGATAGTAGAAGTAATCGCAATTAACAATGTATTGCGTGTTGCCAGTCCAATGTTGGCATCGTTGAACAATACCTCATACCAATGCAGGGTGAAACCTTCCCAGCGAACATTTAACTTTTGAGTATTGAACGAGAAAACAATCAGGATAATAATCGGTATGTAAATATAAGCGTATATCAGCAATGAAACGAGACGTAGCCACAAGCTAGGTTTCTTCTCTCTCATATCAGCAACTCCTCGCTAAATCCCGCCTTGCGGGTATAGTAGAGGGTAAAGATTAATGTCATAATAAGCAACAATATGGAAGCAGCGGCACCAAATGGCCAATCTCGCGACACCAAGAATTGGTTTCGGATTACATTTCCGATGAGAATCGTTTTTGCCCCACCCATGAGATCGGGGACTACGAACATACCCATTGCTGGAATGAAGACCAGGATTGTACCGGCAATCATTCCTGGAAGGCTGAGCGGTAATGTTACTCTCAGGAATGCTTTCCATGGAGGTGCACCAAGATCAGCTGCTGCCTCCAGTTGGGCACTCTCAATTTTTTCGAGTGAGGTGTAGAGCGGTAAAACCATGAACGGTAAGAACTCATAGACCATGCCGATGAGCACTGCTGTGGGGGTATAGAGGATGTTCAGGGGAGCTTCAATCAAGCCGATATTCATTAACAATTGGTTAAGAAAACCTTCACTACGCAAAATCATGATCCAGGCATAAATACGAATAATGAAATTTGTCCAAAAAGGCACTAAAATCAAGAATAAATAGAGTGACCGTTCACGAATTGGGGTATGTGCTATAAAATAAGCAAGTGGATACCCAATCAGGATCGTCAGAACAGTCGTTGTCAAACCAACGCCTAGCGAGTACAGAAGGATCCGCACATAAAGCGGGTCAATCAACCGAACATAGTTCGCGAGATTTATTTGATAAACAACATTGCCATACATACCACGGATCATCAAGCTCAATATGGCAACCAAGATCATTGGGATAATTGTAAAGATCAATAAGTAGATTGTTGTGGGCGAAATAAGTAACAATCCTTGTGCAGTTGGGTTTTCGCGTAAAACTTTACCTAGAGATAATTTCTGAACACTATTGATTATTGACATCATTCCTCCGGCAGCACCAACGTATTCTCGGGAAAAAGCGTTATCCAGACCTCTTGGTTCTCCCGATAGTAAATGTTTGTATCGAGACTAGAGATCTTATTTTGCTCCCAAATATTTATCCGCTGACCATTAATATCCACACTCACGCGGGTATCAGAACCAATATAAGCTATTAATGTAACCCTGGCAGAGAAACAATTCTTTGTGAGTATAGGTTTATCACTGATTCGAATCTTCTCGGGGCGGATTGAAATAACGGCTTTTTGACCAACAGTTAATCCTGCAGTTGCTAATCCGATGACTTCAGAGTCTAAAACTGGGACGTAAACTGACGCCTTGTCAGCTTCAACAAAACGAACAGTACCATAAAGGAAATTGGTTTCACCAATGAAATCCGCAACAAATTGGCTAGTCGGTCTTTCATAAATCTCAACCGGCGTACCAATTTGTAAAGCCTTGCCACGATTCATTACAGCAATGCGATCGGACATGATCAAGGCTTCCTCCTGGTCGTGGGTAACATAGATAAATGTGATACCAACCTGCTCCTGCAATGTTTTCAATTCGAGTTGCATCTCCTTACGCAGTTTTAGATCTAGTGCGCCAAGGGGTTCATCAAGCAAGAGTACCTTGGGTCGCTTGACTAGAGCTCGAGCGAGGGCGACCCGTTGTTGTTGTCCCCCTGAGAGTTGCTGTGGTTTGCGATGCTCCATCCCGCCCAATTTGACCATCTCTAATACTTCCCCTACCCGCCGTTTAATTTCATCTTTACGGATCCTTTCCATTTCTAGACCAAAAGCTACATTTTGAAACACGGTCATGTGTTGGAAAAGAGCATAACTTTGAAAAACCGTATTAACTGGTCTCAGGTATGGCGGCGTGCGTCCTATTACATGACCATCAATACGCACTTCCCCACTTGTTGGCCATTCGAAACCAGCAATCATTCGGAGTGTGGTTGTTTTTCCGCAACCAGATGGTCCCAACATTGAGAAAAATTCACCATGTTTAATTTGCATATTAATATGATTTACCGCAGTAATTTCACCACCCTCTGGGGTCGGGAATATTTTTACCACATCTCGCAATTCAACCGCAAACTCACTCATTCATGCTTCTCCTTGGGTTAAAGTCGCAATAAGCAGCCAATTTTTGCGAACATACTTTTAGGTACAAAGACCGTAGTATAAAGTTGCGCTGTATCCTCTCGCTTCTATTGCTAGCCATTGGACGGTTTGATTAACCTATTTGCGATAATTTGACCTACCATGATTGAGATATCCAGCAAAATTATACAGCGTTCCATTAATCATCCACTTACCCGAATCTCCTGGTAGGTGCTCTCGACCTACCAGGATGACTAGCAATTTTTTTGTATTTTTGAGCATTTTGAAATCTTTTCATCTCAAATACTTGATAATCTCGCCATTAACAATTCTGGCTTAAAACTTCCTCGTCCATTCTTTTGGCCAACGCTCAACGACAATCTTCTTTTGGGTAAAGAATTCGACCATATCCATGCCCTGCCCGTGCATATCACCGAAGAAGGAATCCTTCCAACCGCTGAAGGGAAAGAATGCCATTGGGGCAGCGACACCGATATTGATGCCCACATTACCAGCCTCGATCTCGTACTTGAACTGGCGTGCAGCAACCCCACTATTCGTGAATATACTCGCCTGATTGCCGTATTGATGACTATTTGCTAATGCAATGGCTTCATCCAGCGTATTGACATGCATCACACTAAGCACAGGCCCAAAGATTTCGGTTTTCCAAATTTCACTGCCAGGCTTAACATCCAGGAAAATCGTGGGGCGCACAAACCAACCTTTTTCATAGCCGGGAACAACCGTCCCCCGCCCATCTAGCACAAGGTTCGCTCCTTCTCTTTCACCAATACCAATCAGATTTTCGATGCGCTCCTTGCTCTCTTTACTGACAATCGCTCCGGTTTGCACACCCTCATCCATACCATATCCAACTTTGCGGCTGCGGGCTTCGGCAATCAAGCTTTCTACAAACGGCTCATGCGAATCGCCGACAGTAATAACGATCGAGTTTGCTAAACATCGCTGTCCGGCACTCCCAAAGGCTGACTCAGATACGATTTTGACGGTCATGTCCATATCTGCATCAGGCATGATGACAACTGGATTTTTTGCTCCGCCTTGAGCTTGCACGCGTTTTCCATTCGCGGCACAGCGAGCATATAAGTACTTGGCAGTTGGGGTTGAGCCGACAAACGTCACCGCCCGAATAAGTGGATGATCCAGGATGGGATTCACTGTCTCTTTGGAGCCATTAACCAGGTTGATGACCCCGGGCGGAAACCCCACCTGATCAATTAGGCGGAAAACAATCTGCATAGTTGTAGGTACCTTCTCAGACGGCTTAACAATATAGGTGTTGCCAGTAGCCAGAGCATAAGGCATAAACCAGAATGGAATCATTGCCGGGAAGTTAAATGGGGCTATTGTGGCACCTACACCCACCGGTTGCCGAATCATCGTCTCATCAATGCCGCGCGCAATGTCCTCACTAAATTCACCTTTCATTAAGGAAGGAATACCAGCTGCCACTTCTAAATTTTCAACAGCACGTTGTAATTCACCTTTGGATTCCTCAAAAGTCTTCCCCGCCTCGTCTGTAATAGCTTTAGCAATTTCATACTCATGCTCCTTGAGTAACTGGCGCAGCTTTAATAAATACTGGATACGATCTTGTGCCGGGGTACGTCTCCAATTGGGCAAGGCTTGTGCAGCCGCCTGAGCCGCATCATCCACCGCTGTCACTCCACTTAACGGTGTGTGAGCCCGTACTTCTCCAAAGGCAGGGTTGTATACATTGACATATTCAACATCAGACGGATCTATCCATTGACCATTGATGTAATTTAGAATTTTTTCCATAAAATCCTCCATTTAGTTTGTCTGTCCATCTGCCACTTCGAGCGCAAGTTCGATAACCTTCAAGCCCTCATCTAGTTGCTCTTTAGTGATAATCAACGGTGGCACAACAAAAACAATGCTCCCCAGGTTATTTGCCATAACAAAAGTAAATACACCGTTTTCGCGCAGGACCTTGCCCACTTGTGCCATTACGTTGGATGGCATGACTTTCTTAGTCTCGCGATTTTCTACTAATTCTATAGCAGAGAATAAACCGATATAACGGACATCACCTACCGACACGTGCTGTGCCTTGATATTTTCCAAGCGTTCTCCTAAATATTTTCCCAGTTCGCGAGCATTTTCGATAAGGTGTTCTTGTTCATAGGTTTCAATTGTAGCGAGAGCGGTAGCGAGCGCTAAGGTATGCCCATTATAGGTTAGCCCAGCATAAAGATACTTATCGTCGAAGAATTTCGAAATTGGCTCTGAAACTATCACTGCACCGAGAGGCAGGTATCCGCTTGTTATACCTTTGGCAGTAGTGATCATGTCAGGAACAACACCCCAATTGTCCACTGCAAACCATTGCCCAGTGCGCCCCCACCCGCTCATCACCTCGTCAGCAATTAGCAGGATTCCATATTTATCGCAAATTTCACGAACGCGAGGCCAATAAAAATCTGGCGGTACAATAATGCCATTTGAGCCAACTACGGGCTCTAGGAAGATGGCAGCAATCGTGTTTGGATTTTCATATTGGATGACTTCTTCCAAATGGTTGATGCATTGATGGTTACATGTTTCAGGTTGTTGCCCAAATGGGCATCGGTAACAATGCGGGTTTAGAAAATGCACTACACCCGGCATAGCTGGTTCAACCGGAGGGCGGCGGTAATCTCCGGTTAGGGCAATAGCCCCGTGGGTTGCTCCATGATAGGAACGATAATGAGCTAGGATTTTATGTTTACCGGTATAGAAGCGGGCAATTTTAATCGCATTCTCGTTGGATTCTGCGCCGCCGAGGGCAAAGAAAGTTTTCTTTAGATTTCCAGGTGTTATTTCTGCAAGCTTTTTCCCAAGCATTCCACGCACATCGGTGGCATTGCCGGGATGGACAAAACACAACTTGTCTGCTTGTTCTTTAATCGCTTTTACCACCTTTGGATGCTGATAGCCAATATTGTCATTCATCAACTGTGATGACAAATCAAGATAACGTTTACCGTCACCATCCCAAAAATATACCCCCTCGCCGCGTTCCACCAATATAGGATTTACCTGCCCCTGCACAGACCATGAAAAGAAAGTGTATTCTTTGTTTAAATCAATGATTTGTTTTGTGGTTAATTTCGTCATAATTTTCTCCGTTAATCTAGCTTGGTAAATAAAAGAGTGATTATAAATCGCCGTCTATTTTTTTACTTTCTTAACTATCTCAGAAAATATATTTAAAGTCTCGTCAATGTCTGCATCCGAGTGAGAATAGCATAAGTACCAAGGCTCGCGGACATCGTGGTCGGGCATTACCCCGCGTTTAATAGCCTCTTCAACTAGATAAAGATACATTTTTTGATCACTCATTGCCCAGTCACGCTGAGAAGTAACCTTCTCTACACCAATAGCAAACGAGAACATAGCCGGATACCCGCTGAAAACAACCGGAATTCCATTTTCTGTAAAAATTCTTTTGAGTCCATCCATAAGTCGTTTCCCGCGTTGTTCAATCGTCTTGAGGATTGGTTTCGCTTGCAACAATTTCAATGTTGCATAGGCTGCTGCAATCCCGGGTTTGTTGTTGTTATATGTCCCCCCATGCGCAACACCGTGCCCAATAATAGACATAATCTCCTGCTTACCGCCAAAAGCTGCGATGGGATAGCCGTTGCCAAGGGCTTTCGCGTATGTGGCTAGGTCAGCCCGAATGCCATAATATTCTTGGGCACCACCATTCGCGATTCGAAAGCCGGTCTTGACTTCGTCTAAAATGAATACGACTCCATATTCCTCTGTTTTCTGGCGAATAAGTTCAAGGAAACCGGGTTGAGGATTAATTGCGCCGCAGTTGGCTTGGTTTGGTTCTGTGATAACTGCCGCTATTTGTTCCCCATAAGAACGCATGGTACGTTCAAATCCATCCATGTCGTTGAAAGGTAGCGTGATGATTAACTCGCCCAGTGTTTTGGGAATTCCAGACGAGGAAGGCACAGGGATTGGACTGCGTGCGTTTCCCATTGCATCTACGGGACTATATGTAGACCACAAAACGTGATCATGTAATCCATGATAGTTACCTTCAAACTTCAAAATGATATTGCGACCAGTATAGGCGCGGGCAACCCGAATGGCATGCATGGTAGCTTCGGTTCCCGAGCAAGCGGTCCTTATCATCTCCAGACCAGGACACATCTCTGCCATCATTTCAGCAACTTCAATTTCCAATTCTCCGGTAAGTGCGAAGAGTGTGCCTTGCTTAATTTCCTCGATTACCTTTTTATCCACTTCATCGAACGCGTGGCCAAGGATAATGGGACCAAATGCCAAGCGGTAATCAATAAAACGGTTCCCATCCACATCCCATATATAAGCGCCTTTCCCCCGGCTTACATAGGGTGTAATGCCATCACCCCAATAACGAAAATTTGAATTGACTCCTAGAGGAATTACTTTCTGTGCTCGTTTTTGTAACGATTGACTTTTAATACCAACTAAACTCATGCTGAATACTCCTTTCGAACAAGCTGTTTAAAGATATCTAGTGGTACCTGCCTTGGAAAACATTTTTTAGAACCATTAGTGAAATTAATATAATAGTGTATCCACTTCTCAGGATTTTTTTAATAGTCTTTTTACAAACTGATATATCTCTCCCGTGTCTTTTGCCGCCGCATTGCTCATAAGGCTTTTAATGATTCGGTTCAGAAAGCGCCATTGCCATATCCATTTAGGTATTTTTTACATTATGGGCAACACAAAATATTGGATATTTGAAAGATAAATCCCATTTATTCATAATCATATCAATATCGTGGTTTTAGCTATAGCTGTATTTCAATATTCTACATATTTATCGTAGCCACCTCCTTGAGGGTTTCTTCTAGCCGATTTAATAAAGTATCTAATTGTGCATAAGTGATCACTAACGGGGGTTCAATGCGGATTGACTGAGCGCTAATGAGTGTACCAGCAACAAGCACACCACGCTTGAAAAGCCCTGCAGCAACTTT
>DYKV01000081.1:8564-9653 GCA_020722415.1 Anaerolinea sp.
GGATTGGGATACATCATAGTTTGCCAGATTTCTTCCGTTGAGCAAAACGCACTTATTGGCATAACACCTCCGCCAAGTGATTTTGCTACAGCTAAAATATCTGGCTCTACGTTCCAGTGCTCCACACCCCATAATTTCCCGGTTCGACCAAGACCTGTTTGCACCTCATCAGCAATTAACAACGTTTGATAATGCCGAGTTGCTTCCCGGATACGAGGCCAAAAATCATCCGGGGGTACAATTGCGCCAGCTTCCCCTTGGATCGGTTCCATCAAAACTCCAGCAACCCCCATCCCGATCTTTTGACAAATCTCAAGTTGTCTCTCGACCGCATCAGCATCACCAAAGGGTACATGATAGACCGGTCCTCCATAGAGAACACCGACTGGTTGACGGTAATCCGCCTTTCCCATCATGGATAAAGATCCCATTGTCTTTCCATGAAAAGCTTTAACAGCTACAATGAAAGCCGGTTTCTGCGTATACATCTTTGCCAACTTAATCGCCCCTTCGATAGCTTCTGTCCCACTGGAGGCAAAAAAGCTGTATTTAATGTTACCGGGGGTGATTTGAGCCATTAAGCGGGCTAGTACACCTCGCAATGGATCAATCAATTCCTGGCTCGGCATTGGGGTGCGATAATTTAGTTGATCAAGGACAGCTGCGACAACATCGGGGTGGTTCCAGCCAAGATCCAACATGCCATAACCACCCAAGCAATCTAAATACTCACGCCCGAGCACATCCCGAAATACAGCACCTGACCCACTCCATTCAGTAACAGCCCAATCGCCTGCTTCTGTTACCGATTTACGATAATCTAACCAGCCTTTATTAAAATGTTCTGCAAAATTATATTTTGACTCTTCGATTATTTGTTTCCCTTCATCGATTGATACTTGGGGTTGATGAATGATCTTAAGCCATTTATCAGAGTAAATCAGTGCTTCACTTAATGTTTGTGGCATAATGAATATCCTATTTTATAAAATTTAATGTAACTACTTTGACAATGTCACATTAAACATTTGTTTTATAAAACTCTATGCTTTCTGTCACTGCGAGCGAAGCGAAGCAGTCTCCTGATTT
>DYKV01000543.1 GCA_020722415.1 Anaerolinea sp.
GCTCGCAATGATTATATGAAAGCGCGTGCCTCGGTGATACAATATCACCAGGAAAACAATAACGGCGGAAGCCGTAAAAGGAGGCACGCTTATGCATATAATAGCATTTGATTCACACAAACGCTATACTTTAGCATCGGTACAAGGCATTGATGGACGGATTATTAAGGAAGCGCGAATTAATCATAGCAGAGGGAACATATTGTGTTTTCTTAAGCAATGGGATAAGGGATCTCCAGTTGCAATAGAGACCATAGGGAACTGGTATTGGATAGTCGAGGAAATAGAGCATGCACAGATGTATCCTCGTTTGGTACATGCGAGGAAGGCAAAGTTAATGTTGGGTATGATCAATAAGACGGATAAACTTGATGCACGGGGATTAAATAAACTGCAGCAGACAGGGACACTGCCTACAGTATGGATACCGCCGCTGGAAATACGAGATAAGAGGGAACTGCCTCGCACGCGGATGGTTTTTGCCCATCAGCGAACGAGGCTAAAGAACCGTATTCACTCTGTAATCGATAAATATGGATTGCAGTATAAATTCACCGATATCAGTGATACGTTCGGGAAAGAAGGTCGTAAGATGATACAAGAAAGCCTTGTCCTTTTGCCTGAGCAGACACGATATGCGTTAGAGACATTATTGCATCATCTTGATGAGGTAGAGATTCAGGCAGGTAGAATTGAGAAAAGGATGAAGGAAGTATTTCATCCAAA
Organism: Anaerolinea sp.; assembly: GCA_020722415.1. GTDB lineage: Bacteria > Chloroflexota > Anaerolineae > Anaerolineales > UBA4823 > UBA4823. The sequence goes on from DYKV01000543.1 coordinate 727, forward strand.
TGAAGAAACCAAGCTTTTAATGACAATGCCCGGTATAGGATTTATCCTGGCAGTAGTGATTAGCTTAGAGGTTGGAGATGTTAGTCGTTTCAGCGGACCTGAGCGATTAGCATCCTATTCAGGCGTCGTGCCTCGTGTACATGCCAGTGGTGACAAGGTACGGTACGGGAGGCTACGTCCTGATACCAACAGATATTTAAAGTGGGCTTTTTCTGAAGCTGGAAATTCGGTGGCGGCAAATCGGGAGAAATGGCCTCATCGGCATGTAAGCAAGATATACGGGCGTGTTCGTCATCGTCAGGGTCACGCAAAAGCAGTAGGAGCGGTAGCCAGACATTTGGCAGAGGCTACATATTGGATTCTTACAAAAAGAGAACCATATAAGGAGCGTGGGATATCGAGAGTTTCAAGGACGGAGGCATAAGCGCGTGTTTGTCATGAGCTCATAAAGTAGCTCGCGCAATGATTGCGAAATGCCTCTGGAAAATAATCATGCCGCTATGACGGCGAAGAGATGACTTGGTTATAACCAAATTAAAAAGAAACCTCGATTGCCATGCAATAAAGATAAAGGACTTATAGCGGGGTAAATGTTATGGATTGTTTGAAAGCGTACCGTTTAATCGAGGTAGAAAATGCAAAGGAAATGAAGTGCAGACGAGTAGATGCACTTCACTCATTTTTAATTTTTTACAAATATACTTGACAAAAATACGCGCTTTCAGAGATGACAA
>DYKV01000082.1 GCA_020722415.1 Anaerolinea sp.
GAGGATGAATATCAAAACGCCCGCTAGGAAAATTGATGATTAAATACAGGTTGCTTAACAACGTCCTTCATGCTAAACTAATAAAGCATAGTGAGGCATAACCGTGCAAAACCGGAGAATCTCATTTTATAAAGGAGGGAAGACAAAATCGGATAATTACTGATTTTCTTTTATGCTACCTGTTTTCTGTCCACATAATTTACTCAATTCTGGAGGAGAAATATGAAAAAACTATCTATTATTTTGGCAGTGTTGATAATTGCGTCTATGCTTCTATCAGCCTGCGCACCGGCTGCAGAGAAGAAGGAAGATTGTTCTTCACCGGATGTCTTCTGCGTCGGTTTGGTTACCGATGTTGGAAAAATTGATGATAAATCCTTCAACCAATCCACTTGGGAAGGTGTGAAGCAAGCCGAGAAGGAACTCGGTGCGAAAGTGCAATATATCGAGACAACCGACTCCAAGGATTATGACAAGAACATCGCCACATTTGCGGATGCTAAATATGATGTGATCGTCACCGTTGGTTTCGCATTAGGAGAAGCCACGATTGCAGCCGCGAAGAAATACCCTGATATCAAATTCATTGGTGTAGATCAATTCCAAGCAGAGACGATCCCCAATCTGGCTGGATTAATCTTCCCAGAGGATCAGTCTGGTTTCATGGTGGGAGCTCTTGCGGCGATGATGAGCAAAACCAAGAAGATCGGTGCTGTTCTCGGAACAGATGCTGTACCGCCTGTCTGGCGCTTTGGTGAAGGCTATCGCGCTGGCGCAGCTTATATAGACCCCGCTGTAGAAGTCACTGTGGTCTACCACAATGATGTCGGTTTCGATAAAACATTCACGGATCCGGAATGGGGCAAGACAACCGCCCTCTCCATGATTGACAAAGGCGTTGACATCATCTTTGGCGCAGGTGGTAAGACTGGCAATGGTGCACTGCTTGGAGCTGCAGAGAAGGGTGTTTATGCCATTGGTGTCGACACGGATCAATATTACACTGTCCCCGAAGCACAAAAAGTCTTGCTTTCCAGTGCGATGAAACTGCTTACCCCGGGAACATTTGAATTGATTAAACTGGCAAAGGAAGGTAAGTTCCCCGGCGGTAATTACCTTGGTAAAGCGGGATATGCGCCTTTCCATGATCTAGATAGCGTAGTTCCAGCTGAAGTAAAAGCAAAAATGGAGGAAATTGCCAAGGGCTTACAGGATGGCACTATACAAACCAATGTTCCACCTGCCAAACCCGGTTCATAATCCACCATTCTGACAGCCTTCAGGGGAAAGAGGAGACCTCTTTCCCCTTTTTTGTCAAATTGGATGAGACTTGCAAAGATGGACAGGGTTGAAGAGATTAGCAAGCTGCCAAAATTATTATATAATTTACTTTCTAACGGAGTTATCAGATTGGCTTGCTTTTTTTCAATCCTGTCCATTTAGTAGACAAGATCCTCATTGTAAGATGGAGCATTTTAATGGAAGCTAAGCAGGGACAAGTAAATCAAAAATTCAAGACACGCATTCAAAGATGGTTTGCTTCCAGCTGGAGTGCGCTATTGGTGCCACTTTTGGCGGTATTAACTGCCTTTGTGGTTGGGGGAATTGTGATTGCGATGGCTGGTGGTAACCCGTTTTCAGCATATCTTGGTTTGTTAGAAGGGGCTTTTGGTTCGACCAAATCTTTAAGTGAAACTACCGTTTGGGCAACACCATACATTTTCGCTGGTTTAGCGGTAGCGCTAGCGTTCAAGGGGGGATTATTCAATATTGGCGCCGAAGGGCAATTAGCGCTTGGCGCAGTCGCATCTGCCTGGGTTGGGTATGCTTTGCCAGGATTATTGGGGATTAATCTCCCAACCATTTTCCTTTTACCCCTCACGGTTTTAGCGGGGGTTATTGCTGGCGGTATTTGGGGAGCCATACCAGGCTGGTTGAAAGCTCGCACGGGCGGTCATGAAGTAATCAACACGATCATGATGAATTACATAGCCCTAAATATGGTGAGTTATCTGCTGAATGGACCAATGAAAGACCCCAACCCGCTGAATGTGATTGCCCGAACACCCGAAATTGCGGAGAGCGCTAGGTTCACCCCTATCTTCAGCGGTTACCGGATGCATTGGGGTTTTATTCTAGCGATCCTCATAGCCATTTTGGTTTGGTTCTTATTATGGAAAACTACTTTGGGTTTTGAAATCCGCACCGCTGGCGCCAATCCCGATGCAGGAAAATATGCCGGCGTAAATGTTGGCCGCACGATTGTGTTGAGTATGACTCTTTCGGGTATGTTAGCCGGAATGGCGGGAGCGATTGAAGTGACCGCCTTGAATTACCGCCATGAGCTAGGGTTTTCCATCGGATATGGCTTTGATGCGATTGCTATAGCATTACTTGCCAAGAGCCATCCATTAGGTGTGATCCTCTCGGCTATTTTATTTGGCGCAATGCGGAATGGAGGGACAAGGATGCAATTCCTTACCCAGATCCCGGTTGATGTCATTTCGGTAATTCAGGCGTTGATTCTTCTCTTCGTTGCGGCTGATGCGATTGTGCGCTTTATCTTCCGTATCAAAGCTCGCGAGGAACGGGTTGTGTTAACCCGTGGCTGGGGCGGGTAGGAGGCTATCATGGATATCCGACGATTTTTGTTTATCACCCTGATTATCATCATCTTGATTGGAGTGGTTGTTTTGGTTGGAAGTTCACAAGTTTCTCCCGCCACGATTATTGTCAGCATGCTCGCCACAACCGTTGCGGTCGCTACACCCCTTACCCTAGGAGCATTAAGTGGAGTTTTTTGTGAACGTTCTGGTGTGGTCAATATTGGCATCGAAGGAATGATGTTAGCATCGGCGTTTTTCGGCTGGTTTGCTGCTATTTACCTGAATACCATATTGGGTTTTCAACCTTTACCGAGTTTATTAACCGGAGTGGTGGTGGCGATAATAACCGGAGGATTACTCGGATTACTGCATGCTTGGTTATCCATCACCTTTAAAGTGGATCAAATCATTGGCGGCACGGTGATTAATTTGCTGGCAGTGGGAATTAGCGGTTTTTTAAACCGCCAGCTCTTTTTCGAGAAAGGGAGTATCTTTGGCGGGCAAGTTCCCCACGCGCCGGGTGTGCTCCCCCGGATCCAAATCCCGCTCATTTCTGATATACCGGTGATCGGCAAAATCTTTGAGCAGCAACCCATAGCTATTAGTGCGATCGTGCTCGTGATCATTGCCCATGTAGTTTTGTTCTATACCCGCTGGGGATTACGAACCCGCGCGGTAGGCGAACATCCCCGTGCGGCTGACACCGTGGGAATTAATGTATATAAAATGCGTTATTGGAATGTCATTATTGGGGGCATGATAGCAGGTTTGGCGGGGGCATACTTTACCCTCGAATCCGTTCCATCGTTTGAGCCATTGATGACCAATGGACGCGGCTTTATTTCGTTGGCTGCAATGATTTTTGGAAACTGGTCGCCATTTGGAGCCTGGGCAGCGGCGTTGGTCTTTGGGGCTGCGCAAGCATTACAAATCAATCTCCAATTCTTTCGCACCCTCATTCCCCCTCAATGGGCATTCCTCCAGCAATCTTCCATTGTTGGGTTGGTACCTTATATCCTCACGATGCTAATTCTGACCGGAATTATTGGTCGGACGACACCCCCCAAAGCAGATGGCATCCCGTACGAAAAATAAAGGAGACCGGTAATGAATACCAATGAAGTCATTCTTGAAGTAAGAGGGATTACCAAACAATTTCCGGGTGTTTTGGCGAATGACCGGGTTGATTTTGACTTACGGAAGGGTGAAATCCATGCTTTGTTAGGTGAGAATGGTGCTGGCAAAACAACTTTAATGAATATCCTTTATGGGTTATATCAACCCGATTCTGGTGAAATCCGCCGAAATGGGGAAGTGGTGAAATTTAGTTCCCCCAAAGATGCCATCGCGCAAGGAATAGGGATGGTGCATCAACATTTCATGCTCATTCCCGTTTTCACGGTGACCGAAAATATCATGTTGGGAGATGAAACGGTTAAAAATGGATTACTTGACCAGCGAACGGTCGCCGCGCTGGTGCGCCAGCTTTCCAAGCAGTATGGTTTAGAAGTAGATCCTCAAGCGGTTATCCAAGACCTGCCGGTGGGGGTACAACAGAGAGTAGAAATTATCAAGACCCTCTATCGTAAGGCAGAGATATTAATCTTGGATGAACCAACCGCAGTTCTGACACCCCAAGAAGTGGAAGACTTATTCCATATTATTAGCGAACTTTCTCATCAAGGAGTCTCGATTATTTTCATTACCCATAAACTAAAAGAAGTATTAGCGATTGCCAACCGCATTACGGTAATGCGCAATGGGAAAGTGGTTGGAACCAAAACACCCCAAGAGACAGACGAAGCACATTTAGCGGAGATGATGGTCGGTAGAGAAGTCATCCTTAAAGTTGAAAAAGGACCTGCCAAATTGGGTGATGTGGTTTTTGAGGTAGAGAACTTGTCGGTGTTTGACCAACGTGGTTTAGAAGCTGTGCGGGATGTCTCTTTTCAGGTGAAAGCCGGTGAGATCCTTGGGATTGCAGGGGTGCAAGGCAATGGTCAAACCGAGTTAGTCGAAGCATTAACCGGTTTGCGCACCCCTCATCACGGCAGCGTGCGTTTGGGGGGATTTGATGTAACAGCTAGTTCACCGCGCCCAATGATCGAATATGGATTGGCACACATTCCTGAAGATCGCCAAAAGCATGGCTTAGTGCTGTCTTTTCCAGTAGCAGATAATCTAATCCTCTGCACCTATTACCAGCAGCCTTTTGCCCGAAATTACATTATCCAAAACAAGGCTGTTGATGAATATGCTCATCGTTTAGTGGAAGAATTTGATGTGCGCACCCCCAGTCCCTACCTGCCAGCTTCGAAATTGTCGGGTGGGAATCAGCAAAAAGTGATTGTGGCGCGAGAACTGAGCCGTCCAGTAAAATTGTTGATCGCCAACCAGCCAACCCGCGGGTTGGACGTTGGGTCAATTGAATATATTCATCAGCAGATTGTCCAAATGCGTGACCGTGGCGTAGCTGTTTTACTCGTCTCAGCGGAATTGGATGAGATCATGGCTCTTTCTGATCGGATTGCGGTTATGTATCGTGGCCAAATTGTGGCAACTTTGGGGGCTAGCCAAGCCACCCGAGAAGGGTTGGGTTTGTTAATGGCTGGCTTACAGATTGCTGAAGCATAAGCAGGGGATTGTGCACGGTGTAATCTCTCCTGTTCACGTGAATAGGACTCCCGAAATGCATCGGAATTTGAAACCATATACCCCCGCGGCTATTCTTGCGTACGATGTTGGAGAGCATTAGTCTTGCATTGGCAGGAGCATGCTCGCTTGAGGTATTTTCCCTTTATTTGCGAACTTCCCCGCCAAGGATTTGCTATACCGCCGCAGAGTGCAGGTAACGGTTGGGAGGATATGACTGACTAGGAAAACAAATTTATAAACTGGGAGGAACCGTTGAATATTCGGACTGTATGTGTTCTCGGAATGGGCTATATTGGATTGCCTACTGCTAGTACTTTTGCAATGCATGGATTACAAGTAATTGGGGTAGATATCAACCCAGAAATCGTTCAGACTCTCCAAAACGGCGGATTGCATATTCAGGAACCAGGTTTGCGGACATTAGTCCAAGCAGCGTTACGATCTGGCAACCTGATCATCAGCAATCAACCACAGGAAGCAGATGCCTTCATTATTGCCGTTCCGACTCCATTTTATGAGGATAAGAAAGCTGATTTACGGGCAGTTTCTGCCGCTGCAGCAGCAATTGTCCCCTATCTGCGAAAAGGGAATTTAGTTATTCTTGAATCCACTTCCCCGCCGCGCACTACAACCGACATCGTTGCCCCGATCTTAGAACAAAGCGGACTGAAATGTGGAACAGATTTTCATTTAGCTTATGTCCCCGAAAGGGTTTTACCGGGTCAAATTCTAAGGGAGCTGATTGAGAACGCCCGGGTGATCGGTGGTGTAGATCGGGCTTCTGCAGAAGCTGGGCGAGACCTATATCGGTTGTTTGTCCGGGGTGAGTTGATTCTGACCGATGCGACTACTGCCGAAATGGTAAAACTAATGGAGAACACCTATCGAGACGTCAATATCGCTATTGCTAATGAATTTGCGCGCCTGGCTGACCGATTTCAGGTAAATATATGGGAGGCTATCGCCCTGGCGAACCGCCATCCACGCGTGAATATCCTTCAACCAGGCATAGGAGTTGGAGGGCATTGTATCAGCGTTGATCCATGGTTTCTCGTCGAGGCAGCCCCAGATTTAACCCAGTTGATCCGCACCGCTCGGATGGTCAACGATGAACAGCCTGCCTTTGTGGTTGATTTTATTCGCCGCTATGTAGGAGATTTGCAACAATTAAATGTCGCTGTATTAGGGCTTTCCTATAAAGCGGATGTGGATGACCTGCGCGAATCACCGGCTATCACAGTGTGTAAATTGTTAACCCAGGCCGGCGCTAAGGTGTGCGCTTTTGAACCCAATCGCGTGGATGCACAGGTGGATGGAGTGACTACAACCCAGACACTAGAAGAAGCGTTGCAGGATGCTACCCTATTGGTGATACTGGTCGCCCATCAAACCTTTCGATCACTTAATCCTAGAGAGCTATCCAAGGTGATGCCCGGACGTTTGGTAATGGATGCGGTAAATATATTGGATGATTCTATTTGGAAGACAGAGGGCTTTACGGTGTTAAAATTAGGCAACCCTCCCGAAAAACCTTTATAACCCAATAATAATCCACGCATGTATAGAACCAATTCGTTCACTCACCGCACGAATCAATCTCAATCCCTTTCCCATAAGGCGAGAAAAGGAGATGAATCGCTTCAATTAATTCTGATTATTGGGGAGGAAGAAATCGATTTCAAGCGATCTTTCATTCGCCTAGATGAGAAAGAGATTTGCTTCCTATCCTTCTCAAGCGGGAGCAGCTAGGGATGGGAGGATTATAATAATCTTTATGCGCGTCCTTTCAATTTTCGGAACCCGCCCCGAAGCAGTGAAGATGGCTCCAATTGTGATGGAGTTATCCCGCCAGCCAAATATTGAATCATTGGTGTGCGTTACCGCCCAGCATCGCCAGATGCTCGATCAAGTGCTCAATCTCTTTGCTATCAAACCTGATATCGATCTAGACCTAATGCAGCCGGACCAGAGCTTGGCTAGCTTAAGCGCAGCCATTTTCAGCAGCCTTGATCCAGTTCTCTCCCAGTTAAAACCGGATTGGGTTTTGATTCAAGGAGATACCACAACTGTGATGGTGGCTGCTATCTTGGCTTACTACCATCACATTAAAGTTGGGCATGTAGAAGCTGGTTTGCGCAGCGGTGATAAATGGCAGCCCTTTCCGGAAGAGATCAACCGCACCATCGCGGGGGTTGTGGCGGATTTACATTTTGCCCCTACGGAATGGGCAAAGCAAAATTTGCTAAAGGAGAATGTTCCGCCAGAACGGATTATCGTTACCGGCAATCCAGTGATTGACGCCTTACAATATGTGGCAGCGCTTCCAGTGACAGACGAGGTGGCTCAGCTTTTATCGGTTGTGGGGCTTTCCCCTCAATCTGTCGCGGAACGAGACCCGCGCCTGATTCTGGTCACGGCACACCGCCGCGAAAATTTTGGCGCCCCATTGGAAAATATTTGCCAAGCATTACGCCAGATAGCTGAACATTACGGACCGGCGGTGCGGATTGTCTACCCAGTCCATCTTAACCCAAATGTGCAAGAACCTGTGTACCGATTATTAGGAAACATTGCTAACATCTCTTTACTCCCCCCATTAGACTATTTACCTTTTGTACACCTTATGAAGCGGGCTACATTAATCCTCACCGATTCGGGGGGATTACAAGAAGAAGCGCCTGGTCTAGGCGTACCGGTATTAGTTTTGCGAAGTGTGACCGAAAGGCCGGAAGGTGTGCAGGCTGGAACAGTGCGATTGGTTGGGACAGATAAAGAAGTCATTTTTGCAGAGACGAGGCGTTTATTGGACGATCCGATTGAATATCAAAGGATGGCACAGGCAGTAAATCCGTATGGCGATGGGCAAGCTGCTAAACGGATCACCCAAGCCCTCTTAGAAACGGTTTAAAATGGCGCGTGATTTTTACACCAGCCTAGTTTATGCCCGCAACCTACCAGTAGTTGGTGCTTTAGCTTATTTTTCCCTGAAATTATTAGGAGTCGAGATCCCGCGTTCGGTGCCAATTGGCAAAGATTTCGAGTTAGCCCATGGCGGTTTTGGGGTGGTCATCCATTCTAAAACGATTATTGGCGATCGGGTAAAAATTTATCCTGGGGTCGGGATAGGCAGAGCCGATATCTACCAGCCGGCTCATCTATCTGGTTTTGAAGGGATTATTATTGAAGAGGATGTTATTCTAGCGCCAGGCGCCAAGGTGTTGGGCAAAGAGGGTGTGCTGCGGGTAAGGCGGGGCACTGTGGTAGGGGCAAACGCGGTCTTGTTACAATCGACGGGGGAAAATGAGATTTGGGCAGGAGTGCCAGCGCGGTTTATCGGAAAACGGCAATGAGAGTCTGTGTGATTCCTCAAGTCAGCGGTGTTGGGGGGATGGTATCATTTAAAGGGCGTCTGGTAATGGGATTAAAAAAGCGTGGTATTGAAATCAGTCAGGATTTGGAGGATCAACCTTACCAGACGGTGTTAGTGATTGGGGGAACCCGGCAATTAGCGAAGTTATGGCAAATTCAGCGAAAAGGTATTCCCATTGTGCAACGATTAGATGGCATGAATTGGCTGCATCGCGTCATGTTCCGACAACGGGAGATGAGAATTAATCTTCGGCATTACCTGAGATCGGAATATGGGAATTGGATCTTGAAAATAATTCGCAATCGGTTGGCAACCCGATTGGTATATCAGAGTCACTTTGTGCAGGAGTGGTGGGATAGGAAGGCTGGGAAGCCCAAGATTCCGTATCGGATTATCTATAATGGGGTGGATTTGAATCACTATTCTCCCCAAGGTAAACATACTCGTCCACTGAACCAACTGCGTATCTTATTAGTGGAAGGCAGTCTACTCGGTGGCTATGAGTGGGGATTACGGCAAGCAGTTCTATTAGCTGAAAGGATTCAGTTGCGGATAAGAAACACGGATGACTTTTTCTCACAAGGAGTCTCCTTAATGGTTGTGGGAAAGGTGGATAAAAATATACAGCAATATTGGCAAATGAAAAGCCAAATTCCGATAACCTGGTGCGGACAAGTTCCAGCTGATGAAATACCCGAGATAGATCGCTCAGCGCATCTCCTTTATTCTGCGGATATTCATCCAGCCTGTCCCAACGCAGTGATTGAGGCGTTAGCTTGTGGTTTACCGGTGCTGGCGTTCAATACTGGTGCGATGTCTGAAATTGTCAAAGGCGATGCCGGGCGAATTGTCCCGTATGGGAGCGACCCCTGGCGATTGGAAGAACCCGATTTAGACAGTTTGGTTGATGCCGGGCTTGAAATTGCCCAAAATCAATTATCCTTTAGAATTGCTGCTCGAAAGCGAGCTGA
>DYKV01000544.1 GCA_020722415.1 Anaerolinea sp.
TACGGATACGCTCTTTTGATCAAAAAGCTATGGCAAGACTTTAAAATGGACCTCTGGATTCGTAAGGTCAGCGCAAAGCGGCGCGTCAGTTTCGATTGGATTGGTGCCCTGGCGATAATGATCGCCGAGCGTTTAAATGATCCATCTTCAAAACGGGCAGGCTATTTTCACCAGGAAGAATACATTGGATTGAGTGATCAAGCCATTGACTTGCAACATTTTTACAGAACACTGGATCTTCTGAGCGAGGCGCAGGAAAGTTTAAAAAGTCATTTGTTCAAGTTACGCCAGAATCTGTTTACCCAGTCTTTGGACGTGGTCTTTTATGATGTTACCACGCTCTATTTCGACAGTCAGGTCGAAGAAGAAAAGGCTTTGCGTCAAAAAGGTTACAGTAAAGACGGCAAGGCGCAGAAAACTCAGATCGTCTTGGGGCTTTTGGTCGATCAGCTTCGTAACCCTGTCAGTTATCACGTTTACCAGGGCAATACCTACGAAGGCAAAACAATGCAGGATGCTCTGGCACGGCTGAAGTCCAAATACAGGATAGACAAGGTTATCGTGGTGGCCGACAGTGCGATGATCAACAAAGAGAATCGGGAATTTATCGATCAAACAGAGGGCTTGATGTACATCATCGGTGATCGAATTAGAAATCTTCCCAAGGCAGTATCTGAGTTTTTGATTGCCAGTGAAAATCATCATCCGCTCTTGGTGAAGGCTGAAAATTATACCTTCAGCAGCTTGGAATATAACGGGCGAAGAATCATTTGCACCTACAGTGAAAAACGGGCCCGGAAAGACCGCTTTGAGCGGGAAAAGCTCATTGCCAAAGCGGAGAAATGGCTGGCAAATCCAACGGTTTTGAAAAAGGTTCAGCGACGCGGAGTCGGCCGATTCATCAAACCGACCGAAAATGAAGTTTATCAACTGGATCTTGCCAATATCAGCCGGGATGAGAAATGGGATGGCTATAAAGCCATCGCCACAACGACTTCGCTTCCCGTCACAGAGGTTCTTGGCAAATACAGCGATCTGTTTGAAGTGGAACACGCTTTTCGAACGCTTAAAAGCCAGCTGGAAATCCGCCCGGTGTACCACTGGACAGACAAACGAATCGAAGGGCATATCGCGATGTGCTTTCTGGCTTTCAGCTTTTTGAATTATCTTCGCAATCTCACCGGATTACAGCACAGAGAAATTATCAGAGCCCTGGATATGATGCAGGTATCCAAAGTAAAAGAGAAGGCGAGCGGCACCCACTTTTATTTACGCTCCCAAATCGGGCCGGAACAGGAAATCTTAATCAAAAAGCTGAAATTGGCCGTGCCAAGGGGTACGACCTCGGAATGCTCATTAAAACAATACCTGAGCTGATACGGTAGTGCGCGGCAAAAAATTTATGTATCAAATTAACAAATAGTTACAAATTCTAACTGTCAAAGTCAAG
>DYKV01000545.1 GCA_020722415.1 Anaerolinea sp.
ATTATAATAACTTCTCACCCAAAGCAGAGCCTATTAATCCTACAGCCATAGCAGCTGTTTTGTTACGATAATCTAAGATTGGATTAACTTCAACAAATTCGGCGGAAGTCAAAATATTTGCTTCTGCTAAGATTTCCATTGCTAAATGCCCTTCCCGATAAGTAATACCGCCTGGAACCGCCGTTCCTACTCCTGGTGCTTCGTTTGGATCTAATCCATCTAAGTCTAAACTCAAATGTACACCATCGGTATTTTTCGATACGTAATAAACTGCTTCTTCCATAACTCTTGCCATACCTAACCGATCTATTTCATGCATGGTATAGACCCGGATTCCAAGCTGTTTAATCAGTTCTTTCTCTCCTTGATCTAAGCTGCGTATGCCAATTAAAACTACATTCTCTGATTTTATTTTTGGTGCAAAACCTCCTATATTGATCAAATCTGGATGGCCATACCCCAGACTTACAGCTAAAGGCATTCCATGGATATTTCCCGAAGGGCTACTTTCTGGCGTATTCAAATCTCCATGTGCATCAAACCAGATTACTCCAAGGTTCTTCTTATGTTGTGCCAAACCTGCAATCGTTCCAATAGCAATACTATGATCACCACCTAATACTAATGGAAAACTCCCTTTGGAAACGGTCTCAGAAACAATTGCAGCTAATTTTTGATTTACAGAAGTGATTTCTTTTAGATATTTTAACTTTTCATCTCTACTTGATAATGTTTCGGGGGTTTGCACAGCTAAATTTCCTATATCGTCAATGGAGAAACCCATTCCTTCTAACTTTCCTTTTAAATTAGCGTACCTTATCGCACTCGGACCCATATCTACGCCACGTCGTCCAGCCCCTAAATCGATTGGTACACCAATCACTGTTATCTCTTTTTGCATATTTAGTTTCCTCCTTATATAGACATCAAACAATACCAGTATAACATAGATTATACTCATTTTTGCAACAAAAAAAACAGTCAGTTATAATTGACTGTCCTTCGATATCAACTAAATATTTAACTAAATGGTGGAGATGAGCGGGATCGAACCGCTGACCCCCTGCTTGCAAGGCAGGTGCTCTCCCAGCTGAGCTACACCCCCGAATATGGAGCGGATGATGGGAATCGAACCCACGCTACCAGCTTGGAAGGCTGGAGTTCTACCATTGAACTACATCCGCAAATTGATCTATTCTTCGATCACATATTTTAAATTACAATGGTCGGGGCAGCAGGATTTGAACCCGCGGCCTCTTGGTCCCAAACCAAGCGTTCTACCAAGCTGAACTATACCCCGAAAGAAATGGCGTGCCCTGAGGGATTCGAACCCCCGACCTTCTGATTCGTAGTCAGACACTCTATCCAGCTGAGCTAAGGGCACTTATTTAATTGGAGCGGAAGACGGGATTTGAACCCGCGACCCTCGCCTTGGCAAGGCGATGCTC
>DYKV01000546.1 GCA_020722415.1 Anaerolinea sp.
AGATTCTTGAGACCCGATCCTTTTCCCGGGAAGACCACTGATGTTCAATCATGGAATCTCTACAGTTATGTGAAAGGGAATCCAGTGAATATGATTGATCCATTGGGATTAGACTGGTATAGAATAGAGGGCAAATGGCAATGGCGGCCTACCCATGGCAAAATCAAATGGATGGACAGCAAGGGGAAAACGCACACTGCAAAAGACTATAGATACTACATTACTTTTGAGAAAACTGGAGTAAACAAAGAAGGAGCAGCGATTGGCAAACTAACCTTGTATGACCAAAACAAGCCGCTGGTTGTGAGCCAAGCCTTTAGTGGTGGAAAGGGATTCAATATAATTCCTAGTGGTACTTATTGGGTTAATATCGCCAATCGTGGCAAGGCTGACTCTAGTAATGCACTAAAGGAAAACCAGCAAGAGCTAAAGCAATTCTATGGTATTCAAGAAATTGCACCAACTATCACCAACAAACAGGGTGTGGTTGGCTCAGCGAGGTGGGAGTGGGGTTCTATTCAAGTTGCTCTTAATGAAGAGCCTGGAGAGACCAGAGCTGCCTATCTTGGCAATTACCTTCATGGCAAAGAAAGTCCTGGTGATTACACCCATAGTTGTGTCTGTGAAAGATCAGAACAAGTACTAAAGACACTTTTAAAAATCAACTATAGGAAAAACCCAGTTATTCCTATGGAGGTAAAATAGCATGAGGAATATCAGTTTTTTTCTGTTGCTCATCTTTTTATTTGGAGTTGCTGATAATAGCTTTGACTTACATGATGTACGGATATATGTCAGCGACATCAAATGGCAATCCCCGTCACCGGAACTCCATAAAACTTACGAAGAAGGAGATGCCGAAATTGTTCTTCTTTATAAAAACGGAGATTTTGCATATGTTTCAGCGACGCTATTTAGAGATAAATCGACACACCAAATGTCAATTTGTGAGGGCTGCGGTTTCTCTGTACGGAAAGGCAAATGGCGTGAATCCGGTCCTAACGGATTTGTTGAAACATCGATTTGGACTTATCAAAATATTCCACCGACTGTTAGTGGAAAGCAAACTTCATTTGAAGCTAGCGAAATAAAATGGAAAATTAAAGACCGATATAAAGATGGAACCCCTAAAATCATTATTAAGGGAGAGAAACGATTTATACCACTCTGCAATTTGTTGAATTTAGATTTGTTGGAAAAGATACTTCAGACTTACTGATATCAGCCTGGTTAGCGAAGTACCAGTTAGTAAGCAAGATGCAATATGGTGAGCAGACCTACACAGTCGGCGAAAGCGGATGCGTTGAGGTGAACACAAACGGGCCGGTCCAGGGGGCCGAGACGGGGACGGTTTATTACTACCTTACCGACCACCTCGGCACCGTGAGAGCGATCCTGGACGAAAGCGGCAACATCAAATCAACCCACGATTACGAACCCTTCGGCGT
>DYKV01000547.1 GCA_020722415.1 Anaerolinea sp.
GAAATAACAATACAATAGTTTTGTAATGGCACAGCAAAGATGCTATAGCCCCACTTACTTATATCGCTCGCAATGAAAGACTGTCACTCCAACTGTGTCATGCCTTTATGGGATATGAACGGGAAGACCGCTTTTAGCAAGCGTTCGCTATAGAATAATTTCGTTTTCGATGAGTTGATCGAAGGTTTCTCTCTTGCGAATAAGCGAATAAGCGCCATCCTTAATTAAAACCTCAGGTGGACGCGGGCGTGCATTATAGTTCGAAGCCATGCTAAAACCGTATGCACCACTGTTTTTAACGAGGATCAAATCACCCTCTTTCAACATCGGGAGAGAACGACTTTTGGCGAGAAAATCGCCCGACTCACAAATTGGTCCAGCTACATCCACCGTAGTCCATTCCATATCGGGCGATAATCTTAATGGGATAATTTCATGATAGGCTTGATAAAGAGTGGGGCGGATCAAATCGTTCATACCGGCATCTACAATATAAAACCGTTTTCCATCATTTTCTTTTATATAAATGATCTTGGTGAGCAAAAAACCTGCTTCAGCGCATATCGCGCGCCCTGGTTCTAGAAGGATCGTTTTTGACAAACCACTGAACTTGTCTTGAATGAGAATCCCATATTCCTTGGGAGCGGGCGGAGTTTCATCCTTATAGCGAATGCCAAGTCCTCCACCTAGATCGATATATGACAAAAGGATATTATCCTGTTCTAGTTGACGGATCATTTCTAGCAGACGGTCAAAAGCCGCGCTGAAGGGTTGTAGAGAAGTCAGTTGGGAGCCAATATGACAAGCGATGCCGCAAATTTCCAATTCAGGCATAAGAGCAGCTTGATGATATAGCTTAATTGCTTTTTCGACCGGCAAACCAAACTTATTCTCTTTCAGCCCAGTGGCGATATAACGATGAGTTTGCGGATCGACATCAGGGTTAACCCGAATGGAAATAGGAGCTCGTTTATGTTGTTGTTTCGCTTCTGCTTGAATGGCTAGCAACTCCGATTCGGATTCGACATTGAACATTAAAATCTCCGATTGGAGGGCAAAACGGATTTCCTCAGTGGTTTTTCCAACCCCAGAATATACAATTTTTTGGTTTGGTATTCCAGCCTTCAAGGCTTTATATAATTCACCTCCTGAGACTATATCTGCTCCAGCGCCTAAATTTGCTAAATGGCGGAGGATGGTGAGGTTACCATTGGCTTTAACTGCAAAACAAATCTGATGAGGAATATTCGGTAAAGCATTATCAAAAGCATGGTAATTATGGGTGAGCGCAGCAGCGCTGTAAACATAGCACGGGGTATGGATGGTTTGAGCGATTTCCTCAACTGCAACTCCATCGCAATGGAGGATACCCTGATTGTATTCTAAGAAATCCATATTATTAATCCTCTTCGATAATCCATTATTATAAGAGTGGTTTATTCCCAGA
>DYKV01000083.1 GCA_020722415.1 Anaerolinea sp.
TAAACATTTGTTCTATAAAACTCTATGCTTACTGTCACTGCGAGCGAAGCGAAGCAGTCTCCTGGTTTGCGAGGGGATTGCTTTGTCGCAAAGAACGCTCCTCGCAATGACAACTATACGAAAATGTGACATTCTCAAGCTCCTGGCAATTTAAAATCGCTTAGCGGTTCAATAACCATAAAGCTATCCGCGGGGTTATGAATATTTCCACCCCAGCAGCGATGAGCAGCAACGGGAGTACTAAACCGATTGTTATCTTTGCCCAATCTGCCAGCGCCCGCAACCAAGCTTCACTGATGGAGTGACTAGGTTGATAAGTTACCAGAGTTGCTCCAAGCCTTAAGATTGCTCCGCCGCTCAATAAAACCGCTGGCAGCTCAAAAACCGCATGAGGTAAGATAAACGCGCTAAGAAATACCAACGGCGAAATGCCAATTCGGGCAAGGCTTGCCATAAAATAACCAATCAACCCGAAGGGGATAGCTAAAATCAAGACCCCGAGAACACCGAAGGTAAACATCCCGGCTAAGGTTGCTAGAAAAATCGCTCTTAAGTTGTGCAGCCATACTAAACTAAAATTGGAAAAGGGGATGATTTTGAGGAGTTCCAAGCGACTAGTTATTAGCCCTAAAGCGTTAGATGAAGGAGCTGCATCCAAAGGAAAAATGAAGACTTTTGCTTCAACTGTACCGATGTACATTGCCATGGATAGCACCAGTACGTTTAAACCAGCTGGGAGAAGGGTAACCTTCAGGCTGATGGTTAGCTCACGCTGATACCAATTCAGTATATTGGTTGCCTTGCCTTTAAAATTTGCCCAAAAAGTTATCCAGATCCATTTCAGGTTGAGGCTGTCCAATTCACGCCCCAAAAGTTCTTCCCGGCGAAACTGGGATAAACCAACCCTTATCAACAGTCCCGCCACCACCAACAATCCCAATGCAATCCACCACAAGGCGGCGTATTTTGCCCAAAACATGATCACACTTTCGCCTTGAATCAACAACGCCATTGGGATAATCACAAAGGATGCGAGTAAATTGGCAGCTCGAACGGATGTTGTTTGAGAGGAAATGACCACTGCTCCACTCACCATCACCAACCCTTGCACGGTGGTCAAAATAAAGATTAGCAATATAAATAAAAACGAACCACGCCAGTTAAGTAATGTCCAAATCCCAATTAAGTAAACCAGAATCCCCAAATAACTGGCAGTGAGGGGTAAAAAGAGTGATGCTCCGAGTTTCCCGAAATAAATTTGTTTGTCTGATAACGGAGTGCATAATAATGGCTCGATGGTAAGGCGCTCTTTTTCCCCCACAAAGCTTTCCAAGGCGATTACCAGTGAGATAGAGATGGGGAAAAAGCCGACAATCATTAACAGAAAGGGGATCAGACGATCACCGATTAAGGGGGCGTTGTATTTTTCCACAAAGGATACCAGGCTATCGGCTGTGAAATTCATTAGGATGGGGAAGAATAGGGTCAGTAGAATAATAGGTATAAGAATTCGCCAATCGCGGAGCTGATCGCGAATCTCACGCTTAGCGATGAATAATGCCCCTTCAATTAACTCTTTTAGTGACTCGGCATATCTTGAACTTTTTTGATTAGCCATGATTATCTCTAGCTATGTCATTAACCGCATCCAAGTAAACACTCTCTAATGATTTCTCTTGCTGTTCAACGCTGTAGATTCGGAAACCTTGTTGAATTAAATTTTCTAAAATAGAGGGGGTCTCTTGTTCGGGCTGGTCAGATTCGTAAATCAGATAGCCTTCTCCCATTTCTAGAAGATTAACCCCTGATTCTAATCTAGGTAAAGGGGTGCCATTGTTAGTTAAAAAGCGCACGATCACTTGCGTTTTCCCGGCTTGGCTGCGTTTAAGCTCGGCTGGTGAACCCTGGCGGATAAGACGCCCCTGACGGATGATGGCAATTTGGTCAGCCAGCTCTTCCGCTTCGGCTAAATTATGAGTACAAATGACGATTGCTCGTTTTTCATTGCGCAGTTGTTGGATCGCATTGCGGACCAACCGAGCGCTGGCTGGATCCATTGCTGAGGTTGGTTCGTCTAATAACAAAACCGGTGGATCATGGATGAGGGCGCGGGCAAGGGCGAGCTTCTGCCGCATCCCTTTTGAGTACTGCCCGAGACGTTTATCCATTGCTTCTGCCAAACCAAAATATGCCAATAACTCCTCGATTCGACTTTGAAGGATTTGGGGTTGCATCCGATAGGTTTTTCCAAAAAATTCCAGGTATTCATGGGCGTGCATTCGAGGATAAAGGCCATGCTGTTCGGTTAATACACCGATGTGGGCGCGCACTTCTTTACTCTGGGTCAAGATATCATATCCCATAATGCGCGCTTCCCCGCGGCTGGGTTTTAGGATGGTGGTAAGCATGCGGATGGTCGTGGTTTTTCCGGCACCGTTAGGACCTAGGAGCGCCAATATCTGACCGGCAGATACTTTCAAATTCAAGCCATCCACCGCCCAGCTTCCATCAAACTCCTTGCTGAGATCAATTGCTTCAATCATAGATTACCAAGTTTCAATCATATCCATAACCAACAGCTTTGACAATGAGGAATTCGTGCTTGTGAGCTAACAAAAACGCAAGGATGTTAAAAAACCCAACCTTTTAATCAGCACGCAAGCCTTGCTTTATCGGTTACAATATCCGGGAATAAATCCTGGCAGGCGAGAAAATCGGTAAACTAATGGAGATAAAAAATGTCGGAGGAGATAATTCCCTCAGGCTGTGTTTTTGTTATCTCGATTAATTTCCGGTGAGCGATGCCTTAAGGAAAAAATCACCGCTGCGCTTACCAAAATGATCAACATAAAAGTCTGATTAGCGTTGATCCCGCCAATCTGCGAAGCATCCAAACGCAAGAATTCCAATAAAAAGCGGGCTGATGGATAGGTCACCAAGTAGATCAAGAATAAATCGCCATCCTTGAGATATTGCTGATATCGCCGTCCTAGCCATAATAGCAACGCCATATTTGCCAGGTTGAAAAGAGATTCGTAAAGGAATAAGGGGTGATAATAGGCTACATCTTTAAATTGAGGTAGACGGTGATTTGGGTCAATAAAAATCTTCCAAGGTAGGTTTGTGGGCATCCCGTACAGTTCTTGATTCACGAAATTACCCCAGCGACCGATCGCCTGACCAAGGGCTAATGAAGGGGCAATCATATCTATCCATAAAAGAAAGTTAAGCTTGCGTTTTCGGCAAAATAAATATAATGCAATTAAACCACCGATCACTGCACCAGGAATGCCTAGACCGCCATTCCAAGTAGCGATGGCATCCAATGGATGTGTAAGATAATAATAAGTGGTGATACCGTGTTCCACCATAGAAGGGGGAGGGGTTAAAATATGCCAAATGCGGGCACCGATGATACCGCCAATCAATAGCCAGAGTAAACCATCCCAAATTAATTCGGGGTCTTGTCCTTTTCTACGGGCTTCGCGAGTTGCCAACCAAGCGCCAGCTAAAGCCCCGGTCATTAAGATCATCCCGTAAAATGGGATTAAGATTGGGCCGATGTGAATACCTGGAATCATGATTCCTCCTCAGAGATCTTCGCTCGAAATTGCCGGCGCACGTCTAAAATGCGCTGGAGTGCGGTGATGTGGGTGAAAATCGCCAGAATCCATAAGGATATTTGGGGTATATTGAAGACTAAACCGGGCGCTAAGACCAGATAACGTTCAAAACGAGTTAAGATGCCCACTTTGGTCTCGATACCCACAGATTGCGCCCGAGCGCGGATATAAGAGACCAACACGGAACCAGCCGCTGCCAGATATACTAATGTCGCCATTAACCAGTTTTGGGCGTGGACGAAATGGATGAGCAATCCGCCAAAGATGACCAGCTCGGAATACCGATCGGTGACTGAGTCAACAAAGGCGCCAAACTCAGTGGGATGACCACGCAAGCGAGCCATTGCACCATCGAGGGCATCAACAGGACCCATCAACAATACTAGAATGCCGCCAATGGTCATTTGACCACGAGCGAGAAAATATGCCCCTACCGTGTTCCCTACTAAGCCGAGGATCGTCACGGTATTGGGCATTAAACCAATATTGTTTAAGAAGTTAGCCAATGGATTGAAGATATTCCCAAAGTGACGACGCATCCAATCGGTGAAATTCAAGCGTTCTTTATGTTCAGCAGCGTGTTCAGTCAAGAAATTGCTCCTTGTATTTAATTGAAATCGAATTGTAAGTTATCCTATCGCAGATAAGGGTGACTGTCAAGAAATATGCAACAGTTCCCCATCAGGTGAAACCCGATATTCTTCTGCATAATCGGATTTATAGAAATGCATTGGTTTTGGGTGGAGGATTTCACCGTCTTTTTATGGATAACTTCTTGGCTGTGCTCATAAACCCGGTCAAATTGGAATCCTCCAATGCCAAAATACGGCTATTGGCAAAATATCCAAAATCGAAATTAGTTTCTTCACCCACTTTTTTGCCAGGGATGGGCATCAATCGGGCGGTCAGTGGTTTGTTAAGCCGAAGGGATAGGGCTGCCAAATCGGTTAGCAAAGCCGTTAGCGCATCTTCAGATACATCGCCTGCCAGCGGGATTGTATCGAGCCCGGTGCCGCAAACGGTGCAATAAAGCAGCAAATCAGGAACACTTAATTTGCCCTCGGCTGCGCGTTGCGCCAGCGTTGCATCTTCCAAGACCGGCAACATTAAACCATTAAAGCCGATGCGCTGGTAATGAGCTTGATCGAGGACGCTAGTGAGAAAAGCGGCGGCGGCAAGGCTGCCTGGTAAGCCAACTGCTTCTAACCCTAATTTCTCCATTGCAGTGCCAAATGAGCGGGCGGTCTCTGGGAAGGGTGCCGGGGTGAAATCAATCCCCGAAAAGATGGGGCTAAGCTTAGAATTGGTGTGCTTGGATTCCCTTAAGACCGCTTGGGCGGTTTGTTCGAGGCGCTTGGCTTCATCTTCTAATCGCGAAATCAAGCGTTTGCTTGCATCACTGAAATCGGTGGCGAGAGAGATCTCCTCAATAAATAGATCGGCAGCTTCCATCGCCAATGAAAAAGAAAGTTGATCCCCTCGATGGTAGGCGGCTGGGAAGAACGGGGCGCCGGGAGCGACATTGGCTAAAGCGGCAAAACGTAGATTAGCGAATCCGTTTGGCTCTATTAGGGCAATTTCCCGAATTGCATGAGCGGTTTGACGAGTGATGTTGAGGTCAACCGCATTGCGGTGGGTTAACAGTGCAGAAGCGAATATTCGAGTGGTATTCCGTAATAATTCCACGGCTGTATTTACAGTCTCGGGCTGGTCGGGCAGGGCTGGGCCTAGGGAAATATAATCGAAGCCGGCTTGGGCAGCCTGCTGCTCAAAGTCTTTCACCCAGTCAAGAAAGCGTTCTTGCGCAAAGGGGTGAAACAATCGGGGAAAGGGGATGGTAGCAAGACGGGAACTTTGTACTGTAAAGCCAGCTTGCTCAAATGTTTGCACAGCAATCTGGCGGAGTTGCGCTGCTTCGGCTAAAGGGACTTCGGGTGACTCCAACCGATGGGATAATGGACGAGCGGGTAGGCTAGCCTTGCTAGAGGGGACAAAAACGGTGATCGAGCGAATGTTCATCTGAGTACACCTCGTTGACGGACAATTTCAAAGAGCAATACCGTAGCAGCTGCCGCGGCATTGAGTGATTCAGCCTTGCCAGGCATGGGGATGAATACCGATTGATTAGCTAAAGCGCATCCTTGGGAGCTGGCGCCTTCGGCTTCCCCCCCAATGATCAGCATCAAGGGCGTTCGAAAATCAGCCTGAGTATAGGGGATGCCTTTCTTAACATCAGCTAGGAAGACTTGCAGCCTTTGATTATAGACTAGCGCTTCGATCTCCTGCCAGTTCATTTGGCGCATCGGCAAGAAAAAATGGGCTCCCATAGCAGAACGCACCACTTTCGGAGAAAAGACATCCACGGTACCCGGGGGCAAGAGGACCAATTCCACACCGGCGGCTGCCGCGCTACGTAACATTGTCCCAAGATTCCCAGGATCGCGGATTTGATCAGGGAGAAAGACAAAATTAGGAGAAGCAGGGATGGGTAATTCGGGCCGTTTCACCACCAATACGATGCCCTGAGGGGTTTCTGTGTCGCTGATTGCTTTCAGAACGGGCGGGCTAACTTCTTCCAGCGGAACATGACGTTGGTGCATTTGCTCGATAAGTTGATTGCCGCGGTTATCTAAATCAGCAGCATAGCATGCCAAGTAAATCTCAACAGATGCCTGAAGGGCTTCTTCTGCCAGACGGATGCCTTCAACCACAAATGCATTTTCTTCTTGGCGGCGCTGAGAGTGTTTTTGTAACGCCCTAATCCATTGAACCCGCGGATTATGCCGAGAAGTGATCATCCTCGGTTTACTCGCTCCAAATCTCCCGCCACAAGCGGTCGAAGACTGCCAACGTCACCTCATCAATAATGGTTAAGCGGATTTGTTTCAGTTTTGAGGAAGCGTTGGGCTGCCAATAATCGGCGATGACTTGATAAAATAAACGCGCCGCTCGATCTTTTGGAAATCTAAAAATACCGGTTGAGATGGGCGGAAGAGCGAGAGAAGACAGATTTAATTGATCGGCAAGGCGCAGGGATCCCAATATCGCCTGGCTAAGTTTGTTGTCCTCATCTCCCTCTCCCCAAATAGGACCAACCGCGTGAATGACATAGCGACAAGGAAGGCTGCCAGCCGAGGTATACGCGGGTGAATCATGGGTCACGGGACCATGCTTTCGAACCCATTGGTCACTTTCCTCTTGAATGATATAACCGCCACGGCGGACGATGGCAGCGGCTAATCCACCGCCATGCTGAAGATGGGCGTTGGCAGCGTTAACTATGGCGTCAACTGCCTCTTGAGTCAGATCACCATGGACGAGCTGCAGAATTCGATCCCGCTCAAAAATTTTTTCCCGGACGACCTGGTTCATGGAATATATTTTACTCTTACTCGCCAGTCAATGTAAAGCAAATTTAGTCTTTAGGAGGAGAGCCAAAGCGAGGAAAAGTTTTTATTCCAATCCGCCAGGTTAATAAGGATTGCCTTTGTTTATTACCTTGCGAGCAGCCGTCATCTACCAGGTCAGGATCGAGATGATGATTTAGATAAAGATAATTTGGGCGCCTTCGGTCATATCAATGAATTCGCTAGCCGTGACGATTCCATCCACTAAATCCAGAAAATCCTCTTTTTACAGTTTCATCATCAGATGGATATCTTTTGGATTTTCCCCTTCGGCAAAATCCGAGAGCACAATCAACACATTCGTGACGGTATTACCAGGATTTCGCCAGCGATGCCGTTGAAATGCCGAAAACAAGAGCGCATCACCAGGTTCAAGCAAATAATTCTGATTTTCAACATGATATTCTAGCTGTCCCCGCAGGCAAAAAACAAATTCATGACCAGAATGAACCATATTATGGAGACCACTGCTGGCGCCGGTTTCTAAAGTGAGCAAAAACGGTTCTACCCGACCGATAAATTGCTCCCCTCCCAAACCTTCCCACACACCGCGCGGAAACGGCATGCGCGTTCTTTCACCACTTCTGACTAATACAACCCGGTTGCGCTCCGGTGGTGGTGAAAAAAAAGAAGTGATGGGCACCCCTAGCGCGTCAGCTATTTTATAAAGCGTGCTAACGGAGGGAGAGGATTTCCTGCGTTCGATAGAGCTTAATGCATTTGCAGAAAGTCCACTCTTTTGGGCAAGTGTTCGGATGGAAAAATTGCGTTGCTCGCGCAGTTCTCTCAAGCGGTTGGCTACATCTATTGAGGCGGCATCTTTATCAAACAGGTTCATCAGCTTTTCTCCATTAAAGCTCGGTTTGTGAGCGTCTCTAAAGTCATTTTCTTCCTATCGAACAAAAGATGATTTTCCGCAAACTTACCTGAGACAAATTCCTGCTGTGGGTTAAGGATAATGATTTATAGAGACAATCTTATCCGATCGATGAATATACTATACCATGCGTTTTTGGTTTAAGAAACTTTACCGTTTTTCCAATTCTAGGCTATTTGATTGAGTGACTAACTAGCTTTCTTCAGCAACCCTGATTCATGCATTTGGGTTGCTACCACCAGGCTCACCAGCATTAATCCCATTAAGATTAACAAAGATAGGGTCATTGAGCCCGTGGCAGTGTCTTTAAAGCTATCCATTCCGAAGATGAATGCGATTCCAGAGATTTGGCCCATTAACAAGAGTAATCCATTGGAGGTGCCTTCCGGAGTGGGGCGGGCGATCTCCGCCCCAAATTGAAACCCAATTGGTCCTGAGCTTAATAAGAAAAAGCCCAAAACGAATGCTGACGCCATCAACCAGAAATTGGCATTAGCAAAGGTAATGCCAGCTAACCCTGGAATAGCTCCAGCCAAAGCAAGGATGATAAATGGCACCCGTTTACGATAATGATCCGAGATAGCTGGTAAAATTAAAGCGCCAACAACTCCCCCTAAGATCATCAACCCGCCAGCATAGCCAGCCTGGGCGATGTTAAAACCGCGTGGGCGAACGATGTCTTCAATCCAAGTGGTGACCGCGTTGAACACTCCCAGTCCAATAAAAAAGATGAACATAAGCAGGAGAAAATCACGTTTGCGGAGGGCTTGTTTCAAGCCGTCAAACATCAATGCCCGCTCTTCTTGATCGGCTGGTCCGGGCGGGGTTGGCGGATGTTCGCGGGCGACAAGCAGGAAGATAACCCCTGCCAGCAATGCTCCGCCGCCATAGATGAGCAACATGTTGCTGATCCCTAATTGCAAGGTGACTGCCGGGGTCAATGCCATACCCACGAGAATTCCTAAGTAAATCGCCAGCGAACCAAAACCCGCAGCGGTTGCCCGTTCTTGGAGAGCAAACCAACGGGCAGCCACCTTGGTCACTGCGTTCAAGATAAATGGTTGTCCAATGGCAATCCCGATTTGGGCAAATAAAACTAATGTGTAGTTAGAAGCCACCAAGCCGCGCATTAATCCAAATATGCCGGTTAAAGTGGCACCAATCGCCACTGCCACACGAAAGCCATACGTGTCAATCACCCAAGACGCCGGTATCGAGACGATCAAATAAGCGATCATGAAACTCATCGATAAAATACCGATATTCAAATCAGACACATGATAGTATTGCGCTGCCCGGCTGGTGATTGGCGCGAAAGTGATCCAAAGCAGCTGGTTGAATGCGACTGTCAGCATGAACGCCAGCAAGATCACCCAACGGTAACGGTATACCTTGTAGATCGGTTCTTTCATAGATGGACTCCTTTGGTGCGAAACCAATTATCCCGATACTTGCTTTTCCGGACCTATATCCAGAAAGCCCAGAGATTTGTGGAGATGCGGGCAGATCTCCATTTTTCACAGAATAGGTTAATTTATTATAACTTTGTTTTATTTTTGGATGTCTTTTTGCTGAATATTAACAATTCGAAATTATTGTGAAATAACCTTAACTAAAC
>DYKV01000548.1 GCA_020722415.1 Anaerolinea sp.
ATGTCGGTCACGGTGGTGTGCGAGTGATTCTTCGCGTCCGTTACGCTGGTGGTCAGGCCGTTGTAGGTGTACGTGGTCGCGCTTCCATCCGGCGGAGTCACAGACAGAGTCCACCCCCAGAAGTTGGAGGCAGTGGTGTGCGTGTGGCTCTTCGCGTTGGAGCCATAGGAATTGCCGTTCTCAACGACCAATCTTCCAGTTCTCAATTAATACAATTATGGTTATACCCCAAAAAAATAATGTTAATAGTATTCCTTCGATAATGGCCCTTGTCCCGCGAAATCTAGTGGTTGCTGTCGGAATTTCCTTTCTGACGATAATCATAATACCCGACAAGCCCATTATGAAGGTTCCCAAGCTAATTACAACTAGGTTGCCCTTTGATATTGCAAAGATACCAACACCGATAAAGATTGGAGAGAGAACCAAGATTTCTAGTAAAAGACCAGTTAATAATTCCCTTTGTCTCTCACGACGCTTTTCGCTATTTTTTTGTTTTGTCATCACGCTTCCTCTTTTCAAAGTGCTAGAAAAAATCAAAATCCGAGAACACCAAAATACGAATGGTTATAATCAACCCAAAACTTATTATCCAGATAAAGTGATGTAGCGAAGGCTCCTACGGCATATCCAATAACTCCCCCTCCCTCAGGAACGATTCCCTCACCAGCCATGAAACCAAGTGCCCCCACCGCATCTGAAGCTGCGCCACTTCCAATAGATTCTATGCCTACAACTGTCGCTCTTTCGAACTTTAATAGAGGGGATAAATTAGGATTGGATGCATCCGCAAGTCCTTGACCCACTGCACCTATAATGCCATCTAAAATGGGATTTGGATTAACCGCCCTCGCTATTGAAAAGCTCTTTTTAACGAAAACACCCGCCTCTAGCGCATCCGAGACTAATTGAATTGCTGGCGCGAAAAATCTTAAAAGTGCCGCCATTTCATCTGTAAACGAAGGGGAAGACGGTATATACTGGCTGATAGAGGTCTTTGCCGTACCGTTACAGTACCACGCATATTTCCCACCACATCCCTTTGCTACATTACTCGACGCGCCGCTGCTTGCACTAGCTTGACCAGCGAATCCAGCACTCGTAGAGCCATCGCCACTCAGGCAATCCTCGTCTTCGCCATCAGCAGCAATACATCGGTGTCCCGTCGGGTCGTTATACCTGACCGGGTTATTATTGACGAACGCATACCGATCCCACGCCTGCGTCCCTTGCGTGGAGGTGGGGACGATGGTATCGGGCGACATGAACCGTCCCAGCGACGGGTCCATCCAGCGAGACTGGAACCAGTAGATCCCAAGTTCGGCCTCTTCTCGCTGACCGGTGAATTTGTAGTCCGTGGACAGATTGCCGAGCGTGTACCGCGTCTCGCCGAAGGCTTTGTAGAGCGCGGAGGCGGTCTTGACTCCGTTCGCGT
>DYKV01000549.1 GCA_020722415.1 Anaerolinea sp.
ATAGATTACGCTAAAGCCCTCAGGATACTTTTCAAGTCAAATTGAGAATTGCTGAGTTAATCTGGCTTAGATTGAAGAACTCCCTGGATTTATGATAAACTAAACACGATTGCCATAAGTGGCGACCTCTACATTATCCTCCATTTTTCTAGAAAGCGAGAGCACTATGGAAAAAGACCCTCAGTTTTTAAATATGATGAAAAATATCCCGGCCGTTTTAGCGCCATCCCTAGCTGAAGATTGGCCAAAACTTCCGGTCACCAAAGCCGAAGGAGTTTATCTTTACACGGCGGACGGGAAACGGTACCTTGACTTCACTTCCGGTATTGCGGTAACCAACGTCGGTCATTGTCATCCACGCGTGCTGGCGGCAGCGCAAAAACAAATGAACGAGATGGTGCATAGTGCAGTGGGTGTTACTATTCATAAAACATTATTGCAGCTATGTGAAGCTCTTCCCCAAGTGTTACCAAGCGGAATGGATATGTTCTTCTTTGGCAACAGCGGAGCAGAAGCGGTGGAGGGAGCAATTAAGCTTGCCCGCTATGTCACTGGCCGGCCAGGGATTATTGCTTTCGAGGGCGGTTTCCATGGGCGGACGTATGGTGCCGCTTCGGTTACCTCGGTGAAATCGAAGTACCGCAATCATTATGAGCCATTTGTGCCTGGCATTTATTTTGCTCCCTATCCGTATCCCTATCGGTGTCCATTAGGCGCAACTGCAGAGGACGCCTTAGATTGGACTTTGCAGGGTATTCAGCGCTTATTCCAGCATCAGATTTCACCCGGCCAGGTGGCTGCATTTTTAGTCGAACCAGTCCAGGGTGAAGGTGGTTATATCGTGCCGCCAGCGGCTTTCCTCCCAGCTCTTCGCCAGCTATGTGATGAACACGGGATTTTGCTGATTGTAGATGAGGTACAAACCGGTTTCGGACGCACTGGCGCAATGTTCGCCACCCAGTTAGTCGGGGTGACGCCGGACATCATGGCGATCGCCAAGGGGATTGCGTCAGGTTTCCCATTGAGCGCTACAGTCGCTAGTCGAAAACTGATGAGTGAATGGCTAGCTGGAGCCCATGGCACAACGTTCGGCGGAAACCCGATTGCGTGCGCGGCTGCTCTGGCTACCTTGGATGTCATTCGAGAGGAGAATCTACTGGAGAACACGCGTCAAATGGGAAAACGATTTATGGATGGCTTGGTGAACATCAAGAAAAAATATCCACAGATTGGTGAGGTGCGCGGAGTGGGCTTGATGTTAGCTATGGAAATGGTCCATCCCAATTCCAATAAAACACCCGATCCGGAAACAGCAATGAATTTGTTGAATGCAATGCTAGAACAAGGCTTGGTTGCCTATATGGCTGGCACATACGGACAAGTGGTGCGTTTTATCCCACCATTGATCGTCACCGCGGAGCAAAT
>DYKV01000550.1 GCA_020722415.1 Anaerolinea sp.
TTCTCCATGCCATTGTTTAAGTATAAGAAAAAGATTTCGGCCAGCATTTCTCAATATAGAGTAACCCTTCAGTCAGATTTTTCACTGGCTGTAGCCAGCGGGATAAATCCCCGCCTTACTTTGCTTAATTCGGCTAAATCGGATTAGCATACCAGCCCGAAAGGCTTCTTTGCCCTAAGCCAGTACTTTAATCCGCTGAACTTGGCAAAAGATTGCCAGCCCGAATAGCTGTAATCGGCGGGATAAATCCCCGCCTTAGTTCATGGAAGTCGGCTAAAGCCGACTGTCTTGGCAGCTCGAAGGGCTTTTTTAGACTGAGGCAGGACTTCAGTCCGCCGAATATTTTCCTTCTTAGTTCTGAGGCAGGATTTTAGACCGCCAAACCAGGTAGAGAATAGCCAGCCGAAACAGTTATGATCTGAATTAACTAGTGGATGTCCAAAATTCGAGGCGCGCTTAATGGGTTTTGCGAAAGCCTTATGGGAGATTTTCAGGCAAATTGAGAATTGCTGGAATTATAACGCTGATCGTTGCTTTTTTATGAATATCTGTTATGATGAAATCATACTTTCGTTCAAAGGAACAATAGATGGATAAACCTGATTCAAAAGCCTCTCGGCAGCCTGATCTTTACTCCGCAGCGGCTTATCAAGCATCATTTATATCTCCCCGATTTTTGATCGCATTTGCGCTGTTAAGTTCGATGATTCTAGCATGTAGATTATTCGTACCCCAACAACCAACCGCTATTCCTACTGCAACTGCAGAACCGACTTTACAAGTAGACCTGGATAAAATCAACGTAGATTACCTATACCGCTCGGATTTAATTTCCATCATTTATCCATTATATGGCTCGATTCTGGATGATTTTACGATTGTCACCATTACCAATACCAATGATACCCCAGTCAAGATCATGGTTAAAAGTGAAGTGCAAGGCTTCACCGCTCAATCGGTGGATACGATCGTAGTAAATCCCAAAATGACAGAAGAAATACGACAAAACCCACGCCTTGATTCAACTGCGTTTGAGAAACTTAATGTTGAACAGCCAGCTCAATTCCAAATCAAAATCAGTGCTTTGGAAAGCGGAGTGGAAAAATTGATCTTGGAAGAGAGCGGTGAAACGCTCGTATTTGCCCGTCGTGACTTTCCTTGGAGCATCCCAGGTATGAGCGAACAAGAAGCATTTGAATTATTAGCGGCGATGGTCACCCCCAATGATCCCGCTGTCGAGCAATTATTGCGCCATGCCGCCGATTACACACAAAGCGGTTCCATGTGGGGAGGATATAACGGCGCTAATAACGATGAAGATGGCGATGTATGGGAAAGACTAGAAGCTATCTGGAAAGCCGAGCAAAACGAATACGGGCTAACCTATTTGAGCACACTGGTCACCTATGCTCCGGGTGATA
>DYKV01000551.1 GCA_020722415.1 Anaerolinea sp.
AATAGTTACGTGGAATAAATATCAACCGTAAAAATCTTACCTAATCGTCCGACTGAAAGCTCGGCTTACAATTGGGCGGCTTGGGCAGCCGCTAAACCAACGCCTGGTTGAATTGGATAACCACAGGCGATTAAACCTTGCTCAATTGCACTAATCGTAGCCATGACATCGCCAATGGTGGTTGTACCCATGTGACCTACCCGAAAATATTGGGTTTTGATTTGCGGATGCAAACCCCCAGAAATCACAATATCACGTTTGGCAACTTCTGCTAATAAAGCGCTTCCTTGTACACCAGCCGGGTAGCGCACTGCAGTTAGCGTGTGCGCGGCAAACTCATCCTTTAAAGGTACTTGGTCCAACTCCCAAGCCTTTATAGCTGCTTTGAAAGTTTTGCTTAGGACTGTATGGCGTTGAAAACGCGCCTCCATTCCTTCTGTCAGGATCTGTTTTAAGCTGACATGCAATGCCCACACCAAATTTACTGCAGGCGTACAAAAATAACTTGGTTTGCGCTCTTCATGCGAGAGCATCACCGGCAGCCAATTGTTCCAATCACTGTAATAATTCATTACCGGACTCTTACGTTGTTTAAATCGTTCTATAGCTTGGGGGCTGACAACCCATAATGCTAATCCAGGCGGCACTCCGATAGCTTTTTGTGAGGCGGTCAATGCCACATCTATCCCCCATTCCTCCATACGCAGTTCTTCTGCCCCAACCGAACACACTCCATCGACTACGATTAACGCGCCATAATGGTGGGCTAACTCCGCCACCGAACGCACATCAGTTAACACCCCTGTGGAAGTATCAACTTGAGTGATGACCAATAATTTCGTCTCCCTTTTCCGCAGCGCAGTTTCGATTTCTTCCAGACTCGGCCTCCCCCCAATAGGTGATTGTAATTGATATAGATCAGCACCATAGCGCCGCAATATTTCGCCAAAGCGTTCACTAAAGAATCCAGTGTTAATCAGCAGCACATTATCACCCGCTTCCACCATATTAGCCGCTACCGCATCCATCGCCAGAGTACCTGAACCGGCTAAAATGAACGGTTGTCCATGAGGCGCCAAAAAAACCTGACGCATCATCTCTAAGCTTTCACCGAACGCTTCGATAAAATCGGCGTCCATGTGGCTGGTGGTTGGAGCACCTAATGCCGCCAACACGGCGGGGTCAAATTCAATCGGTCCAGGGATCATCAATAATTTATGACTTCTCATAATTTTTCCTTTTATTAGAATTTGCTCTTCAGAAACTTTTATACAGTTGCTTTATTGATGGCTATAACTATTTCGACAAGGTCACCTTAAACATTTGTTCTATAAAAATCTATGCTATCTGTCACTGCGAGCGGAGCGAAGCAGTCTCCTGGCTTGCGAGGGGATTGCTTCGTCGCAAAGAACGCTCCTCG
>DYKV01000552.1 GCA_020722415.1 Anaerolinea sp.
TTTTTGGGGATAGGTGAAATTCCTAATGAATTGAACGAAAGAGCGTGTTTTTTGACCGTCCAATAAATGAAATGGTGGTTTCCAGCGGGAATTCCAATATAATTGGGTAAAACCAACCCCCAGAAGGAAACCACCGAGATGAATAATAGCCAAACTGCATTCAAATTGCGATCCCAACTTGTAAAATTTATGGGGATATTTTCTCCCCATTTTTCCAAGCCCATGAATGGTTTTCTGGCCGATATGTTTTACGGCATTCAATCTGCCAAAGACATCAAGCTCAGTTGCATAGGCCGTGGACTGGAAGAAGAGATCCCCCTAAAAAAAACGGAGGAGCGATTAAGCCGGAATCTGGCATGCGAGCAATTGGCCGGAACGATATCGAGTTGCGTTGCACGTGAGGGCGCCAAACACATAGGGAAAGATACTTTGATTGTGATCGATCCGACTGATATTCGGAAGCTATATGCCCGGAAGATGCCCTATCTGGCCAAAGTTCGCGATGGAAGTAGCGGCGAGATTGGCAACGGATACCATTGCTGTGTGGCCGTCGCCTGCGAAAGCGGCGGACGTCGCATTGTTCCTTTACATCTTCGCCTATGGTCGTGTGACGCTCCTGGTTTCAAGAGTGAGAACGATGAGATTGAACAAATCGTAAACGCTGTACATGCTGGTGCCAAACAACGCGGCATTTATGTTTTGGATCGTGGCGGCGACCGCGGCGAGATCTTCAATATGCTGATCACAAGGCAGTTGCGCTTTATTGTGCGTCTGGTTGGCGATCGCAATCTGTTGTGGCGCAAACATTCCATGCTGGCTGAAAAGCTGGCCGGCAAATGCCAGATGTCACATGCTGATACCATCAGGAGGGAAACGGCCGAAGGTGAAAAGATATATCAGATTAAATATGGCGCCATGAATGTATTTCTGCCGGAACATCCTGGCAAACCGTTGCGTATGGTTGTCGTGAAGGGCTTTGGCGCAAACCCCATGATGCTTTTGACCGATTTGGCAGAGGGCGATTCCTGGAAAAGTCTCTGGCAAGTCGTTGAAGGTTATCTCAGTCGTTGGCGGGTCGAAGATACGATTCGATACATTAAGCAGAGCTACCGCCTTGAGGACATCCGTTTGCTGGATTACACGCGGCTGCGTAACATGATGGCAATTCTGTTGGCCACTGTTTTCTTTGCTTCCGTGTGGCTTGGTAAATCCTTGCGAAAAAGCATTCTGGTCAGCAATATAACTCATGTTTCCAAGCGGCTTTTTGGCGTGGTGGAGTTCCACTATTATGCAATCGCTGATGGAATCGCAACTTTGCTGCGCCGCTACGGAAAATGGCAAGGCGGATGGACTTGCCCCAACCGAAATACTGCATCGCCCCAGCTGGAATTAGCCTTGTTCGATTCAGGATGAAAAAA
>DYKV01000553.1 GCA_020722415.1 Anaerolinea sp.
ATGTTATAGTTGATTTATAAACTAGATTTTTCGGGAATATGGAGGTGTTACATGAAATCATTAGATGATTTGAAAGCTGCTTTTGCTGGCGAATCGCAAGCCAACCGCCGTTATCTGGCATTTGCCAAAAAGGCTGAGGAAGAGGGTAAGAAGCAAGTGGCAAAACTGTTTCGGGCAGCTGCCCATGCCGAGACGGTACATGCCCTCAATCATTTTCGGGCGGCTGGAGAGATTAAATCTACTGCAGAAAACTTAAAAACTGCGATTGCTGGAGAAAACTATGAGGTAGTTTCTATGTATCCGGCTTTTATCAAGGATGCCGAAGAAGAAGGAGAAAAGCAGGCGTTGCGTTCTTTTACCTGGGCTTGGGAGGTGGAAAAAGTTCATGAGGCTTTGTACCGCGAAGCGCTGGAAAATCTGGATAAGGAACCGGAAGAATATGATTATTATGTCTGCCCGGTTTGCGGATATACTCACCCCCGCAATGCACCAGAGAAATGTCCGGTGTGTGGAGCACCTGGCGCTAAATTCGAACGGATTGGTTAACATTTGAATCATAAATTTAATAAGGGCAATTCCAGGTACCTGGTCTTTTTCTAAAGCCGTGTTTCACAATGATCAAGGGCTGCCTAACGGTACTTCAGGCAGTCCTTGATATATAATTTGATCATGCTCAGGGTAATTCATTTAATTGATCACAATGGTCTAGGCGGTGCGCAACGGTTAGTGGCTGGCATCCATAAACATTACCCTAACCAGCGAATCATTCCATTACGCATGAAGATGCCATCCCTTTTCCCATATAATATTGCCCAGGCGCAATCCTTCTGGCAAAGAACCTTACTTTCTAATCTAGCGGTCCTCTGGGAGATCAGATCTATCCTCAGGCAAGAGAAGGTTGATATCTTGCATTGCCATCTACAAGCCAGTTGGATGGCTGGCTTGCTCCTCCGCCGAATTTGTCCAAGAAAACGAGTGGCTTTGCTATTTCACGAGCATAATCCGTATGCGAGTCACTCCCCAATCTATCGCATGTTAGTCCGCCAAGCCGCCCAAGCTGGAAAAATCATCGCTGTCTCTGCCCATATCCGTGATCAATTAATTGCCTCGGGGGCTGCAGCGCAACAAATTTATCTTTTACCTAACTTTATCGATCCCCAAGACTTGGCTGAATCAGCTTCTGGCCCAGCTCAGCGGTTTGTCGGGTCGAGGGAAAATCGGATTTTGGGCTTTAGTGGGCGTTTGGTGAGACAAAAGGGATGGATGTATGGATTACGGGTTATAGAGCACTTTAAATCTTATCCGCTTGAATTGTGGATTGCTGGGAATGGTAAGGATATAAATAAAGCCCGCCATTGGGTGAGGAGACATGGATTGACCGAGCAGGTGCGCTTCTGGGGGTTTGTCAAGGATATGG
>DYKV01000554.1 GCA_020722415.1 Anaerolinea sp.
CGTTTGTGGCTGAAAATGTAGCAAACGAAACGGGGGAATCAAATAAAAAAGCCAACGAAGCCGCAACCATCCCGCAAAACGATGCGCCTGAGCAACCCAAGCCCGTAGAACTCCCCTACACCTTCGCCAACGCAACAGAATCAGCCCTAAGACTGTTCAGAATCGCGGCAGGCGACAAGTCCAAGCGCAATGCCTTTGTGTCAGCCAAGGCCGTTGAAGAGGCATTAAAGCCCGTTGCGGTGCATTGGGATGCGACCGATGAGCTCCCTGACGAGTGGAGTGAAGAGACGCTTGATGCGGTCGGTTTGTTTGGTGATGAGCTAGAAGGCGGGTACATCAGAGGCTCGATCAAAGACGCAAGAGGCGCGGAAATTGCCAGCGTGACCATTCGCGGCGATGGTGACGTGATGTTTATTCCAAGTCAAGGACACCCCGAAGAAGAACAGTTTGACCCGGATGAAATGGAGCTTGGTCGCTGGGTGAGTTCTGATGACAGCGATGCTGAACACATTGTTGAGACTGTTAAGAGTTCTGTTGACAATACTATTGATGAATCCTTTATAAAAGCATATTTAGAAGCGTTCAACGAAGGATGGCACAATATAAGTAGTGCTCTATATTTTAAGGAAGATGACAATAGCGAGCTAAATCTAGCTAAAATAATGGGCGATAAAAAAGCCTTAGTCGTGCTTGAAGGTGATTTTGCATCTAAAAAAATAAATGTTATTAACGCTGCAATTAAACTTGCCGATGACAATATAAATAATAAAAAGAAAGAGGCATTAGATGCCGGGTTTAATCCAAACGGGAGCCACATTAAATCAGTAGATGAATCGATTGCGAGTGAAGTTTATATTGATGAAGTTAATGAAGCCAAAGAAATG
Source organism: Anaerolinea sp. (assembly GCA_020722415.1). Classification (GTDB taxonomy): domain Bacteria; phylum Chloroflexota; class Anaerolineae; order Anaerolineales; family UBA4823; genus UBA4823. The sequence continues at coordinate 885 of DYKV01000554.1, forward strand.
ATTAAAAGCCTTTCGCGCAAGGTTGCGCTTGCTGCAAAAGCAAAGGCCAAGGAAGACAAGAATAAAACAAAATCCGCTGTAGATGGCGATAAATCGCTTTCTGATGCGATTGCCGCCGTCACCGATGAACGCGATGTTTTGCGCGAAATCGCTGACCGAAGCAAAACATTGAAATTACATAAATTTGCCGAAGCAACAAATAATGAATTATTTGATGCTGACTATAAAGGCGGCGAATGGGTGGCTGAAAGCGAAGAGACCACAGAAACATTTGACGATTTTATAGAATCGAGCAAGCACTGGAATGAGCGAACAGGAAGGGATTCCGGGGAAATAGCTGGGTTTAAGTTCATAGCATGGGAGCGTATGCAGTCAAGAAAGGGAAAGCCACGTCAAAGTCTAAGCGTTATTGATTTTGGTGATGTCAGATTTGCGCTACCAGGAACATTTTTGCCAAATTATCAGTAAAGACCAAAAATCAGGAAATCAACACATGCACACATTCGCCTTACCCCACTGGGACGCTCAC
>DYKV01000555.1 GCA_020722415.1 Anaerolinea sp.
GCACTCCGTTTTGAGACACTGCGCAGCTTATCGAAAACCTGAACTAAATCGTCACCAAAAATGGGACTAATCGCTCGATACTCTTCCATAGGCAATTGCGATAGCGACACCCCTAGCTCTTCCGCAGCGCGCACAACTTGTCCAACCAATGCATGCGCTTGGCGGAAAGGTGTGCCGCGTTCTACTAAATAATCGGCCAGATCGGTGGCAAACAAACTGTCATCCACCGCTGCCGACATCCGTGCTTCATTCAGGCGCAGGGTTTGCACTGCACCGCCTAATGCGGGGAGGAGGCGGGTGAGCATGTCATAGGCGCTAAAAACTAGCCCTTTATCCTCTTGCAAGTCTTTGTCATAGGCAGATGGTAAGCCTTTTACCACCGTCAGGAAGCCGGTTAATAAACCAATGAGCTTGCCGCTCTGCCCGCGAGCAAGCTCAAATAAGTCCGGATTTTTCTTTTGGGGCATTAAACTCGAACCCGTTGAAAACGCGTCATCGAGGATAAAAAAGCCGAATTCTGCACTAGTGAATAGAATCACTGCATCGGCGAGACGACTGAGATGGACGCCGACCAATGAAGCGTCGAACAAGAATTCTGCGGCAAAATCGCGATCAGAAACGGCATCCAAACTGTTCGGAGCTGCGGCTTCAAAACCTAATTCATGAGCAAGCGCTACTCGGTCAATTGCAAACGGCGTTCCGGCTAATGCGGCGCTGCCTAAAGGTAAAACAGCCGTGCGCCGCTGGGTTTCTAATAAACGTTCTCGATCGCGCTGCAAAGCCCAAAAATGAGCCAGCCACCAATGGCTGAGCAAAATTGGCTGCGCACGCTGGGTATGTGTATAACCAGGGAAAATCACCCCCCAATCCCTTTCGGCTCGTTCGAGCAAGATGGATTGGAAATCATATAGAAGATGCAATAATTCTCCTAGCGCTTCCATCACCCAGAGGCGAAAATCGGTTGTAACTTGGTCATTGCGGCTGCGCCCGCTGTGCAACTTGCCAGCAACCTCACCAATTAATTCACCTAATCGCCGTTCAACCGCGCTATGAATATCTTCATCACTTTCTTGAAATTCAAATTGGTTGTTTGCGAATTCGGCTTGGATTAGTTCCAAACCGGTGATGATCTGCCCAAATTCTTCTTCTGTCAGAACTTTTGCAGACCTCAGCGCCTTAGCCCAAGCCAAACTACCCCGCACATCTTGATCGGCTAAGCGGGAATCAATTTCCAGAGAAGAATTAAGCCGCCATGCGGTGGGATTCAATCTGCTTCGAAACCTTCCGCCCCAAAGTGTCATAATCGCTCCTTTTTAAATCAAGTAAATCGAGAAAGCTTAACTGTAACGCGGCATTTATGCCGCAACCAAACGGCGACATCAATGTCTACAACATTTGCGCGTTCGATGCAA
>DYKV01000084.1 GCA_020722415.1 Anaerolinea sp.
CTGCAAAGAAGAGATCTAAGTGCCTCCCTAATTTTTGACCAGGTAGGTAATAAAACTGCGCTGCTCTAATGGATTGCTTGATTCAATTGCCCGAATTCTCGCATCCCTTGGGCAGTGATACTTGAATGGGTAGTTTTAAATCTCTCTCTAGGATCCAGTTGATGGCTAAATCTGTGGCTTAGGAACGGTAAATATATCTTAGCAAGAAAGAAATGATAAATTAATCCCCAGACCGTATTTGGGTTTTCAATGCCTCCAAGGAGCTGGCTCGATAGAATGCCCGATATGCCGCGCTTTCGGATAATTGTTGGCAGAGCTGGTGAAAGATTTGGTCAATCGGTCCATGTTTAACTCCGCTCCCTTTGGTGAGGCTCAATTGTGCTCCGTCTTGTTCGTGAAAAACGATCCACCCATTGGCGGATAGCCATTCTAACCCTAGTTGAACACATATAAGCCTTTGTGCTGTGGCAGCGGCTAACCAGCTCCATTCAGTTTGTCCAGCTCGATTTTGGATGATGAATTTAAGTAAACCCTGCAGGCGCTCGAGAAATCGCTGTGGCTCATCGGATTGGGGATCGCTGGCGAAGAGGTATAGGCTTTGGGGAGAGACCTGAGCAATAGCCTGTTTTAATTCGCCATAACCCGGTGGTATAGTCCAAACGACTAAAGCTTTAGCCTGTTTCAGTTCGCTGCGATCTTGACCTTGCAGGCGTTGGCGCTCGCCTGCTTCTGCCCAGACGATGAGATCTTTCTCGACAGTACGGATTTCTTGCAATTTTGTGTGCGGGTCAGGGGTAGTGCGGCAATCTATCACCTGAATTTTATCTGTTTGGGAGAGTTGCAAAGCGGGGCCGGCCTGTTGGCGAAAATCAACCCATTCAAGTTGGATTTGGGCTTCCCCATTGTAGGTAGAAGCGCGCAAACGGTAAGCGAGGTCAAAGATACCCTGCGGCAATTGCCAGCCGGCACCTTGCCACCAGATAAGTCGAAAGGATCGCCCTTGTTCATCTTCAACCGTCATCAGGAGGTGTTCACCTAATCGTCCGACCGGTGCGGAGCTGATCAGGCGTACATTTTGCGCTGCAAAGATGGGCGATGGATTACCTGCTCCAAATGGCGCAAGGCTTTCTAAAGCGTTAGCAAGATCCCAATCCACCTGGTGTAATGGAAGATAAGCGCTAAGCTGGATAGTGGGTTCTAAGGGAACAGCGCCAGGCTGATTCTGAATGGCATAGTTAAGCGCCTTGCGGAAACGAGCGATTTGTTCCACCAAGTCGGGAGCGGGAGGGATGGATAATCCTGCAGCCATCGGATGACCGCCAAAACCGCTCAGCATATCGGCTTGGGTGGCTATGGCTTGGGTGATATGTACACCTTCGATCGAACGAGCTGAACCGCGCGCCCCCTGTTCTGAATTACCACTCAATAGGATCGCCGGTTTTCCAAAACGCTCCACCAGACGGCTGGCAACGATGCCCAGTACGCCGGGGTGCCAGTGTGGGTGATATAACACAAGTGCGGCATCATCGAGCCAGTTGCGATTTTGGTCTAGCTGATGGAGTGCTCCTTGAAAAACTTCTTCCGTTAATTGTTTGCGTAGCTCATTGTACCCTTCTATTTCACCAGCTAAGTAATTAGCATATTTTTCATCTCGAGTGGTCAAGAATGCCACCAAGGGGTTTGCATCGCCTAAACGGCCAACCGCATTGAGGCGTGGGGCAATTCCAAAGGATATATGCTCTTCGGTCAACCTTTGGGGGTTGATCTCAGCGTTGGCAAGCAGAATCTGCAAGCCCAGGCGTTCGGTATTGCGGAGCACTTGGATACCTTTCTGGGCAAGATAACGGGTATCTCCATGTAACTCGGCGATATCCGCAATGATGCCCAGGGCTACGAGATCTTGCAGCACTTGTAATTGATCAGCCTTATTAGCTCGGATATAAAGCGCTTCGATGAGTTTGTAGGCGACCCCTACGCCAGGTAAAGTGGAAAGCGGATGCCCTTTTGGCAGGAATTTAGGATTAACTAAAACGGTTGCCGCGGGCAACTCATCTGGCGGGTCATGATGATCGGTTACTAAAAAATCAATCCCATGTTCTATCGCCCAATTTACTGCTGAATTAGCGCTGATGCCGGTATCGCAGGTAAGGATTAGCTGCGCCCCGCCCCGGACCAGTTTTTCGAGTTCAACAATATTAACGCCATGTGACTCGCTGGCGCGGATAGGGATGTGATAGAGCACGCTTGCGCCAAGCTTTTCTAAACCTTCTACAAGGAGGGTGGTGGATGTCTGTCCATCCACGTCAAAGTCACCCCAAATCCCGATGGTTTCCCCATTTTGAATGGCTTTTTCGATCCGCTCTACCGCAGAGGACAAACCAGGTAATTCGGTGGATGGTGTAACAGGATAATCAGCGGGGTTAAGGTAGGCACGGGCTCTTTGTGCATCAACTATTCCCCGTTGGGCAAGCGCTTGTAACACAAAGGGATGAGCGGCAATCCCTTTACCCAGCTCAGGGGAAATAGCTAAAAGAGGCGGATCCAACCATTTTGCCATTAGATAACCATGCAATATTAACTAATAATTTATTTCACTCACTTGCTCCCAATCTTCGGGGAAAACCAGAGGTGGATTATCATTTTCATCCAGCCTATTTTCCTCATCTTTATCACTAACTCTTCTGTCGCAATAAGTCCGATAAACACAGTGGGCGCAATGTTTTTCATTGGTTGTCAATGGGAAATCCTTATCGGTACGCTGGAGAATATCGGTGAGAAGATGGATTAAGTAATCTTCATCAACCTCATATTGACGGGAATGATAGGTCAATCGTTGGGGGTGGAAAGGATCAGCGGTGAACCAATAAACCATGGTGACCTGCTCAGGGGCGATCTTTCTTCCAGAGAGCAAAGCGGCATAGGCTCGGCTGAACACGAAAGGGTACACCCGCGATTGGACATGTTGAGATAAATATTTTGTTGGGATGGGGTGGGTAACCGTTTTCCAATCAAAGATGGTGACATCGCCCTCTGGATGGATGACGAGTAAGTCGTATTTTGCAACCAGTCTTGACCCAGACAAACCAGTCGTGAGGATAGTTTCGGCGTAACGGTCACCGTTTAGGTCTCTGTTGACGGAATTTTCCCACCATTCAGAGAAGGTTTGCCACCAACTTTGGATTTCCAGCGATTGAGTTGCTACTTGCCGTTGGATTTTTTCATCTGCGATACCAAGTGCTTTCTGTTGGGCAAGGTGATGAAAAGTTTTGCCCAGCTGAAGCCGTCGCTGGTTTGCGGATTCGCTGCTCATCTCCCGATTAGGCCAAAGCAGACGCCGGACGTGGCCCAAATAAAAACGTCGTGGACATTCAAGGAAATCTTGAAGATTGGATTGATTGAAAGTGAAATCAACTGGTAGTTTGAGCATAGTGCGTATCCCAATAATCCCAAAGCTCTCGAAGAGCTAAGGCAGGTTGCTGGTTTTTATTCCGACCACTATTCCAAGTAATGATCAGTTCCCTTTTTGCGCGGGTGATGCCTACAAAGAGCAAACGAATTCGTTCACGGATATAATTAAGGCGCGCTTGTTGGGTGGGCTTACCCTCGCTGGGAAAGCTTTGCTGATTCGGGTCAAGTAGCCATTCAAGTTGGGCGAGGGTCTCAGCTTGCAAATTGAGCCGACCACCGATAAACCATTTTTCGGGTTGATACCGGTCATAAGGAGCGCCAGAGGGGAAATCATAATTATTAACGGATAGCAAATATACCCGATCCCATTCTAAACCTTTGGCTTTATGCATTGTGGCAACCACTACAACTCCTTTATAATCTTCTGGATTAAACCCGCTGTCATTTTTACTGAACCCGATAAAGCGGCGTTGGTTGTTGGAAATTACCGTCAGCTCTTGGGCTAGCTCATGTAAATGCCAGGCCGGGTGGGCATCTTGCGCTTGCCTTAAGATCAAAGCCAGTTTGTGGGCAAGGGCTAAATCTACTGGCTGGCGGAACAGATCTTGGGCAAGGGTTAAGATGAGTTGATCAACTGGGATCAGAATGGTTTCCTGCCAGCGGCGGACGAGCTGACGGAAGCGATCCAAACGTTGATAAGGTGAGAGCTTATGAATTGGCTCAGTTGAATCAACTTCGGCTGGGTCGTTAGGCGGGAGCACCGCAGCCAGCCAGTCCTTATTCGGGGATGGATACAAATATTCTTCCAGATTTTGGCATTGGAGGATTAATGCCATATCTGCCTCGATTTGCTGTTGTAGCACCTCTTCTGCGGGATGATCTAATTCCAAGTCGTTGCTTTCAGCCAGACGCCAGGTCTGATACACTTTGGCTAATTTTTTCGGGGCGGTTGGGTCTGCTAAAAATGCCAAGATATCCCCCAACATTCGAGCAGTCTGCCGGGTGCTTGAAGTAGTCTTGAGTAAGGAATCCTCAAATGGAATTCCCTCTTCTTTAAACTTTTCCACAATCTGCAGCCCACGATCGGCGCGCGGTACTAATACTGCCACTGTCCAATCGAGGTGATCTTTTAACCAATTCTTGATGGAACGAACAACCAGTTCGATTTCTTGATCGGGGGTGAGCCTTGGCTTATAAAGAGTGATCTTGGAGGGATCGTCGCTTGGATTGCTTTGCGAATCGGAGGGAGGTAAGGGCCTAATAAAGGGTGGCGCATGTAAAGCATCTCGTACTTCTAAAACAGGGTGTTCCTGCATTGTCCAGCGGATTAACTGATTGGCTAAATCCATGATACTCTTGGTCGAGCGGCCCGAGTTTGGCAGTTCGCGTCGGATTACATCCGTTTCCCGGACAAATTGATGTAAATAGCGTGGATTGGCAGTGGTGAAAGTCTCATAAATTGCTTGGTTCGGGTCACCTACCCGCACCCAGTTACCGTGATCGCCCACTAACTTGCGTAGAATTTGCTCTTGCATCCAGTTGCTATCTTGGGCTTCATCTTCCAAAATATACGGCCAACGATATTGTAAACGTTCCAGCAAAGCTATATCCCATTCCAGCGCATTATATGCGAGACGGATTAAATCAGAAAAATCCACTGCGCCACGATAGCGCAAAGCGCGTTGATAATCATGATAGATAGACCAACCCATTTCTAATAAAGGGAGTTTAACCGGCAATTGGTCAATCTTTTGGCGTAAATCTTCTGGGGTGAGGCAGCGATCCTTCGCCTGACTGATAAAGCTTTGCGCGATATCTTGAAGGAAATCCGGGAATTGCAGTTGAAAATTATAATCTTGGCTGAGAGTTGAATCCTGATCAAGAAATGGCTCGATTGTCGAGTAATTTTGTTTTAACCAAGCATCAACTGCTGAGCGACAGATGCGATCGCTTTCCCGCTCATCTATAATCTGAAATTTTTCGTCCAGTCCAACCAACTCTGGACGTTCGCGTACAATGTCGTTTGCCAACCCATGCAATGTGCGTACGCGATAGTCAATTGGCATAAGACCGCGCGCTTCCAAGAAAGCTCGTATCCGTTGAGAAAACACATCCACAGCAGAATTGACGAGGGTGACGATAAGGATTTCCTGGTTGCGCTGGAGGACTTTCTGGGCAAGCAGCTCGGCCGCCAAATATGATAGGGTCCAGGTCTTGCCACTGCCTGGTACGGCGAGAATGCCCATTTTCCCTTGCCGAAACCGGATGATTTGCTGTTGGGCTGGGCGCAGTTGGAAATCAACCATTGGATTGCTCCTGGTTGATTATTTCGAGGGTTCGTTGGATTGCTCTTAATAATAATCCACGTTGCTCAAAACCGCTTTCCCCTAATTCGCTAAATCCAATCCACACCATACGCCGACAGCGGCGTAATAAACCCAGCACAATGCGGGATAAATTTTGTTGAGATACCCTTTGTTCATCTTCTGCAGTCCAAACCTTGCCATTTTCCCAATTGCGGCTCAGAACGTACGGGTGGGTCAGTGGCTGAAAGAGCCGCTCATACCAGCCGCTACTGCCGATATCGAGCCAAATTTGGACATCTACTGCTCGATTTGCCAATAAAAATGTATAAGCTGGGGCTAAAAATACCGCCTCACTCGCTTCCCTTTCCCAACTGCGTAAATATTGGGCAGCAATCACCCCTTCCTGTAACATTTGAATGTATTCCAATCCGCTTTCAGCCGCGCCAAGTGGAAGACTAGGAGGAATAGACCAGCGGAATTTTTGGACTGATTCCACCAGGTTAGCCACTAATTCACCCGCTCGTTCGTTTTGATAGAAACGGAATCCAGGGGTAGTGAGGATTTCATCGAATATACGAATAAAAAAGAGCTCTAGTTCCTGCGCAGGCTGGCTGGCATATTCGGTTATCCAGGTCCGTAATCGCTCATATTTCTCACCGATTCGATAAGTAATCCGTTCTTGGATACTCGGCGCGATCTTTTCGAAAGGTGCCAATTTACCTTTTTTATTCTGTTCAAAATAAACACTGTTTGCCAGCAACTGGGCGCGGATTAGATCAAGCCCATCCAAAGTCAAGAAAAAACTGGCTGCCAGATCTGCCTTATTGAGAGGAACTCTCTCAAGCCATTGGGGATGGGCGAGAACCGCTAAATTCAACATGGTGCGGATGACTGCTTCTTCTCGTAAGGCTCGTGAGGGGCGATGCGAACGCACCGGGATACCAGCCCTCTCTAATCGGTTGGTAAGGGAAAAGCGTAATGAATCGTTGAGATAAGGCGCCAGTACGACGATTTCCTGGGGAGAAATCCCTTCCTCGTTGATAAGTGTGCAGATGCGCTTGGTGACCAGGTCAAGCATCTGTGGGTAAAAGCGTTGGCTGATGGTTTGCAGGCGGGTGCGCAATTCGCTGGTCGGTGAAGGTGGAAGGATATCATTGAGAGAGCAGTTCATCATCTCAAGTAGATTGCGTTGAGGATCATCATGGATAAATGAGGCATCAAATTGAATTTTTTGGCTGCAGCGGTCTTTTAGGGAATATGCAGATGTTGGATCGGCGCCAAGGAAGACCCGATATCCTCCTCCTAAATCGTAAATCAAAAGGGCAGATTCCAAATGGGGAAGCCATTGGCGAATGAACTCATGGGTGACCGGTATATCTTCTTCTAGGTTATCTGCGATGAGATGGCGATATTGCTGGTTGAGAGCAGCTTTCACCATCGGGTTTGGCAATAAGTGGGTGAGGAAAAGGTCTATTTGTAGGGAGAAATCGAGTAAATTATGTTCAAAACAGAATTGGCGGAAAAGGCTAGCACACTCTTGCACATCATCGTACACTCGCAATTGCCCAGGGCTGCCGTTCCAGGCGGATTTCAACCGCCCGCCAATTTCGGTATAGGGTATGCCAATAATGGCAGCTTTATTTAAATTATCCAAGATTTGACTATAGAGGCGGTTTGGATCGAGACTAAGCGAGGCGAAATAACCCTTCTCTAGAAGGGGACGCACTAATTTTGCCATAAAATACTGGGCAGTTTCAAGCGTTAAAAAAGTGGGAGGTACTTCAGGATAATGGAATCCTGCCGATTCGGCAATTTCTGGCCAGAAAAGCTCAACAAGACGGCGAGCCAAACCGCCGATGGTCAAGATAGTCACTGCTCCCCCTGGCGGCAGGTCTGGGTCGTTTGTTACCTCCCGATAAGGCTGCGCAAGTGTTCGTTGTGGAACGAGGATGAAAATCTGCTGGGCGGGGATACCTTGCTGGATAAGAGTAAGCAGTCGTCCTACTGCAGCAGTGGTTTTACCCGTACCCGCAACCCCCTCTAAAAAAATAATGGAATGGATCGGTAGTTGGATTAGCTCATTTTGGCGGGCGGATAAATTTTGCATAGCTAAATTATAAACCTTTGGGCAAGAGAAAAACGACAGTCTAGATGAAGATCGTCTATTGGTCTGGAGAAATTTGGTGATAATATGTGTACAATATATTGGCCTATTTACTTTTTTTCAGATTGAAGGATATTTAATTGTTAGAAAGGTCAATTTATTCGAAAACGATAAAATATAAACCAGCCAGATACCAGGGCGGCTGCGAATATTTGTCCTTAGACCAACCCCGCGTAATAATTATTGCCGGATGAACTGAACAAGGGATACGCAACCAAGAGAACAATCTAATCACTCAAGAAAAGGAGACACACCATGATAAAAAAGACCACAGTTATGGCTCTGATTAGCTTGATCAGCATAACCATGCTGACAGCCTTTTATCCGAAACGACCCAATACGATGTCGGAATTAACCATCGTAAACAAATCGGGAGTGAAGCTGGGGATTCAACTTATTGACCCGCTCGATAGCGACAATGTCTATTTTCTAACTATTGAGAAAGGCAGCCGTGCTGAGCCATCTGAAAAAACATTTGAGATCAATGCTGCGACCTATGGCATGGTAGTGTTTTATATGGAGACTTGGGACCCGGTGTATGGATTTCCAAAATGTAAAGGCATGGTAATGAAATCCAAGTTTATTGCTTCAGGTGTCCAGCGCATAGTTTTCACCGAGTGCAATCGGATGCCGCGTAATCCTGGTGAACCGAAGATGATGAAGTTTTGGGTGTTTACCCAATTAAAATCGCCCTTTAAGATAACCTTGTATCCGTATAAGTTTATTTATTAAAGAGGATACGGAGGATATTCTTTTCGGTTGGTTTCTTGGCGGCGTTACAAACTGGAAACACAAAGCGGAACTGGGTGTGGATATCCAGTTTACGCAGCACTTTTTTTGCACCGCAGCCCCAGAAGGTGGCTTTATAAAGAGCCGGTTTGATCGTATAGGTTTCAGCTCCCGGTTCAACTCGTAGATAATAGAAGGCATTCTTTGCCTCCAGTTTTATCCACACTTTGGCGTTGGTGTTATTGCGCACTGTTAAGCGCACCTTACCGAAATATGGAGCAGAGATTGAGGAAAAAATAAATACAAAAAGAAGAACCAACAAGAGGATACTTTTAGGGTTTTTCATTCGTTACTCCTTTCCATTCTTGCTTAATAAGATTATGACATATTTTTATCGAAGAAATCAAGTCCCGCGTGGACTATTCCATTTATTACTGAACTGCAAAAAGATAAAATATTTAATGCCAAGTCGCCAGGACGCAAAAAACTAAAAAGTGGCTCAAGAAAATGGAGAAAAAATTGGATGAAGCAGAAAAAATCAAGCTCTTTTTGAAAATCTTGGCGACTAGTATGATAAAACAAGTCTTTTTGCAGTGTACTCATGGATACAATCCAAAAAAGCCCGGGAAGCGCTGTCACAACATACAGTTCGCCTTCTGCGACGAATTGAAGGCTTATATCACTGGATTTAT
>DYKV01000556.1 GCA_020722415.1 Anaerolinea sp.
GTATGATGTATTAAACAACGATCACCCTTGGGGGCTGTTTGATTAAAAAAACGCTGGGACATCTTTGTTCTTTATCTGGCAGCCATTTTGATCTAAAGATTGTCCAATCCTGCCTGGAATTTCTCTATAAGAGCGGAGAAACCAGATGATAAAATAGCAAGTGTGCCCGATGGTTAGTTGATATTTAAAGCTCGGCGCATATTCTCCACCCAGATTACGCTTTTGAGATAGATATCACGGATGCTTTCCAAGCTAAGTTGAGAGAAGTTAACTTTTTCCCATTGGGCACGTTCATAACTAATAACGCAGTTCACCGCTTCTCCGATCATGCCTTTTCCTTCTAGCAACCCTTCTTTGACTTGATTGGTTATGTTTATGTTTTCCAACAATTGATCCAGGGGGGTATCGAAAATCGCATCTAAAGCAGAAAGCAATCCAGCTAGAAAAAAAGAATCAGGGGATGGTAGATTGATTGATATGGCTAAGAGTTCGCACATGCGGGCGCGAATCATAGCTACTATTGTCAATTCACGTGGTTTATCGTGTTTATCTGCGACAAGGATGAGGGTTAGCCAGCTACGCAATTTTTCGATTCCTAATAGCGCCATGGCTTGGCGAATTGATTTAACCTCTGAACGCAAACCAAAATAGGCGGAATTGGTTAATCTTAATAATTTGTACCCCAGAACGGCATCTTGAGCGATTAGGTATTCCAGTTCGTGAAAACTTACGTCTGGGTTATAAAGTTTTGCTAATAGTTGCAATAGGACGACCCGTAAAGTGGGCACTTGGCGTTTACTGACTAAATTCGGTTTGCCCAGAAAGTACCCTTGAAAATAATCGAAACCAATCTGCAGGCAGAAATCTAATTGTTCTTTGGTTTCTACTTTTTCTGCCAGGAGTTTCACTTTATGAAATTGAAGATCGCGTACAAGTGACTGGATTTGTTCTTTAGGGATAAGAGACAAGTCTATTTTGATTATATCGGCGAGATGAACAACCTTGAGGATGCGCTTCAGTTCAATTACATCATCTAGGGCGATTTGGAAACCGTGCTGCGAAAATTCTTGAATGTGGCTGATTATTTCTTTATCCAACACAATTGTCTCGAGAACCTCAATTACCATCTGATGAGGTGTAAAGGGAATGGGATATTTTTCAAGAAAAAAGTTGCGGGTTAAGTTCACAAAAGCTTTTCGGCGGCCGACCAGTTCTTCCAGACCAATCTCGGCGAAGGTGTTGAGGATGACATCGGAGGTAGCTTGATCGGGATCTTCAACATTTGCTTGATTGAAATTACCCTCTCGATAGAGCAATTCATAACCGATCACCCGCATATACCGGTCAAAGATCGACTGGCGGCCAATATAGATGTTTGGAAGCACCCCTGGTCTGATGAGATAGGGTCTAG
>DYKV01000557.1 GCA_020722415.1 Anaerolinea sp.
CTGACGACCCGAAAGAAATTGTCCGCAAGTTCGTGCGTCCAATGAAAGCCAACCCACCCGAAACGGTTGGGCTGGCGGAAGAGGGCTTGCTCGAAGGCTGCGAGGAGGTGATGTGATATGAATTGGATTCAAAGCCTGTATGAGACTTATGAGTATTGCCAGAACATGATTGGCGTTATCGAAGAAGACAAAGAAGGCAAAGAGCAGGTGCCGCTGTTGCCTATTTGCCACACCACACAAAAAGCACAAATTGAAATTACGCTTGACTCAAAAGGCAATTTCAGACGCGCTCGTGTTGTTGGCAAGGATGAGGCACGAACAATTATTCCTTGTACCGAGAAATCGGCTGGACGAACAAGCGGTGAGGCAGCTCACCCCTTTTGCGATAAGTTGCAATATCTTGCGGCGGATTACAGGAAATATGGAGGCGAGAAAGACCATTACTTCGAGTCTTACATGCAACTCCTGACCGATTGGGTCAAGAGCGGTGCTCCTGCAAAAGTCCGTGCTGTTTATGAATATGTGCAAAAAGGAAACATCATAGGCGATTTGGTTGCCAATCGCGTGCTTTTTGCCGACCAACACGGAAAACTCTATGTTGAACGTCCTGTTGCAAAGGACAAAAATGCGCCAAAAGACATATTCGATTTGTTGGCTGGTGGAATAGACCCAAAGACAGGAAAGCTAAAAAGCTGGCAGGCAGATGCTTTTGTGCGCTGGAAAGTCGAAGGTATCGATGCAGTAGCGGAGGTTTGGAATGACCACGACATAATTCAGTCCTGGATTGATTACTACTCGGCAACAAAGCAAACGAAATCTTTGTGTTATGTAACGGGTGAAGAAAGTTTTTCGGCTGATCAACACCCTGCCAAAATCAGGAATGACGCTGATAAGGCAAAGCTCATTGTCTCAGGTAAATCAATTAGCGGTAAAGGAAAAATCGCCATTGATGATGGGTGCGGTTTTACCTTTCTTGGGCGATTCACTTATCCTGATCAGGCTGCAACTGTCGGCTTTGAGACAACACAAAAAGCCCACTCTGCACTTCGTTGGTTGATGGGCCGTCAAGGATATGTTAAAGGCGATTTGGGTGTTGTCGCCTGGGCTGTTTCGGGCGCAAAAGTACCGCAACCTACCGATGATGCCTATGACGCATTCTATCAGGGTTTAGACGTAGAAGAAAACCAACTCCCTGCTGATACCGCCCAAGATATTGGCATCCGCCTGAAGAAGAAAATCGCGGGTTATAGTCAGGAAATCGGTGAGCGGGAAGATGTGGTTGTGATGGCAGTTGATTCTGCCACCCCTGGGCGGCTCTCCATCGTCTATTACCGTGATCTTAAAGGCTCTGAATTTCTGGAACGCATCGAAAACTGGCACGAGACCTGCGCCTGGC
>DYKV01000085.1 GCA_020722415.1 Anaerolinea sp.
TTTTTCTTGAGCCGCTTTTTAATTTCTTTGCGTCTTGGCGACTTGGTGTTAAATATTTTATCTTTTTGCAGCTCAGTAATTTTATTGTTTCGCGAGGAATGCCTCTCTAGCCTAAGAAAGTGTTCAAGAAGAGGATGGCCGCCTAAGTTATAAGGATCTGCATGATTCTCGTTTACGGGCGTCTTAAATTAGGCTAGGATACGGGCGGTTGCGGAGGGACGCTGCAATAGCTAAAAAATCGGTGTTAATCTGCGGTTATCCATGACTCTAAATTAGAATCTCTGCCGGGTGGGTTTTCTCCTCCACGGAGCATCAGTGATACAATTTTATCGATGAAATTAAAGGCGTTTCAGGGCTGGCTGGTCTGGATAATGGGGTTAGCACTTTTGATCAACTTCACTTGGATAATATCAAACTCCGCCAGGGATATCAAACGCATATACCAAATGGGATTCTCAGATAGTATCTGGCGCGGAGTTGCCTTTCATAATGGAGAACGAGCTGCTAATTATATTCTTTTTTTACGCACCCATCTCCCGGAAACAAGTGAAGTTATCTATCCTACCTTGTCCACTGAAAATTCCAATCCGATCTTTTCCACACCGGCGCTCCAATTTTACCTTTTTCCACGCTTGGTGCGCAATTGCCTAACAATGGATTGTGTAAAGCAAGCAGCTGGAAGAAGTCCGGTATTGTATTTCAACGATTCGCAAGAGGCGGTATTTAACAATGAGCATTCAAAAACAATTAAGTTTGATACCCGTTGGGGGGTTATTCTTCCAAATACTTTCAAATGGTCAACAAATAGCGCTGATCCGCATGCTCAACGAAACAACCTGCTCTGGGAATTTTGCCGATTTTTGCTGGGCATCATCGGATTAACTTTTTTTGGTCAGCAATTAGTAGCATTATTTATCGATGAACCGATATTAGAACAATCAGCCCTTGGTTTCGGGATTGGGCTTGCTTGTTTTAGCATGTCTCTGGCTATGACTTCACTTTGGTTGGGTTCAATCACCCCTGTTCATGTGCTTGCCAATTATTTATTTTATGTCAGCCTAGGGGGTTTGTCCTTATTTGTAAATCATCAAAACCGGAAGAAACCGAATTTGGGTTTTTCATTGCCTCGAATAAGTCCTTGGGCTGTAACCTATTTTCTCTTAGCTCTCTTAGCCGCCACCTTGGCTATTGGTAAAGGCTATGCTGTAACCGATGAAATCCAAATCTGGGGGTTAAAAGGTTATGGGATCGCATTGACCGGAAAAGTGCAAAGCATTACCCAATGGGGAACGAACACTTCCGCATACCCCTTAAATATTCCCATCCTTATCGCCGCCATCAAGAGCCTTCTCGGCGATCATTTACCCTCTGCAAAACTCCTTTTTAGTTTATTTTATCTGGGCTTATTGATAGTTTGGGATGGAGGACTAAAACGCATGGGATTGAATTACCCATTGCGTGGGGTCTTCACTCTCCTCCTCGGTAGCACACCTCTGGTCTTTAGACATGCTAGTTTGGCGTATGCCAATTTACCGTTTTGCTTCTATTTATTTTCAGGTGGAACTTTGTTCTTTGAAGGTTTACAAGTTGGCCGATCCACAGGTGATATCGTTGGAAAAGAAAATTCTATCCAAGTAAATCACAAACGAACCCTATTAGGGATATTCCTGTTAATTGCCGCTGCTTGGACGCGCCCAGAAGGATTGATCTTAACTCTCACCGTGATCATCAGTGGATTAATCGCCTCCCAATGGCAACTCTTCTACCCATTTCGATCTTGGTTAGCAATAGCAATCCCAATAGTTTGTTATGGGTTGTTTTGGTGGTTGATAAAGAATAAGGTATATCCGCACACGATGAAAGATGTAGAAATTTTGCGAATCGCCTTGAACCAGATTAGCCAAGGCAATTTTCATCTTTCACAAGGACTATATTTAATCAAGCAAGCATTTCTCCGGCTATTGCGCTTAGATATATGGGGTGTGAACGGGATAGTTCTGATTGGATTAGGCGGGTTTGGCTATTTCTTCAGAAATAAACACAGTCTCGATAAAAATCATTATTTTTTGAGCGGTTTTTTGATCACCCTGATCATATTTGGGATTTATTTTATTCTCTCATTTGACCGAAAACATGACCTGAGTTGGTGGGTAAATACCGGTTTTGACCGAATGTGGCTGCCAGCATTCTTATTCCTACTTTATGGCTTAATCGCCTTTGCCATCCCACCAAAAAGCGATCAGCGCTGATCCGATTGATAATTCCGATATATCGCTAAGACTTTATCCGCATACGTATAGCCCACATTCATCGGACCGTAAGCTTTCAAGGCTTCCCGTAAAGAGCCGTATTTTTTTATAAGCCCAGCTATCATTCGTCCTCCATATTGGATGTTATATTGTGGATCCAAAAGCCGATCGGATGGCGGGCGATTGGCAAAACAAGGTCCAGCAGAGCATTGAAATGCAGCGGCTGCCCCATCGCTGGGCATAATCTGCATCAATCCGATCGCGCCACTGACTGAGACGGCAGTAGGATTCCCACCGCTTTCCACCAAAATTATTGCGGCTATTAAATCAGCATCAATGTGATTTTTCTGGGCAGCGCGGGTAATCGGTTCACACCACTGCAGAATTCTTTTGGGATATTTATCACTTACCGCACACACTGTGGTTTTGTCGCTCTTCTTTTCCTCCTTGGACTGTGTTTGAATTACCCTCTGTTCAATAGATTTTGTGCGAGGAATCTCCTCAAACGAATCGGAGACTGCCCCACTGGTAAGCAGAGCGGACAAGGTATAGCCAGTAAAACCGACCAAAATCACCATCATGGATAGCCATAAGAAAATCCAACCGGAATGAATAATTGTTCTGTTGCCCGAATATTCCATATATCTGCCCTGCCTCCTTCTAAAACGGTTTCGATTTTTTCGAGTATTCCTTCTTTAGACTGGTGTTTTGTCTAAAAATAATGGAATTTTTAATAGAAACCTCTTGACAAAATAGAATATTTGTTCTATTATTATAAATGTCGAACGATTGTTCTGTCAATAGTTTTTTCGGAGGTTAATGATGAATATCAGTTTAATTCAGTTTCAACCCCTATCTTCTTTCTGGCGGCGATTACACATTCGCCGATCTACCGCTTTTGGGCTAATCATCTTTGGCGCTTTAGTTGCCTTTGAGACATTCAACTACTCCACCACTGAATTTGCCCTCTCAGATTTGTTAGGCAATCTGACATTTTCCGGCATACGGTGGGCGACTATCTTAGCCATTGCTTTTTGCAGCATTGACTTCGCCGGCATAGCCCGCCTATTTTCACCCGATGATTCAGCCCCCTCACCACATTCCACGTATTATTTGCTTGGCGCCTGGCTCTTAGCTGCTAGCATGAATGCCATGTTAACTTGGTGGGGTGTCTCCATCGCTATTCTTGAGCATCAGTCCTTAGGAAACGCGGTTATTGGTCAACAAACTATGTTGCGGATTGTCCCCATTTTTGTGGCAATCTTAGTCTGGTTGATCCGGGTTTTGATTATCGGTTCTTTTTCTGTTGCTGGAACACGTCTGTTTGCTCAAAATGAGCATTCCGAAACCCAGCAGAGGAAACCCGCCCTGTTGCGCCCCATTTCCAATCCAACCCACGCTGTTAATCGCCAGCCGACCAGTCTCTCTATGGCGACACCCATGCGCTCAACTCCAATGCCAGCCAAAACCAGCTCTCCGAGCCATGCAGAGAAACAAGAAATAGATGAAGAAACACCTAATACCTACCCAGAGCCAACGTATCATCCCATAATGATGGGCGCAAATGGAAAGAATAACCAAACCCGCCCATATCGTTAGAATATGCCATAATTCTGGAATCGAGATGCAACCAGAAGATTTACCAATTTTGGGGAAGAAATGAGGAAATCTTCTGGTTGGTTGTTAATAGAGCGGGCAACTTTAATCCTCTAATGGATTTTATAGATACGGGCATATTCTATATCATTAAGGATGATTTTCTTCTCAATGGGTTTGCCTGCCACAAAATCCAAATAAAGCTTTCCGAGTCCCCTTTGTTCTTGATTAATATAAATCACGATATAGTCGGATTTTTCAAGACTTTGCAATCGTTTGTCTGTCCGTTGTTCGACGGGTCTGATTTGACGGGTTGTTCCATCAAAGAAGTAAGAAAAGCATCCCGTCGCATACCAAGCGAACACATTAAGTTCCCGTGCATTTGCCTTCTGATTGAGATACATAGCCGCTAATTCTAAGCCTTCTCCTTCTCCAACGTCCATGATCTTGACTGCTTTCGATGGACCTCCTAATAATGGGTTGTAATAAGAAACCATATAGGGAAAAATAGATAGAGAAGAATAAGCTTGTAAACCGATCACTGGAATCAGCAGGAGCGCAATAATAGATTGTTTTAGTGGTCGTTTGTGAAAAAGCGCGGTTGCCACCTGAACGAATCCAATCGCCGCTAAGAGATCGGCAGCTAGAAAGACAGGTAAAATATAGCGGTCGAATTTTTTATCTCCGAGATGCATAAAAAACAAAAATCCCAATCCAAACAGCCATAAACCGGTAGAAATGAAGGAAAATTGTCTTTCCTTCAGAATATACTTAGGCTGATAAGTAAAAATAATGTTGAACATCAAGCCAAGGATAATCACCGGTGTTGTTCGCCAAAGAAAGGAAAGCGGATAAAACTCCCAAACCTTAAAACCCATTTGCCCGGTGGTATAAATAACACCATTAAAAAATAAAGCTTGTTCATGGCCTTCCTGAGCAGCTTGGAATCCTTTTGATAAAATCAATTTGATAACTCGCAGAGGATCAGTCAATAAGGCTGGCCAAAGGAGAAAAGAAATCAACCAAGCTGTGCCTCCCCAGAGGCAGAATAACTTCACCGTTTGGATGCAGGTATCCTTCCAAGATTGTTTTCTCTGTTTTTTAACTTCAACATAATTTAATATCAATAGGAGTAATCCCATAAAAGGAAATAAAAATAATCCTGGCGATTTTGTTATCCAACTCAACCCGCTGAATACTCCTGAAATGACAAGGGAAGACAAGCGTTTCACTTTCCAATAATGGATAAAACTCAGAACGGCAAGAATCATGAAATTGCTGAAGAACCCATCAGGATGGAGAATTCGGGTAAGAGCGAGGTGAAACGGATCAAAGGCAATTAAAAAGAAACCAAGCAGCGCTGGCAATAGTCCAATTAAATCGTAGGCATAGAAAAAGGCAAAAAGCAAAGTGATGGTTGTGACAAACCCCGTGAAAAGTCGGTCAAAAGCCAGCACCTTTAATGGAGTTACTTTTAACGCCGCAAGGAGTTCCTCAAATTGACGGTAATTGAGCTGCCCTTTTTGGGCTTGAAACACTTCAGGATGAGAGAAAAGTAAAACGCTGGCTCCTATCCACATCGTAGAGACGCCGGGGTGGTAAATTTGATAAGTATTCTGCCAATCTTTTTCTTTTAATGCATTCAAGAAATTGGCTGAGCGATATAACCACAAGGGCTCGTCTACCATCACATAATGATCAGGAGCTAAGACCCGTGGGATAGCGATCGTTAATCCAAGAAAAAGTGCGATGATAGTGTTTCGAATCAGGGAATGAGAACGAGATATGGGTTTGTTTTTTTGCATATATGTACCGAAGAAATGCTTACTCGCTAAATTGAAGCAGAACTCTTGCTATCGGAAATATTATCTCGCAGGAATAGGGTTAACAGAAACGATCCCATTGTATCATCTCAACTTAAAATTTTCTGAAATGTTCCTATATTTTGTTAATATCAAACATACGTAATTCCAATAGAATCCATCTAAGCTAACACCTGAAAGTAACTTTAGCAAGGAAAAAAACCAATTCATCCTGGAACTGGTTGAACTAAATTTCAGGCTGAGTTGAAATCAATTCTAAAGAATAACAATGATAGGAATTACAAACGAACTAATCCATCATCAAATGGAGGAGAAAAGTGAATTTAGATAAATTTACCCAGAAATCACAAGAGGCAGTGTTTAATGCCCAACGTTTTGCTCGAGATTATTCCCATCAAGCCATTGAACCGGCTCATCTCTTGTTGGCGTTATTGGGTCAGGAAGATGGTGTTGTACCTGCTATTGTATCCCAGGTTGCTGGAAGCGTGTTGGCTTTGCGTGATGAAGTGACCAAAGATCTCGAAAATCGGCCGCGCGTTTATGGTGGCGGTGGTGAAGTTGGTCTTTCCCGGCCGGCTGCAGAAACGCTCGAAGCTGCCGAACGCTATGCCAAAGGGATGCAAGATGAATACGTTTCAACCGAACATATTTTGCTCGGATTGACCGATAGCATAGAGGGTAAACGACTTGCTCAATATGGTTTGACCAAAGATGCTATCTTAAAAGCACTCGCAAATATTCGTGGCACGCAGCGGGTTACCTCGCAAAACCCGGAAAGCACCTATCAAGCATTGGAAAAATATGGCCGAGATTTGACCGCATTAGCCCGGCAGGGTAAGTTGGATCCAGTAATCGGCCGGGATGAAGAAATCCGCCGAGTTATCCAAATCCTCTCCCGGCGCACAAAGAATAATCCAGCCTTGATCGGTGAACCCGGCGTAGGAAAGACTGCTGTTGTGGAAGGGTTAAGCCAGAGAATCGTCAATGGGGATGTCCCCGAAGGTTTAAAACACAAACGATTGGTCCAGTTGGACATGGGTGCATTAGTTGCCGGAGCAAAATATCGAGGTGAGTTTGAAGAAAGACTCAAAGCGGTTCTAAAGGAGATCACTGATGCACAAGGTGAGATAATACTTTTTGTGGATGAAATGCACACAGTGGTTGGCGCTGGGGCAGCAGAAGGGGCTATGGATGCTGGTAATATGCTCAAACCAATGCTGGCGCGGGGTGAATTACACATGATCGGTGCGACCACTCTTGACGAATATCGCAAATACGTCGAGAAAGACCCAGCATTGGAACGCCGTTTCCAGCCAGTCATCATCGATGAGCCAAGTGTCGAAGAAACAATCAGCATTTTGCGCGGTTTGAAAGAGCGTTATGAACTGCATCACGGGGTGCGCATCACAGATCCAGCAGTAATTGCAGCCGCCACCCTTTCACATCGCTACATCACCGATCGGCATTTACCCGATAAGGCGATTGATTTAATTGATGAGGCTGCGGCCCGCCTGCGCACGGAAATTGATTCAAAACCACAGGCGCTCGATGATGTTGATCGTCAGATCATGCAGCTCGAGATCGAGCGAGAAGCGCTGAAGAAAGAGAAAGATAAAGCATCCAAAGAACGATTAGAACGAATTGAAAAAGAATTGGCAGATTTGCATGAACAGTCTAATCAGCTACGAGCCCGCTGGCAAGCTGAGAAAGAAGCAATCACTCATTTACAATCAATCAAGGAACAGATCGAGCAGACCCGTCTCGAGATAGAACGAGCGGAACGCCAAAATCAATTAGAGACAGTCGCTCGTCTGCGGTATGGCACCTTACGAGAACTAGAAGCTCGTTTAGCGGAGGGCGAACGGCGCTTGAAAGAGCTCCAGCAAGATCAGCCCTTGCTAAAGGAAGAAGTAGATGCAGAAGAAATTGCCCAAGTGGTTGCCCGATGGACTAGTATTCCAGTCTCGCGTTTGTTGGAAGCCGAAACCCAAAAACTGATTTATATGGAAGAACGCTTACATCAACGAGTTGTCGG
Organism: Anaerolinea sp.; assembly: GCA_020722415.1. Classification (GTDB taxonomy): domain Bacteria; phylum Chloroflexota; class Anaerolineae; order Anaerolineales; family UBA4823; genus UBA4823. The sequence continues at coordinate 7,704 of DYKV01000085.1, forward strand.
TCAAGACGATGCGATCCGAGCAGTCTCTAACGCGGTCCGCCGGGCGCGCGCCGGTTTACAAGATCCCAATCGGCCTATCGGCTCATTCATTTTCTTAGGTCCTACTGGGGTGGGCAAGACCGAACTTGCCCGTGCATTAGCCGAGTTTATGTTTGATGATGAACGGGCAATGATCCGAATTGATATGAGCGAGTATCAGGAGAAGCACACTGTTTCTCGGTTGGTTGGCGCACCACCGGGCTATGTTGGTTACGAAGAAGGCGGTCAATTGACCGAGGCGGTCCGTCGGCGACCATATAGCGTGGTGCTTTTTGATGAAATCGAAAAAGCCCATAGTGAGGTATTCAACGTTCTCTTGCAGTTATTGGATGATGGTCGCTTGACGGATGGACATGGCCGGACAGTGGATTTCCGCAACACGATTGTGATCATGACCAGCAACCTCGGCAACCAACTCTGGGAAGGTGGGCATGAGGTAAGCCGAGAAGAGATCACTCGTGTATTGCAGATGCATTTCCGCCCCGAATTTCTCAACCGGATTGATGAAATTATCCTGTTCCATCCACTAACCCGCGAGCATCTCGCAGAGATTGTCGATATCCAACTGCGAAGAATTGCCAGCTTGCTCAAAGAACGTGGTTACATACTCGAGGTGGAGCAATCTGCGCGGGAATATTTAGCGGAAGTAGGTTATGATCCAGATTTTGGTGCCCGACCGCTGAAACGAGCCATTCAACGGGAATTGCAGGATCCATTAGCATTAAAGATATTGGCTGGCGAATTCCATGAAGGTGATACTATCCTAGTGGAACGCGGTCCGAGCGGGCTTACATTCCGAACCGGTATCCAAGTAATCGAAGGCGAAGTGGTTGATTAAGCCATAATCCACCGCAATCATTGAAATTGCGGTGGATTTATTTCCCCAAAATAAATCATAAAGTAAAATTAACTGGTCTGTTCACCAAGGTAAACCTGCAACCCCATTTGTTTAATCTGGTCAAGCTGTGCTTCGATCCAGTCAATATGCTTTTCTTCATCCTCGAGGATCTCTATGAGGAGTTCGCGCGTCCCACTATCACCGAGTTCAAAAGTTTGCCGAATGCCATCATTATACATTTTGATTGCACTCTGTTCTGATTCCCAATCATATTTAAGCTGTTTTTCCACATCTTCGCCGATGTGAATCTTATGCAATTCGCTAACGATCGGCTTTCCTTCCAAAAAGAGGATCCGCGCGATTAGTTTTTCGGCATGGTGCATCTCATCGATTGCCCGTTGCTCGACGGCTGTATTTAATTTTCCGTAACCCCAATTATCATCCATTTCTGCATGTACCATATATTGGTTTATGGCTGCTAATTCATCCGCTAACATGTAATTCAAGGCTTGTAAAATTGTCTCATTCCCTTTCATTTGGCGCTCCTTATAGATTATCATTTTTTATTGTAACTGCTCAGGCATGTCAATTTTGATGGAAT
>DYKV01000086.1 GCA_020722415.1 Anaerolinea sp.
AGCCCATTTTCGAGGTTTCATAATTATAGTATTACCGGGCAGCATTTGCATCGAACGCGCAAATGTTGTAGACATTGATGTCGCCGTTTGGCTGCGGTATAAATGCCGCGTTACGACATTGTCAAATAATTACGAATGGTAATTGCGTCTGGGTAAGCGAAGATTTACAACCGAAAGGACTCTTGAATAATTGCGTTACCGCCAGTATGATCTTCACGAGAATGGGTATTTACTATATCCTGGTCGGATCGTTCCGTTGGCTGCATACCCATCGGCATAATGCCATTCAATTAGCTCTAAAACATCCTCCCTCGTGAGGAGGGAGGATTGCCAATTGGAAATCGATTCAGGACTAGCGCAGAATACCAAGTGAAACCTAAGGGAATTTGATCTCGAATCTCCAGACACCATTTTCTTTCTTATCAATGCTGGAAGAGGTTCCCATTACTTCATAAAATGTTATCCCGGGTTTATAAGAATAAGGAGTTCCATCTGGAAACACCAAGCTAAAAATCGTATCAGGGTTTTGACGCGTCCATTTCAACTCGTATGCATATCCATCTCGGAAAGCATAAGCCACACCGCTATCACCCATTTTAATTTCCACAATCTCACTATTACCAGATTTATAGGCATATTCATGCGGGATCAACAAAACTACAACGTTATCAGCCACGATTTGTGTATTGGTTACCCGATCCATTAATGCAGCATACCCTTCCCCTTGTCCACCATCCTCTTGGGTATCTTGAAAACGTAAGTAGCGACCGCTTTCTTGATCGAAATCCCAACGATTATAAGAGCTGATGGAAAAGCGGTTGTAAATCTGAATGCCTGGTACTCCATTAGGCGGGGTTTGAAATTGAAACTTCATTCCATCTAGGTTTTGGCGGTCATTGGTTGCCCCTTTTGAAACAATATAGGGCCCCATTTCTTTCGTGTTTGCCACTAGATAATTCGCTCCATTCGGTTCCACTCGGCACATAGGCGGGCAGTTCATCGCCCCTTCTAATACCAAGCGGTCAGAAAAATTGGAGTTAAAGAAAGATTTTAAGATGCGTTTATCGGCGCTACCGAAAGCAAAGATCGCTTTATACATGCGCACAATTTCACCATCAAACAACCTTCCGGAACGAACTGGGCCTACCTGCTCGGCATCATTTCCATAATAGATTGCGTTAAACCGAGATAAGCCATTGTTTTGGTAATAGTCATAAACGATATCCGCTAAAGCTAATGCAAACGGGGGACGATCTTCGCGCGGGAATATCTGAATTTTAATAGAAATTGGGCGACGATCGAGACGGGTTGGATCGCTGACGGGCAAGCCAGTCAATGGATTGACATTGGCTGGGAAATTAGTCGGACCATAATCCACTTGAGCGACCGTAGGAGATGGTTCTGGAGTGGGCGCTGTGGTTGCGGTTGGTGGCAGGGATGTGGCAGTTTCAGTGGCTTGTTCTTCAACCGTTGGCGTTGCGGCAGGACTCAACATGCTGCATCCAGTAAAAGAAATGGAGAACAACATGAAGATAATAAAGATTTTTTTCATTGACATGACGACCTCCTAGAACACCTATCATACCTTAAGATTAAGTTTTATTGCAGCCGAGTTAAGAATTTCTCATCTAGAATTTTATCGGGGTGGGTAATCGAAAACCTTTTCTACCAGCAGCAATAATTGCCCCATCCCTTGACGCAAGGAATCACAATAGATCAATTCATCAGTGGTGTGCGAGCCATTGCCATGGGTTAACCCGATACAAATTGCCGGGTAACCCAAACTAAGGGGTATATTCGCATCGGTCGAACCAATATTGAGCTGGGCGTTAATCCCTTGAGCTTTCAGGCATTGCACTGCCAGTTGAACTAACCAATGCTCCGCAGGCAGTTCTCCTTGCGGTCGAAAACCGGTACATTCAGCGCTGACGCGCACATCCGGCGAATTGTGTTTCTCGACTTCATTGAGCACCAGATGATTTAACCAATCCAATTTTTCGGCGCTTTCCGACCGCAAATCCAGCTCGGCAGCTACAAATGGTGCAATCGTGTTAACCGAAACACCGCCATTGATAACCCCCACATTCAAACTGCAGCGTGGTTTTTCCGGCAGCGAAATAGCCGATAAATCACTAATCAGCCCGGCCATTTCATGGATCGCAGAAGGATCCCCAAAATTTACCCAAGAATGTCCTCCTTTAGTTTTCACTGTCAAACGGTAGCGCCTTACCCCAAGAGCGCGGTTATAGATATATCCCAACGCCATCCCTTCTAAAACGATATAGGCGGTCACCTCTGCACCAAAATGTTCTACGACCTTACGCATGCCGCTCAGATTACCAAGCCCTTCCTCGCCCACGTTAGCAACCAGCCAAAGGTCACCTTTAGGGAGCCGATTTGCCTCATTAAAAGCCCAAACAATTCCCAATAAGGCTGCCACTCCCAAGGCATTATCTCCAATACCTGGTCCATAAATATGGTTCCCCTGACGGAATGCCGGGCGGTGATATTCCAATGGAAAAACCGTATCGAGATGGGCGCTGATCACCAGCGGCGGCGTCACCTCTTCACCCTGTAGATGAACATAGAGGTTACCCAACTCATCTTGCCTGATTTCTTTTATTTGTTCCCGCTTGAACTGTTGCTCCACAAAGACTGCCCTTTTTCCTTCCTCAAAGGTTGGAGCCGGAATGCACTGGATCGCCATAGCGAGGTCGAGAACTCGTTGCAACAAATTGGGAGAGGGTTTTAACATTTTCGTACCGCCTGTCGTAATGACTCGAGCCGGGCTGCTGCTAGGCGCGGCTCGGCATCTAACGCATAAAAGGGCCCAATCCCTTCCACAGCCAACGATGCAGCGATGTTCCCGTATAAGGCTGCTTCTAGTGGGTCGTAAGTAAGCCGATAACCGGCTAAAAAACCGCCGCAGAATATTTCTCCACCTCCGTGCGTGCTTATGATTCGAGCCGGATAAGGTGGGATGAACCAGTGGTTATGTCCTAAACCATCATAAACATACTGGCTCAGATCTTCTTTGCGGATGACGATAATGTCGCATCCAAATTGACTTAACTCTTCAGCCATTTCCCAGATATCCTCGCTGCGTTCCTTAAATAAATTGCGCAACATATTTTCGGTCGGCAAAAAAGCGGTCAACCCCATCAGGATTTGCGGGATATCAAACCAAAAAATGGGATTCATATATTCCGGGGATGGCGCTAAGGTCAGCGTGGTAATCGTACCCTGATGAAGAATAGCGGGGATCAGGTTGTGTGTTAGATAATCCATTGGACTAATATGAGCGGCAGTACTGTTTAAATACTCCGCTGGGATATCGGTCGAACGGAGGCTTGTCGGCTCAACCCGAGTCCGACTGAAGGTTGGTTTAAAAGGTGGATATCCAAGCAAAGCTTTGGGGAAAGATTGACCATGCTTGGAATAATGAACAATGGCTTCATCCTGTGTATAGTGGTAGGGATCTAGATAGGCACGAAAATTGCGCAGATCTAACGGTTGTGATTGTACCCGCACACCTTTTAAGTCGATTCCATGTCGTCCGATCTCGGTTAACCATGCTTGGGGATAGTCTTCCCCAACCCGGGCAATAATTCCCGGGGTTTCCTGCGGTTGCCAAATCAGCCACCCGACCGCAGCATATAACGCATTCCCCCCAGGAATGTCATTATATGCCTTCCCATCTGGTAATAAAACAAAATCACGTTGAAGCAATCCCGGAAAGACGGCGCGAAGTATTGAATTAGTCATACAATTCTTTAAAAAGACCGATTATTTCTCGTTCAAGAATATATCCTTACTCAATTAATGATAATCGTAAATGGAAATTATTGGGCAGCTAGACTGAGGAAAACATCTTCCAAAGTTGGTTCGACTTGCTCAATTTCCGCATTATTCACGGAGTGGTTCTTTAGTTCTTCCACAATCGTTTCGGGTTTAACCTCGCTGGACAAGATTACCCGTAAATGATCTCCGACCAGTCCGCTCCGCAAGACATGTTGTGACTGTTCTAATACCTGTAAAGTATCCAGGATGGGTTGGGCGCGTAAATCATAAGCCTTGCCAGGCAAGGTGGATATTTTCAAGTTTGAAGGCGTATCTAAGGCTAACAGCTTTCCTTCCCTCATAATTCCAACTCTACCGCAATATTCTGCTTCATCCATATAATGAGTGGTAACTAAAGCAGTGATGCCTTCTGCCACCAATTCATAAATTAAATCCCAAAAAGCCCGCCGGGCGGTGGGATCTACCCCGCTGGTCGGTTCATCCAAGAACAACAAACGGGGATGATGGACAATAGCAGTCGCCAACGCTAACCGTTGTTTCCAACCGGTAGAAAGATTACTGACCAAAATGTTTTTTTGCTTTTCCAGCCCAACTCGATCGAGACAAGCTTGGATCTGGTTTTCGTTGTTGATCCCGTAGACACCAGCATAAAAATGTAAGTTTTCATTTACGGTTAAATCATGGTAAAGAGAAAATTTTTGCGACATGTACCCAACCTCGGCTCGAATCGCATCCGAATCCTGGCGAATGTCATAGCCTAACACGGTGGCAGTTCCCTCTGTGGGCAGGATAAGACCCAATAACATCCGCATAGTGGTGGTTTTCCCTGAGCCATTAGGACCAAGATAACCGACTACTTCACCAGCTTGAATAGCGAAGGTAAGCTGATCTACCGCGGTAAAATCCCCAAAACGTTTGGTTAAGTTGTTGGTTTGGATCACAAATTCACTCATAGTTTGTTTCGATGAGCGAGATGAACACATCTTCAAGTTGTGGTTCGATCATTCGTAAATTGGTAAGTGAACCACCTTGTTCAACAATGGTTTGAGAGAGAGCTTCTAATATAGTCTGGGATGGATCAGCGGAGATATATAAATGAATGCGATCGCCAAACATCTGTGCATATTTGACCAATGGATGATTTTGCACTATCTTTCGCAATAAAGGGAGCGGACTGCCTTTCAATTCAAATATCTTCCCTTTGAGTGACTTTTGTAAATTACCCGGGGTATCTTCCACCAAAATTTTTCCTTCGCGCATGAAACCAACCCGATGACAACGGGATGCTTCATCCATATAAGGAGTACTAACCAGCATAGCAACTCCTTCTTGAGCAGCTAACTTAATGATCAACTGCCAGAAATCCTGGCGGGTTACTGGATCAACTCCAGTGGTTGGTTCATCAAGCAATAAAATTTTCGGTTTGTGGACCAGAGCAGCAGCCAATCCCAACTTTTGTTTCATCCCGCCGGAAAGTTTACCGGCAAAACGGTCTTTAAAATCGAGCAACCCGACGAAATTAAGGATATCCAAACAACGGGGCAGCCATTCATCGGCAGTTAAGCCGCGCACTTCGGCAAAAAAACGAATGTTTTCCAGGACGGTGAGATCTTCATATAAGGAAAAGCGCTGGGCTAAATACCCGATCAAACTACGCGCCTGATCGGTTTGACGGTTAATGTCAAAGTTCCCCACCGTGATTGAACCACTGTCAAGGTGAAGCACACCACAAATTAAACGCATCGTTGTTGTCTTTCCCGCGCCATCCGCTCCAACTAATCCGTATATCTCGCCAGCATGGACCTGCAGGCTGATATCCTTGACTGCCCAATTATCCGCAAACTTCTTCGAAATATGCTCGGCTTGAATCATTACTGTTGCCATGGCAGATTATTGCTCGACAAATTGCACATCTACAGGCATACCTGGTTTAAGCTGGTTATCCACATTGGTGATATTCAGATCAATTGCGTAGAAAGTAGTCCGGCGACCTTCTTTGGTTTGAACATTGCGCGGCGTAAATTCCGCCTGATCGGCAATATGGTAAACGCTGGCTTGAAAAACTTCACCCGGGAAAGAGTCAGCGGTGACTTTTGCCGCCATACCGATCGTGATCTGTCCATATTGGTCTTCAGGAACATACACAGTCAGGGTTAATTTCCCCAAATTGGCTAAAGTCAATGCCGGTGCACCAGCTTGGATCACCTCCCCCACCTCGATGCTGCGGTTTAGAATGACTCCATCAGAAGGGGCAATGATGGTCAGTCTTTTGATTTGGGTATCAATATATTCCAGATCAGCTTGCGCCTGGTTCAGGGCTGCTTGAGCTTGCTCGACTTTGGCTTTTGCTTGGGAAACACCATCCTTGGCTTGTTTGAGCGAGGCTTCCGCCTGGCGAACCATATCTTGGGCAGCTATGAGTTGTAAAGAATCACTCCCACTATGCAATTCCATTAATTTGTCTTGCGCCAATTCATACCGTTCGGTAGCAACAGCTAACCGCGCTCGTGCGTTTTGAATATCTTGAGTTAGCTTTAAGGTCGCCAACAACTTTTTATACTCTTGCTGAGCAGCATCAAGTTCGGCTTTAGCTTTATCACTAGCCGCTTGGGCAGTGTCTTGAAGGGCATCTTCCGCTGCTTCAAATGTCTCATTATCCCAATGGTCATTGGGCAGGGAGTAAGTGATGGGAAGATTCTTGGTTTGATAACCCCCGCTTGAGGAAGGCACCACCCATGTTTCTAGTTGGGTTTCTTCTTCGTCATCTTTACCGTTCCCATCGTCGTCGTTTGCCGCTTTAGCCCGGTTTAAAACCTCATTGGCTACCTCGAAAGCAATTCGGGCGCGAGCTAATCGTTCCTCGGCGTTTAATAGCTCTTCATAGCCACTTTGTTTGAGTATGGTGAAATAGTTGGTTTTTTCTTGTTCTAAAGCGCTTTTGGCTGCTTCCACTTCTGCCTCGGCTGCTTTAATTTGTTCTTCTTTTGCAAAATACCAAACCGGTAGGTTAAACTGATAGGGGACGAGTTGACGCCAATAGGCGGCGCGATGCTTCTCATCCGCCCGGCGCACATTTTCTGCAGTCAATTGATACTGAGTTTGTGCAAGGTCATCATTCGCTTGGGCGAGTTCTAAATTGGTGTTCGCAGCGGCTAAACCACTCTGGGCAACTTGTAGATTCGCTTGGGCAGCTTGCACAGCAGCATTGGCTTTTTGTCTTTGAGCGCTAAGCAAGGCATCATCGAGGATGAAAAGTATATCCCCGGCTTTAACGGATTGTCCCTCATCAACCAAAACCTGGGCAACCTTCCCGGAAATTTCAGGGGCAATCGAAATTTCTGTGGCTTCAACCATGCCCGAAGCGGATAAATTATGATTGAAACCAACCTGATAGCGGCGTAACAGCCACCACCCTAGAAAAACGATCAGAATGATGAGAAAAATGATGAGAGGAGTTTGCAATTTTTTTATCCGTTCCATTGGATGCTCCATAAGGGAAAAATTAATCTAAGCGTTTTCGGAATCGTTTGGCTGCTGCTGACATGATAACGACTCCGAAAATGGTTAGGGCGATTATCTGATCGCGTAATGCGCTTACCCCAACGCCTTTCAATAATAATGCACGGATAATCACCAGATAATAACGTAAGGGAAATATGTACGAAATCCACTGCAACACTTTCGGCATCGCCTCGATAGGGAAAAAGAAACCCGACAAGAAAATACTCGGCAGTAAGCTCATCCAGACAATCAGCATGGCTTCTTGTTGGGTGTTGGCAGTGGTGGAGGCAAATATACCAATGCCTAAGGAGGATAACAGAAACAAGCCAGAGAGGAGAAGGATTAACATTAAATCCCCTCGAACAGGCACATTAAAATACCATGCACCGATAATCAGCACTTCTAGCGTATTTACAATGGCTAAGATGATATAAGGTATGATTTTACCGATCACCAGTTCGATAGGTAGAATGGGAGTGACGATCAATTGTTCAATGGTCCCTCGTTCCCTTTCGCGCACAATCGCCGTTGCTGTCAGGATTGAAGTAAGCGCATAAAGAATCATACCAATCACCCCTGGGATCATAAAGTAAGCGCTGACCAAATCAGGGTTATACCAAACTTGAGGGCGAACCTCAATAGGAGCTTCCATCACTAAGGTTTGACCGTGCCGCTGCATCCGTTCTGCCAAGATCTTGGTAGAATATTGCTGCCCAATTAGTTGCGCAGCGGAAAGTGATGTCGAGGCAATGGTTGGATCGCTGCCATCCAGTACGAATGCAATGGTCGTATTTCCATCACCGTTAACCTTGTCACCATAATTAGGCGGGATAATTAAACCAGCCCGGACAACGCCCCGGTCAACCAGATCTCTTAACTCCTTTTCCGAGCTAGCCGCATAAGTAATGCGAAAATAATCAGCTGCCCGATAGGCATCTAGCAGTGCTTTGGCAGCAGAGCTATGATCTTGATCTAATACCGCTAAGGGGATATTCCGTACATCGTTGGTTGCTGCATAACCTAGCAGAAAAAGTTGCATGATGGGAATGACAATAATTAATACAAGAGTACGTGGATCACGCCGAATTTGAATAAATTCTTTACGGATTAATGACCTTAATCGGGAGTTGATCATGGAACAACTTCTCCATTAACTAAGATTCCATACAAAAAAATGTTAAGGAATATATCGAATGTCTCCTGTGAAGAGTAAGTAGTGAAACGTTCGTCTAAAAACATTTCCGTAATTGCATAAGCAAAAAACATGCCCAAAAAAGCGCGGATTAAGACTCTCAAGGGGATTGGGCGCAACTGACTCTGGAAAGGAGCGAATTGGAGGGAGAGCTGGTCAATTTGGGGGAGAATAGTATCGAGAATATCCGGCAGATGCGCAGCGCGGAACTCCACTACTTCGATGAACATCAAATTTAAAAAATCTTTATGCGGGTAAAGTTGTTCCGTAAGCGCTTTGGCAGCCTTGTTCAAGAATTCTTGCATGCTTCCAGCTCGAATCTCCATCATGCGCGGCAGTATCTCAAAAAGGGGATGATACCGCTTTAATACCGCTATGAAGATTTTCTCTTTATTTTCGAAATGGTTGTAAAGAGAACCAACCGTAAGGTTGGAATCGGAAGCAATCTGACGCATGGATGTGCCATGGTAGCCATTGCGTAGAAAGAGGGAATAGGCTGAATTCAGGATAATTTCCCGAGTATGGTCACCGCGGGTGAGAGAATTTTGGTCAACCATTGTAAAAATGAACGAACGTTCATTTAATTTTATTATAGTTCGAAAATGGGATTTGTCAATCTTGATTAAAAAGAGTGAAAGCGGGGAAGGGATATGA
>DYKV01000558.1 GCA_020722415.1 Anaerolinea sp.
CAGGCGTGTGTCATTTCGAAGGAGCGTAAGCGACTGAGAAATCTTAGCCAACTGTTTAAGTTTTCTCGCTTTCGCTCGAAACAACAATACCTGTGTAATTTTACAATTTCACATTTTCGTATAGTTGTCATTGCGAGGAGCGTTTTTTGCGACGAAGCAATCCCCTCGCAAACCAGGAGACTGCTTCGCTTCGCTCGCAGTGACAGAAAGCATAGAGTTTTATAGAACAAATGTTTAATATGACATTGTCAAAGTAATTACTGATAGAATTATAGGTGAGAGGATTATTTATTTTTAGAAGAGTATTTCTTTCAAACCTGCATTTTGTTTATTAAACACAAACTGCACCCGTAGATCTGGTATGGCAAACACTCACAAAGTTCCGGCTGACTATTTTCTGCCAAATTCGGTGGGCTGGAAGCCCTGCCTCAGTACAAAAAAGCATTTCGGGCTGTCCAGCCAGTCAGATAATAAAGTGGTAACAAAAACAAAAGCAATTAAGCCTTGACTTATTTACAGACCATATACCTGCTGGGTTAGTTGGAGGATTATATAATAGCGTACACCAGTGCGTTGGAGCGGAAAATTGATCAGTTGGTCTATCCGTTGTACGTGCTGACGGAAGAGGAGATTGCCACTGTGGAGGGGAAGTGACCCCCACCGTCCTACGGACACCTCCTCCAAATTCCTCGGATTTGGGAAGTGACCCCCACCGTCCTACAGACACCTCCTCCAAATTCCTCGGATTTGGGAAGTGACCCCCACCGTCCTACAGACACCCTCCCCCAATCCCTCGGATTTGGGAAGTGACCCCCACCGTCCTACGGACACCTCCCCCAAATCTTGCGGGTTTGGGGAGTAACCCCCACCGTCCTGCGAACACCTCCCCCAAATCCCTCGGATTTGGGGGAGGATGGGAGGGGGTACTTCCGTAATCAGCACGCCATCGGCAAATCTGTGGTGCCGAAATTCCACGTCTGATGATTTTTACCAACAAATTCGCCCCAGAAGAGCAATGATTGTGGCTGAATTACCTTAAATTTAGCATAGTTTCGCCCATTGGACAGCGTTATTACAGTAATTCTCAATTTGCGTTGGAATCATCCTGAAGGCTTTAGCAAAACCTATCCAGCGATAATCGAATTTGGGACGTTTACTGGTTAACTCAGATTGTCACTATTCAGGCTAGCTATTTTCTGCCAATTTCGGCGGGCTGGAAGCCCTGCCTCAGTACAAAAAAGCCCTTCGGGCTGTCCAGCCAGTCGGCTTTAGCCGACTTCTACAAACTAAGGCAGGGATTTATCCCGCCGAATATAACCAACAAACAATCTGACTGAATGGTTACTCCACATTGAGAATAGCTGCAAGACTGTATCGAGGCCGGCTTTGCA
>DYKV01000559.1 GCA_020722415.1 Anaerolinea sp.
AATTGTATTTGTTGCGCTGGTATTTCTATTTTTGTTTCTGACGACAAAATATTTTCTTCGTCCTAGGATTAAAATCCTAAACTCCGACCCTTTAGTAAATCTGACCTTAGCCAGGCAAAGTACTCTTGAAAAATATCTTAATGATTGGAAAGTCTGGGATAAATATTCTAACTTAATTTTAGAGGCAGTTGGATCGCCTCAAAAGGTGGTCTGGTACGACGACAGCGGAAAAATCGAAGTCGTATCTTATACGAGCAAACCGGAAGGCAAAACGATACACATCTATCTTCATATCAACAAAAATTATTTGGACGGTTTGGATGACAAACTGAAAGCGGAAAGATTTACCACTACTGGGATAATTAACTCGTTATTTCTTACCTTTCACCCTTCTCCCCCTTTGCCTGTCTTTGATAAACAAAACCAGCTAAGGAATTTAGCAAACTTTATATTGCGTGACGATCCGATTTTTAAATACTGATATGAAAAAAGCTCTTTTTATAATTATATTATTCATAGGCGTTTTTGCGTTATTTTCAAAAACGACATGGGCCGGCGATTGTTTAGGAGTTTATAAATGCGCAGTATGGGGTCTGAATGGAAATTGCTCAAGCTCTATAACAAGTGTAAAAGTTTGTAGTGGTTCTACAGAAGCTGCCTGCTATGAAACTGAAAGTCCACCCTGTGGACCACAATATTGTACCGTTAGCGACTGCACGTGGACATCCAACCCCGGGCTAACTCCAACCCCGACTCCAATTGGCGGGGGCGGGGGCGGCGGGGGGGAATTTAGCTGTCCGACGGGGACATATTCGGAAGCTCAAAAAGATTGCCGTAATGAATGTAACGCTGGGTGGAAACCCAGTTCCGGTTGCGGTCCCGAATGTGGCAAAAATGCACAAGGGGAACAGCAAGTTTGCTGTAGAAAAGGCTTCTGTATCCCGGAGAAACCTCAAAACTTTTCCGATCACAACCGGCCATATTTATACTATCTGGGCTTATACGGTAAGACAAGCCGCCAACGGCGGGTGGAGCGACCCGTCGTATTTATATAATTGATGTTACGCAGTTTCTCAGTACCGCAACATTCATGTTGCCTGCCCGGGCGAGATAAATCTCGCGGTACTGCGTAACATGAGTTATATAATGTCACCTGTACTGTTCCCACCAACACCCCGACCATGCTCCCAACTGCCACCCCGACTCCCGGCTCATGGATCAAACTGAAAAACACTTCCTTCATCTCCGCCCGCTACAGAGCTCCGAGATTTTAAAAATCTCGGAGCTCTTGCTCCTGCACTCGTGAGCGGGGTAAAATCAACCCATGCCCCTCCCCAGCCTGGACGGCAAATACACCTCCGGCAAACATCGCAAAAA
>DYKV01000560.1 GCA_020722415.1 Anaerolinea sp.
TCGATCAGCCTTGACTTTCTTATACATCGGCTTAGTCAATTGCAGGATCCTTATTAGGCAGCCTATGTTAATGCCCAACCAGCCTGCCTTCTATTACCAACGCTATTCTTTTTACTGCCCTGATTCGGCTAGGATTACCTGGATTTGGATCTTTTTCGATCCACGGGCTAATTCGATGTTGACTTTATCTCCTGGTTTGTACTGAAAGAGCGCATTGATATAGGAATGATTTTCGTCTATGAGGATATCGCCAATTTTGGTCAGGATATCTCCACGCTGGATTCCAGCCCGATCGGCTGGGCTGCCTGGTATGACCGAGGTTACATAAACGCCCCACTGCACCGGCAGATTGTAAACCTCAGCCACATTGGGGGTGATTAACTGCCAGCGAATCCCTAAATAAGGCCGCGAGACATATCCTTTCTGGATAATTTGCTCTGCCACGCTCCGAGCTGTATTGATCGGAATAGCAAACCCCAATCCTTCGGCTATTGCGCCAGTAGGAGTTCCGCGGACTACCAAAGTATTGATTCCCACAACCTGCCCCAATAGATTTACCAAAGGCCCTCCAGAATTACCTTGATTGATAGAGGCATCGGTTTGAATCAGGTTTTCGATTTGATAACCCTGCCCAGTATCAATCGATCGGCCGGTCGCACTGACTACCCCCATGGTGACTGTATTGCGGAAATCTCCTAGTGGTGAACCAATGGCGATCACAATCTCTCCCGGAGTAAGCATATCCGAATTACCTAAAGCCGCCACGGCTGGGATCTTTCCTTGTGTTTTTAGAATCGCTACATCGGCATAGATGTCTGTCCCAACAATTCTTGCATCTTGCTGGCTTCCATCCGAGAGGATCACCTGGACTTGATTGGTGTTTTCCACCACATGATTATTGGTTAAAATATACCCTTGGTCAGAGATAAAAACACCACTTCCGCTCACCGTTTGGTCGCCGGTGATTCCAAAAAAGGTCATTTGACCAGGAATATTTCCAACTACCGTCACCACCGCCGGCGCCACTTTTTGCACCGCCAGGGTGACGCTGCTCTGAACTTCACCAATATTTACTTGCCGCGTTGGAGATGATTCGGTCATTACCGCCGCAGTCGGTAAAGCTGGAGTGGATGGAACCGTTTGAGTTTGCTGATGGACAAATTGATAAACCATCCAGCCACCCATGACTACCCCGCTAAATCCAGCAACAAAGCCCACTACCAAAACCAAGATCAAAGCTATCCATTTCTTTATCATAAATCTTCCTTTTTATCTTTCAATAAAGATACACTTCTCAATAACGAACGAGGCAGAAAATCAACTCCGCCCATCTCTAAACTGTCATCCCGACCACAACCACATCCCTGACCAATG
>DYKV01000087.1 GCA_020722415.1 Anaerolinea sp.
TTGAACGTCAAGGAGAACTTCAGGCATTCATATTGTCCTTTGTTTAGTATTTCGTCCCTGCATACTACCTTTTTCAAAGTAAGCAAACTTAATTATACCTGATTTTTATAATTTGCAACCTACTTTTACAAAAATTCGGGGTTATTTTTAGTGCTTTTTCCAGAAACCTCATGGAGTATTATCTTTTTCTCTGCCTAGATTAACCTATCTCCTTTTCATTCAAGAGTGGTGCCAGCAAAGAAGACCCAGCTTCGAATAGCGCAAATTGTCTCTTCACACCTTGCATAGGATAACCTTTCGCGCATATAATCTAGCTAGTATGTCTATTTTCGACAGCCAATCCATGGAATTCATCAGCCGTCATCCCGATCAAACCCGCCGGCTAGGCACCCGCCTCGGTTTAATGCTTCAGGTTGGCGATTTAGTCTGCTTGGAAGGCGAGTTGGGCAGTGGAAAAACCACCTTAGTTCAAGGAATTGCCTCGGGATGGGGTTCACCAGATTTAGTCACCAGTCCCACTTTCGTTTTGGTGAATGTCTATCGCCATCCCCAAGGACGGCGGTTTTTTCATGTGGATGCTTATCGCCTAGCTAACCCGGGAGAAGCGGAGGATTTAGATATTATTGGTATGCTCGAACAAGGTGCGGTCGTGGTTGAATGGGCTGATCGCATTCGTTCAATCTTGCCCGCCCAAAATTTATGGGTCAAAATGCGCTGGGTAGACGAGGATCAGCGCGATATGCTCTTTCGTGCCTACGGTGATCGCTATCTATCCCTCTTGGCTGAGTTACGCCATCAAATTTATGGGGTGAGCTAATGCGTGGCGTTTCAGCAACTATCCTGGCGATTGATACATCTACCCATTCGATTGGGATCGCATTGATGGACAGCAATCAAGTCTATTGTGAGCATAGCTGGCAAAGCCCGGATTATCACACGGTTGAATTAGCGCCGATGGTGTCTCAAGCCATCCGGCGCAGTCAAATCACCCAGGAGAGTATCGCGGCGATTGCCATTGCGATTGGGCCTGGCTCTTTTACCGGCTTACGGATTGGTTTGGCTCTCGCAAAGGGGATGGCACTTGCCAAGCACATTCCCCTCATTGGCGTTCCGACTCTAGATATTCTAGCAGCCAGTCAACCAAAACAGGAGCAGCGGCTGCTCTGTCTTTTGCGGGCTGGGCGAGGCAGGTTGGCAATGCGCCAGTATCTGCTTAATGACCAAGATTGGAGTGCCGCCGGCGATTATGAAATACATACCGCCCCAGAAATCGTTCAGCACATTCAAGCATCTACCTGGGTTTGTGGCGAACTCAACCCTGAGGAGCGTGCATTATTGGCTAATAATCCACTGGTAAAACTAGCCAGCCCCCTTCAGTGTGTCCGCCGCCCGGCTCAACTTGCCGAATTGGGTTGGAAACGCTGGCAAAAGGGAGAATTGGATGATGCCAGGAGCCTGTCCCCTATCTATATCCATTACAATGAACCTATCTCGATTTGATATGATTACTTTGCAAGCCGATTTTACCCTCACCATTCGCCCAATGGCGCTGGAAGACTTACCGGCGGTCCAAGAAATTGACCGGTTATCATTCACCTTACCCTGGCCAGCCAGCTCCTTCCGCTACGAGCTATTGGAAAACGAACACTCGCAGTTATATGTTGCCGAAGCCCAACATCCCAACGGACAAAAAACAATCGTTGGCGCCATCGTTGTCTGGCTGGTTGTTGATGAGGCACACATCGCCACGCTGGCGGTCCATCCTGAGTATCGTCAAATGGGGATTGGAATGCGTCTCCTGATCTCCGCCCTAAGGGCTGCCCAGCAAGCCGGCATGCAAATTGCCACCCTCGAAGTGCGAGCCGGTAATTGGGCTGCTCAAGCGCTCTATCATCAATTTGGTTTCCAGGTCGTTGGAAAGAGGTCTGCGTATTATCAAGACAATCATGAAGACGCCTTAATCATGACATTACCAAAGATAGATGAAAAAATCTTGGCGCAGGTAGAACAAGAACTTCAAAAGAAAATAAACAGGAGGTAGATATTGTCCGCTCAAGAAGAACTAAAAAAGTTAGCCGAAGAAGTAGCCCAATGCCAGTTATGTGAACTGCATTATTCAAGGAAAAATGCTGTACCCGGTGAAGGACCCCATAACGCAACAATTATGTTTATTGGTGAAGGACCCGGATTCCATGAGAACGAACAGGGCAGACCTTTTGTTGGTGCAGCCGGAAAATTTCTCGAGGAATTACTTTCCAAAATTGGGATGAAACGGGAACAAGTATATATCACGAACGTGGTGAAATGTCGTCCACCGGGCAATCGCGATCCCAAACCCGAGGAAGTAGATATTTGTACCAGACAATTTCTTGAACGGCAAATCCAATTGATCAACCCGAAAGTCATTATCACCCTCGGTAGATACTCGATGGGATTATACTTACCACATGCTAAAATCAGTGATGTGCACGGTCAGGCATTGCGGATTAAAGGGCGGATCGTGGTCCCCATGTATCATCCAGCTGCCGCTTTACATCAAGGCTCATTAAAACCGGTGGTAGAAGCAGATTTTTCACGATTGCCTGAGTTACTATCCAAAAATACAACTGCTCTGGAAGAAAACGAACTGGCAGCGCCATCCGAAGCCGACCAATCCGCCACCCAACTCAGTCTCTTTTGAGGGATTTATGTCCACAGAAAAAGAACGATTACTGGAAAAAATAGACAAAAAAACCGCTCAGATCGCGATACTCGGCTTGGGTTATGTTGGTTTACCTTTAGCTGTAGTCTTTGCCGAAGCTGGCTTTACAGTCGTTGGAATTGATACCGATTCACGGAAGGTAGAAACGATCCTGAACCAGCAAAGCCATATAGCCGATGTGCCATCGGAAACCATCGCCAAATTGGTTTCTAGCGGTAAGTTACAAGCAACAACCGATTTCTCGGTCCTCGACCAGATAGACGCAGTCAGTATCTGCGTGCCCACCCCTTTACGCAAGACAGGCGATCCAGATCTATCCTTTATATTGGATGCGGCAGATAAACTTGCCCAATTTATGCACCCTGGTATGGTGGTGGTACTTGAATCGACCACCTATCCAGGTACCACTCGTGAACTCTTGCTGCCCCGTTTAGGGCAAAGCGAAAACTTATCTGTGGGCGAAAATTTCTTCCTCGCTTTTTCACCCGAAAGAGTGGATCCAGGGCGGCAGGATTGGACCACATATAACACTCCTAAGGTTGTGGGTGGTATCACCCCCGCTTGTAGCGAGGTTGCCGCTAAGTGGTATGGTAAAGCACTGCAAACTGTCGTGCCGGTCTCTTCTGCGGAAGTAGCTGAGATGGCAAAACTATTGGAGAACACTTTTAGGATGATTAACATCGGCATGGTTAACGAAATGGCGATCATGTGTGACCGCTTAGGGATTGATGTATGGGAGGTAATTGATGCTGCAGCAACGAAACCTTTTGGTTTCATGAAATTCACCCCCGGACCAGGATTGGGGGGGCATTGTATCCCGATTGACCCACTCTATCTCTCTTGGAAATTGCGCGCCTTGAATTACACCGCCCGCTTCATCGAACTCGCTTCAGAGATCAACACCAATATGCCCCGTTATGTGGTCAGCAAAGTGCAAGACGCGCTCAATCAACAATCCAAGCCGCTCAAGGGCAGCCATATACTAGTGTTAGGAGTAGCCTATAAACCCGATATTGATGATCTGCGCGAGTCTCCCGCACTCGATATAATCGGGTTGCTGCGTCAAAAAGGAGCCATCGTCAGTTATCATGATCCCTACATTCCACACCTTCAACATGAGGGGGTTAATTACACTAGTGTTGCCGACCTAGATAACTCAATTCGCCATGCGGACTGTGTAGCGATCATCACCAATCACAAAATTTATAATTATGACACCATCCTGCAAAACGCAAAGCTGATCGTAGACACCCGCAACGCCTTAGGCGAAAAACGGCGCAGCAATCCAAAAGTGGTGAGTTTGTGATGGCTCATTATCTTGTCACTGGCGCGGCTGGATTTATCGCCCATCGAGTGATTGAATTGCTGCTTGAGCAGGGCAACGCGGTGCTGGGTGTGGATAATCTAAATGATGCCTACGATGTGCGTCTGAAAGAATATCGGTTGAAGCGTCTCCAACGTTATCCCTCTTTCACTTTCTTGCGCGGTGACATCGGCGACCCGCATCAAGTTCAAGATATTTTCTCTAATTTACCCCCGGATGGGTGGCAAGCGGTGATCAATCTAGCTGCCCGGGCTGGTGTACGTCAATCCCTTACCGATCCTTGGGTGTATTACCAAACCAACCTGACTGGCACGCTTAATCTTTTAGAAGCCTGTCGTAAAGTCGGTATCAAAAAATTCATCCTCGCTTCTACTTCAAGCGTTTATGGCTCAAATGCCCCATTGCCAACGCCGGAAAGCGCTTCCAGCGATTATCCATTACAACCTTATGCAGCCAGCAAAAAAGCGGCTGAGGTGTTATGTTATTCCTATCATGCCCTGTATGGATTAGATATTAGTGTCTTACGTTATTTCACCGTTTACGGGCCCGCAGGCCGCCCAGATATGGTCATGTTTCGCTTCATTCAATGGCTGATGGAAGGAAAGACGGTGCGTATCTTTGGAAACGGGGAGCAAACGCGGGGCTTCACCCATTTAGAGGATATTGCTCAGGGGACTTTGGCAGCTCTTAAGCCACTTGGTTATGAGATCATCAACCTAGGCGGGCATGAAACGGTGAGTATCAATCAACTGCTAACGATGTTCGAAAAGTTGACCGGGCAGCGCGCCAAGGTGGAATACCTTCCACCTCATCCAGCCGACATGTCTGCAAATTGGGCGGATGTAGGAAAAGCCCAGCGCTTGCTAAACTGGAAACCTACTGTCACCTTACAAGAAGGGTTACAGGACTTGGTGAACTGGTATCTCCAAGAACGCCAATGGGCGAGCCAGGTAAACACC
Source organism: Anaerolinea sp. (assembly GCA_020722415.1). Lineage (GTDB taxonomy): Bacteria > Chloroflexota > Anaerolineae > Anaerolineales > UBA4823 > UBA4823. Next base: position 4,985 of record DYKV01000087.1, read on the forward strand.
ACCTAATCAGAACGCTATCGAATGATCGTTCACTTGCGCCAATTTTTTTCTACCAATCCCATTCTCAAACGCGTCCTAAAGAATTCGGGGTACTTATTCAGCGCCACTGGGTTCTCAGCGGCTATCAGCATGGCACAAGGAATCCTGACCGCCCGGATGTTGGGGGTAGCCCTGTTTGGCATACTGGGTGCCATAACAGTTTTCACCAGTGTGATCAACCGCTTCATCTCCTTCCGCATGAGCGAGCTGGTTGTCCGCTATGTAGGGTTCTATCAAGAAAACGGCAAAACCCGCCTTGCTGCGGCAGTTTTCAAAGCAGCCGCAATAGTCGAAATGTGCGCCTCGATCATCGCCTTTAGTTTGATCTGGCTTTTAGCCCCCTTAGGCGCTCGTTACTTAGCGAAAGACCCCCATACAACGATTTGGTTCGGATTATATGGGGGAATTGTTCTGGCAAATCTGATCAGCGAATCCTCTACAGGACTGCTGCAAATCTTTGACCGTTTCCGACGGATGGCATGGTTGCAGGTTGTCCAGAGCTTGATCACTCTGGTTTTTATTGTTTTAGCGTACTGGTTGAAGAGTGGACTGCCTGGCGTCTTATTGGCTTATATTTTTGGCAAAACAGTTGGCGCATTGGGTTTCACCTTTGCCGCTCTGCGGGAAGCGAGATTGCGCTGGGGAAGTGATTGGTGGAAAAACCCCTTACAATCGCTCAAACCGCAGTGGCGGGAATTGATCCATTTTGCCATCAGCACCAATATCAGCTCTTCATTAAGCTTGATCAATAAAGATAGCGAATTGCTCTGGATTTCTTTCTTGCGCAACCCAATCGAAACCGGTTACTATAAACTTGCCCTATCTTTGGCGAATCTCGTGCAAATGCCAATCAGCCCCCTGCCACAGACAACTTATGCCGAACTAACCCGCGCAGTGGCAAGACACGAATGGCAAAATGTCCGTAACCTAGTGAAGCATGGATCCTTTCTCGCTGGAGGTTACACGCTTGCCGCCGCCATAGGCTTATGGCTTTTAGGAAAACCGTTAATCAACACATTTTACACGGGGCAATATTTGCCAGCCTATCCTGCATTAATGATCCTGTTAGCCGGTTTTCTGATCGCCAACACCTTTTACTGGCACAGAGCTGGTTTATTGGCAATTGGCCGCCCGGAATTTCCCGCCCAAATTAATTTCGTCCTCGCCATCCTCAAGATTGTGGGCATCTTCTGGCTGGTTCCTAAATACGGATATCTGGCAAACGCAAGCTTGTTAGCCGGATCATACATTTTAGGGGTCAGTTTATCCGTAGTGGTATTTTATTTGACCTTGCAACAACGCCAACAGCTCAACCCTCAGGAGCTGGGTTCATGAAAGTTGGCTTCGTCGTGCCTTCCTTGCAGAATCCTTCGGGTTGGCGCACCCATGCAATTGCGCTTATTCATGCATTACAGCCACAAGTTCAGCCAACCCTATTCATTCCCGCAGCTGAATTATCCCTAGCCCAAGAAGCCTTTCCAAACAGTCCACTCATCCCTCTCCCCACAACGCAGCAATTATTTCTAAACAACCCCGCCAATTGGCAAAAGCTATGGACGACTTATCGTTTTATCAAACGTCTCAAAATGTCTTTAGATCTGATTCACTCGTTGGAAGCTTATCCTAGTGGATTAATCGGACACTGGCTTGCCACCCATTTTCAATGCCCGCATATCCTCACCGCCCATGGAACCTATGGGATCATTGCCTACGCCTCTGCATTAGACCGGCTTGCATATCAAGAGGTGTTACGCCATGCAGCGATGCTCTGTCCCGTCTCACACGCTACTGCTGAGCGGATCGAACATTATTTTGCAGAAGCATTGCAAGCTACTATCGTCCGTCCCATTCTGAACGGCAATGATTTCGTTCAGCGAGTGCCGCGTGAGCAAGCCTGGAATAGACCACTTCCCCCAATACCCAACCTGCTCAGCGTCGGAGATGTGAAAGCGCGGAAGGGTCATCACATCAGCTTGCAAGTCTTCGCCCGAATACAAGCAGAAATACCTGATCTCCATTATCACATAATCGGAAAATGCCCTGATAACCCGTACACCAGGCAATTAAAACGTTATATTCAAGAGCACAACCTCCAACATGTTTTTTTTCATGATGTCGTATCCGCCGCCGAGTTGGCGGAATATTATCGCCAGGCATCTCTCTTCATTCTCACTCCCCAAGAAGGCAGCCAGGCAGAACGCTGGCATTTTGAAGGATTTGGATTGGTTTATTTGGAGGCCGGCGCCTATGGGGTGCCAGTAATCGCCAGCCGCAGTGGCGGGGTTAGCGATGCAGTTAAAGATGGCGAAACTGGTTTTATCCTTCCTCCAGAAGATATAGAGGGTCTGGCAAAAGCGAGTTTGCGCTTGCTGCGCGACCCTCAAATGAACCGAAGCATGGGGCGCGCCAATCGAGTTTACGCAGAAACATTAACCTGGCAACATTGTGCCATGGAATATAAAAAAGCTTATCAGGAAATCCTCACCAGATGAAAATCGTTATCATCGCCCCTTCTGCAATGCCCTCCCGCCGGGCAAATACCATCCAGACAGCCAAAATGGCTCAAGCATTTGCTCGTCTGGGCCACCAGATTTTTCTCATCGTCCCTACATTATCCCCTCGCCTCTTTCGTAGCAAGGCAAAAGGCGGGAAGTCCGAGAATAGCAGCGCTTTCTGGCAATCCTTCTCCCATCATTATGGCTTAACCACACCTTTTCACATCACCCACTTATCCTCCTTCCCCGCCTTTAAACGTTACGATTTCGCCTTACAATCGCTCATCTTTGCCCATCATTGGCATGCTGACCTGATCTATACACGCCTCCCTCAAGCAGCTTCCCTATCCAGCCTGCTTGGAATCAAAACTATTTTTGAAATCCACGACTTTCCCCAAGGCAACGCCGCCAAGAGCTTGAAGATCTTCATTCGCGGGAAAGGAGCTTTGCGTCTGGTAACCATAACCCATGCCCTCGCGCAAGCGCTCATCCAAACCTTCCCCCAAATCCTCAACACCCCGCCTCAAGGCGCCCTCAGTCCATTTTTAATCATTGCACCTGACGGTGTGGATTTAGACCGTTATACCCCCTGGCTCACCGTCCAGCAGGCGCGCCAAAAGCTGCAAGCCCAAGGCTTTTCCGTTCCCAATCAATTCATCGCTGGATATAGTGGCCATCTTTATGCCGGGCGAGGGATTGAGTTGATCTTAGAGATAGCCAGGCAACTGCCTAATATTTTATTTTTACTCATTGGCGGTGAAGACGCTGATCTGCAACGTTTAAAAGCGATCTTGGAGCAACAAAACCTGCCCAACCTCCGCTCGCTCGGTTTTATCCCAAATACAGAGCTGCCGCTCTATCAAATGGCATGCGATACCTTGCTAATGCCTTATCAAGAAAAGGTAGCTGCTTCTTCGGGAGGTAACATCGCCGCTTATCTCAGCCCCATGAAACTGTTCGAATACCTCGCTAGTGGTCGCCCAATTCTCTCCAGTAATTTACCGGTCATTGGCGAAATTTTGAACTCCACCAACGCCATCCTTCTCCCCCCTCGAGAACCTATCGTCTGGGCAGCTGCCCTGCAGAAACTGCAAGATTCGCCTTCCTTGCGCCAACAACTCAGCGAAGCTGCCCGGCAAACCGCTCTAAAATATAAATGGGAGGAACGAGCGCGCTATATTTTGGCAGCCGGCGATGAAAGATACTGCTAAGACACTAAAATTGGAGTAATAACCTATAAGGCAATAGCAAACGTTCACTCATTGATCGCGATGCGCCGCTTAAAAGTGCCGTCATTGTTAATCAACAGCCGGACGTTTAAGGGTTTGGCATCCTGTAAAAATTATCTTTCCATAAAAACACTTTTCTATCAGCAATTCTCAATATGAAATAACCGTTCAGCCAGCTTGTTTGCTGGTTGTATTCGGCGGGATAAATCCCCACCTTAGTTCAGGGAAGCCGGCTAAAGCCGGCTGTACTGGCAGCC
>DYKV01000088.1 GCA_020722415.1 Anaerolinea sp.
CCCTTTAATCAAAACAGCAAATGACAGATGTCATTTAAACTCACCAGGGTATACTCCTCGCTATCCTTCTCAAAGACATTAATGGCACAGGTATCTTGATGAATTCTCCAGAACCGCTCATTCCCTAGCCCCATCACCGCTAAGAGGATAACCCGATTAATCACCGTGTGTCCCACCACCACGATCGTTTCCCCATCATGACGAAGCGCCAGTTGACTTAGCGCTTCCATGCCGCGCTGCCGAAGATCTGCCAAACTCTCGCCGCCTGGAATGCGCACGGTCTGCGGAGCGTTATACCAAGCGTCTAATTCTTGCGGCCAGCGCTCACCAACTTCTTGCGGAGTCAAGCCCTGCCAATCGCCATAGTCTATGTCTACCACTCCTGCCAGTGGTTGAACAGGGATTTGAAAGGGTTGAGCGATAGCCTCTGCAGTTTTCAGTGCCCGCCCAAGTGGACTGGAATACACCGCTACTGGCTGCCATTGAGCTGCCACCCTTCGGGCAGTTGCCTCTGCTTGTTTAATCCCCGTCTCATTCAAAGGCACATCTGCTCGTCCGCGAAATCGTTCTATCCTATTCCAATCGGTTTGTCCATGGCGAATTAAAATAAACCTAGTCATCTATAACTCCTCAAAATGGATATCTGGATAAAAATTGGCAACAATCAAAGGTCCACACATAATGCGTCAATCGCCTTGCCCTAGATTGAAATCCCCAGCCCAGATGGCAAGGGGTGCGCGGTGGATAAAACACTCCTTCCCAAGCAGTTGAGATAGTTTACTATCTTTTCGTTAGAAAACTCAACCTGGCTGACGAAATGGAGATCAATCCCGCATTATTCACCTAATTAATTATACTTGGGAAAGATAATTGTGAAAGTAGTGCCAATCTCTTTTTGACTTTCGACTTTAATCGTTCCAGAATGTAAACGCACAATCTCTTTGGCAATTGCTAAACCCAATCCCGCACCCCTGCCACTGCGCGCCCGATCTACCTGGTAAAATCGGTCAAAAATATGGGCGAGATGCGCCTCCTCAATCCCCACCCCGCTATCTCGTACCTTTATGATAATCTCTTTGTCTTGCTCGATTGCATTGACAATAATAAAACCTTTTTCAGTATATTTAATCGCATTATCCATTAGGTTCACCAATAAACGTACCAGCTCATCACTATCTCCCATCATGACCAAATTATCTTGCAGAATAGATGTTATCGTTAAATTCTTTTGTTCCGCTAGCGGTCGAAGTGAATCAACCACATCTTGGATAAGCTGAGATAGGTTCACTTTTGCAAAAGGCGGGCTAGTTCGTTTATTACCACGGGCTAAACGCAGCAAATTTTCTACCAAGGTGTGAAGCCGTTCGGTTTCCTCACTTAAATCATCCAGCGCTTGCTCATATTCCTCACTAGTTCGCCGCCGCGAGCGGATCACGCTTAGAATCGCCTGCATGGCAGCCAATGGCGTGCGCAATTCATGTGATGCATCATTGGTGAATTGTCGTTCACGTTGAAACGAATCATCCAAGCGAGCAAACATTTCGTTCAATGTACTTACCAGTCTCCCGACTTCATCATCGGTTACTGCTAAATCCAAACGCTGCGAGAGATCCTCCGCAGAAATACGCCGGGCGGTTGAAATAATCTCATCAATAGGAGTTAAAGCCCGAGCCGCCAAAAAATAACCGCTCACTGCAGCAATTATCATCAATATCGGCGTACTGATCAGCAAGGAGAGTAATAATTTTCTTAAAGTGATCTGAATATCTGCAATGGATTGGGCAACTTGAACAATGGCAATCAAACGGTTATTATCCATCACATATTGTGTGTAAATGCGGATAGGTGCACCGCCATTGGGCAAGGAATAAGTCAGGAAAGAACCATTAGAAGATAAAGGTAGATCATGATAGGGACCATTGGATTGAATTAATTTCCCTTGCGGGGTGAGGACACGCAGGGTAAATCCCCGCCCGCGCAAGTCGGTGTTCTCTTGTGTTTCAACCAAGTTATCTGGCAAATGCAATTGTCCATTTTCAATATTTAAACCAGCTGCAATCTGATCGGCATTAGCCATCAAAGAATAATCCAAGGCAGAGTAAAGGCCGCTTTGCATGCTTCCATAGACAAAAACCCCAAAAATACATAAAGTAAGAAAGAGTAAACTAGAAGTCCAGAAAGCAAAACGGAAGCGTATGGTTTTAAGCCGTTTCATCCGCATCTTCCACCGAGAGCCGATAGCCAGCTCCGCGCACCGTGTGAATTAATTTAGGTTCAAACGCATCGTCAATCTTACGACGTAGGTTTCTGATATAGACATCTACCACGTTTGATTGGTTGTAGACATCATAATTCCAAACATGTTCGGCAATCTGGGTGCGGGTCAATACTCGATCGGGTTCACGCATTAAACATTCCAAAACTGCAAACTCTTTAGTAGTGAGATCTATGACTTTCCCCGCCCGTTTTACTCGTCGGGTAATCGTGTCTAACATCAAATCAGCTACTTGGAGCACTATATTCTTGGGAACGTCAGCGGAACGGCGCGTCATTGCCCGCAAACGCGCTAATAATTCCTTCAATGCGAAAGGTTTAACCAAATAATCATCTGCCCCGGCATCCAAACCATTTACCCGATCATCAACCGCATCTCGAGCGGTAAGCATTAATATTGGTGTTCGTTTGTCTTTCCTGCGTATTTCACGGCAGACGGTTAATCCATCCACCTCTGGTAACATAATATCTAGCACAATGACATCGTATGGGGCAGAATCAGCCCAATCAAGCGCTTCCCTTCCAGTATAGGCAATATCCACTGCATAACCTTGTTCTTCTAAACCGCGTTTTAGATAGCCGGCTATCTTACGATCATCTTCTACTACTAACACACGCATAATCTACTCCTGTCCAAAGTATAGCAGGGAAAGATGAAATTAAGATGAAAAAGGGCTGGCTTTTACGCCAGCCCTTTTTTCATTCAACCGTGATTAATTATTTTCCGTCGGTTTCCGCTCCGAGCACGCTTCCAGTCATGGCATCTACCTTGACATCTGTACCGTTCGGGAATTGAACGCTATAGACCAACTTGCCGTTTTCATCATCTAACTGTACCTGGCTGGCTGTACCAGCGTTCAAGTAAGCCTCGGCAGCTTGCTGCGCAGCCTGAGCAGTAATAGCTGGCGTTCCAACGGGAGCCTCATCCTTGCCGTCCGAAGATTTTCCTTCCGGACCGCCTTGCTCCGTATCCGGTCCGCTTTGGTCGCCAACCTGCTCGTTCACATTGTCGGTATCAGCAGCGTTCTTAACTTCAGTCCCTGCCTGATCCGATGGGCTGGTGTTTTGTTGCTGGGTTTGCGCCGGCGGTGTGCTGGTTTGGGCAAATGCTTTCGTACTTATTGCCCCCATTGCTCCGACCAATAGCAAAGCAATGGCAGCTAATGCAACTATTTTATTGATTTTCATAGTGATTCTCCTTTCTAAAATCAACGCCTCTTTGGCGCTGTTGATTATTATTGTAGCGGGCGAAAATGAAGCGTTCGTGAAGCGGATATGAATCAATCCACCCAATTTGATGAATGTTTTTTAATTTATCGGGGGATAAAATCAAGACCGCAAATGGTATGGGACATCAATGATCACCCGCTGGAATCCCATCCGCCGTCTTCGATAGAGCAGGGTTGTTTTAATTAACCAGGAAGTTTGATTGTGAAGGAGATTCTCCCACCAATGGGCCGGGATAAACTCCGGCAAGACTACTCCTGCCAGACTACCATCCTGATGCTGACTATCAGTTTCGTCTAGATATTCGATCAAAGGTTTGATAATAGAACGATAAGGGGATGGCAGCACGACCAGCGGAATATCTTGCCAAAGCGTCTGCCACTTTTGGCGGAGAGCTTCTCCACTGCCTGGTTCGATTTCTACATAAACTGCAGTTATATCTTGGGAAATTGTGCGGGCAAATGCAATTGCCGCTTCACTGCCCCGGTTGATGCCAGCTACCGGGATCACAACTCTTCTCAACGATGTTGTCATCACCCGCGGCGCAGCTTCTTGAACAGTTATTTGCTCTTGGACTGCCCGATAATGGGAATGAATCTTTCGAAAACCGTAAACTAAAATCGGGACGGCAAGAATAGTCAACCAGGCACCTTCTAAGAATTTACTTATACCGATTACCAACACGGTAATGCCGGTAGCGAAGGCACCTAAACCATTAAAAAAGGATTTTGCTGCCCATCCATCCCCCCTTAACCGCTTCCAATGGAAAACCATCCCGCTTTGCGAAAGGGTGAAAGCTAAAAAAGCGCCAACTGCAAACAAGGGGATCAATGCGTGTGTGTCACCATTAAAAAGGATGATTAAACCCCCAGTTGCCAATGCTAGCAAGATAATCCCATTCGAATATACCAAACGATCACCTAGGTAAATTAATTGCCGGGGCATGTAACCATCTCTGGCTAAGATTGCCGAAAGACGGGGAAAATCAGCAAAACTGGTATTCGCTGCCACCGCCAGGATCAATAATGTGCTCACCTGGATGATGAAATAACCAACACTGTTGCCTAACAAGCGATGAGCCAGGGCAGAAAGAATCGTTTCATCGGAATAGGGAACTACCCCAAAGAGTTGGGTTAACCCGACACTGCCAATAAATAATGTGCTCATGATAATCGCCATAACAACGAGCGTTTTCCCGGCATTTTGTGATTCGGGGGGTCTAAAGGCTGGAACACCATTGCTGATTGCCTCAATACCAGTCAACGCTGTGCAGCCGGTCGAAAATGCATGTATTACAAGAAAAGGGGTTAATGGTTGAACAGCCGTCAAGGTATTGCTCGGAAAAGGCTGCCCACCATATAGTATAAATTGCACCACTCCGTAAAGCAACATTGGGATATAGGTAAGGAGAAAAAGGTAAACCGGGATCGCCAAAATTGTGCCGGTATCCCGTAGACCACGCAGGTTCAATATGGTTAAGAGGAACAATAAAAACAACGCTACGATGACGCGGTATTGCCAAAGTATGGGAAAGGCTGAAGCTAAGGCTGCTACTCCTGCAGTCAAGCTCACCGCTGCAGTGAGCAAGTAATCCAGCAACAAAGCAGCAGCCGCAACTAAGGCTGCTTTTTCGCCAAGGTTTTCTTTTGCAACCGTGTACGCCCCACCACCACTGGGATAGCCATGGATTGTTTGATAATAGGATAATGCCACAATCACCAACAAGCCAGTGATTGCGATACCAATTGGCAGAGCTAATTGCAACCCGGCAACACCTGCTACCGCTAAACCTAGATATATTTCTTGATTTGCATAGGCAATAGAGGATAATGCATCGGGCGAGAAGGCAGCTAAGGCACGGAATTTGTTCAATCGTTCCTGCCTGGCTTGTTTCGTCTCTATCGGTGGCCCGATCAAGATATGATAAAGTTGGTCGAACAAATCTCGCCTAAAAAATTATTGAAGATGAAAAGGTTTATCGCTCTTGAATTACAACACAATTATAATCTCAATCCTGCTCACTTACCACAAATTCCGCAACTTGATCATCCAGCGGATGCCGTTGTATTTCTTCCATTGATCCCACCTGGCGCACTTTACCATCCAATAACACTGCCACCCGATCGCCTAAGCGGGCGGCTTCTCGCAAGTGGTGGGTAACAAATAGGGTTGTGCGGTGATTCTGGTTGAGCAAACCAGCTAAATCATCCAGCAATCTACCTCGCGATGGTGGATCCAAAGCAGAAAAAGGCTCATCTAATAGTAATAATTGCGGATCGAGCACCAATGCCCTAGCCAAACTTACCCGGTGCGCTTCTCCACCAGAGAGCTGTGAGGCTTTACGTTCGGAAAGTTCCGAAATATTTAACCGTTCTAACCAAGTTGACGCTAATTTCACTGCCTCCGGCTTTGAAATACCCCGGAAACGTAAACCAAGAATAACGTTCTCCATTACTGTCCCATCGAGGAGTAATGGGTCTTGAAAAACGAGGCACATCTGACGACGATAAGTTAATTCATCCCATTCAGCAACCGGCTTATTTTTGTAAATCAGTCTTCCCTGTGATGGAATGATTAAACGAGCTAAAGTAAGAAGCAAGGTGGACTTTCCCGCTCCATTTGGACCAACAATCCCCAGCACTTCTCCAGGAAAAAGGGTTAGTTCGCTGATGTTCAAGACTGTTTTTTTTCCCCTCTTCACCATTACATCGTGAACTTCAAGAAGTGGCGCTCCGAATTCTTTCATGCTTTTTTTGCTCGCTGTTGAATCCAAGTCAATGCCCAATTAACTAAAAAGGTGATCACCAGCAATAAGGCGCCCAGCCCTAGAGCGATATCGAAATTCCCTTTGCCTGTTTCGAGGACAATGGCAGTAGTCAATACCCGAGTTTGATAACGGATGTTACCGCCCACCATCATACTTGCACCCACCTCAGAAATCACTGCACCAAACCCAGCCATCAATGCTGCCAGGAGGGGTAAGCGTGCTTCTTTCCATAGCGATAAAACCATCTGAGTTTTAGAAGCACCTAAACCAAGTAATTGTAACTGCAGGTATGGATTGAGCGCTTGCAAAGCTGCAGCCGTCAATCCGGTCACAACTGGCGCAGCGATAATGACCTGAGCAATGACGATCGCCGTGGGTGTGTAAATTAAATGCAAATCTCCCATAGGACCCGAGCGCCATAACATCATCGCCACAAACAACCCTACTACCACTGGAGGCAATCCCATTCCAGTATTGACCAAGCTGAGCAAAAAGGACCGCCCCGGAAAGTTTTTCAACGCCAAGACGCTACCCAAAGGCAAACCAATCACTAAGCTGAGCAGGGTTGATAAGGAAGAAATCTCCAGAGATAGCAGGGTTATTTGTAAAACTTCTTTATTGAATACCATGCAATTTCAATCGTCAAATTCTCTTAGCGGTTAGCGGGCATCGGCAGACAAATATGATCATCCTCTGACACTAAAATTTGTGCTGGATTCAGGTTATGGTACTCCCAAATCAGCATCTGTTTTATCTGCATCTGCAAAGAAAAGCGCCTGTCCATATTTTTCTACCCCAAATTTGGCAATAACTTGCTGAGTTTCTGGCGCAGTTAAAAATTTCAGGAAAGCCAGCGCACCTTCATAGTTAACTTTTGGCCATTTTTCGGGGTTGACGGTGATGACGTGGTACACATTCAGCAATGGCTTATCACCCTCGACAAGAATGACGAGATTCAAATTTTTTTGGTTAGCAAGGTAAGTGCCGCGGTCTGTTAAAATATACGCGCCTTTCTCAGATGCCACAGTTAAAGAAGCGCCCATCCCTTGACCAGTTTCTATATACCAAGGCTGACCTTTCGGATCTAGAGTGATTTTCTTCCACATGCTTAATTCCATCTTATGCGTTCCTGAATCATCGCCACGGGAGATAAAATTGGCTTTGGAATCGAAGATGGCTTTAAAAGCATCTAATGCGCTTTTTCCTTTTATCCCAGCCGGATCAGAGGCTGGACCAACGATTATAAAATCATTATGCATCACCAACGCTCGATCTTTGCCATTCCCTTCCTGCATAAATGCCACTTCAGAGCTCGGCGCATGCACTAATAAAACATCGGCGTTGCCTTCGGCGCCCATTTTCAGCGCTTGTCCGGTTCCCACAGCAATTACCTTGACTTTATAACCACTTTGCTGTTCAAATAAAGGGATTAAGACGTCCAGCAAACCAGAATCCTGCGTTGATGTTGTGGTAGATAAAATGAGATCTTTTTCGGTTGAGCTTGATTGAGTGGGCGCATTGATTGTTTCAGTCACCAAGCTGGTTGGTGTAACGCTCACCGAAGATTCCCCTGGGCTGGATGCAATCTCGGTTTGGGGGTTTTGCAGAGCTTTGGGGGGTTGAGATGAATTGGTCGTGCATGCTCCTATCACCAAGATAAAAAGTGCAAGAAATAGAACTAAGATCCGTTTCATTGTTAATTATTTCCTTTCTATAATTGAATGTGCTCACCACTATGGGTAGTGTTATAGCCTGGCAACGATTGCAACTGACGCTGAAAATAGGTAGCCTGAAGCAAATCCAAGAGGGGATTCAAGGCATTTTGGAATTGGCTTTGGAAGACTAAGTCATAGCGTTCCTCAAATAAGGGGATAAAATCCAAACCATACCGAAAAGCAGCCGCATGTAAGCCCAGTGTCACATCGGCTTGGCCCTCTACAACGTATCGAGCAGTTTGGGCGTGGGTGTTGAGCTGTTGAAAATAGCCGTTAATCTGGGCTGGCAGAATGCCCAATCTTCTCAACTCCTCATCTAACCATAGGCGCGTCCCTGATCCTTCGTTACGGTTGACAAAGCGGATATCGGGGCGGGCTAGGTCTTCCAACCCCGCAATGCCTTTGGGATTACCCGGGGCGAGGATTAAACCTTGAGTTCGCTGAGCAAGAGTGATAACTTGCAGAGAACGATCGGGAAAGAGCTGCTGTAAGGTGGGGAGGTTGTATTCTCCTGTTCGCTTATCAAAGATATGTGCACCAGCTAGCTGGCAGATACCCTGACGCAAATTGATCAATCCAGTTAGTGACCCAACCGGCAATATCACTAATTGCAGATGTTTGGAGATCATCTCGGTCAGCTGCTCTAATGCCAGGTCGTGGCTGCCACAGAATATCAACAAAGGTTTATCACTTTTGGGCAGTACCCATTGCTGGATTAGATAGGCGGCCGCTTTTGCCTGATAATATTTTTCGGTCACTCGCCCACTCTTGCGAATTTCCGCCAACTCAACCAATCCCGCTTTCTCTAAAACTAATAAGTGATGACGTACCCAGGCCGGTGAGTGGTGCAACCGATCTGCTAACTGAGATAAAGTTGCCCGCTCAGCCATTAACCGCTGCAAAATTGTCAGCCGATGCACATCCGCTAATGCCCGCATTTGAGCGCTGGATTCGATTGTCTGAGCCGTGTTCATGACGTTTAAATTTTTCCTTAATCGTCATTATAACACAATT
>DYKV01000561.1 GCA_020722415.1 Anaerolinea sp.
TTAGACAGGGACGCGAGGCGTCTTCCGAGTTTAATGAGGACATCGTGCCGGAAAAAGCCGACAAGCTCACCATGGGTATGAGCTGCCTGATTCAAGCACGCGAGACTGACATGCCACAGAAATTCATCCCGCCTAAATGGGCCTACAAGTATGATGATGAATTCTTCGCCGCGAAATTCGCAGGGAAGATGAATCCTTTCCCCTACAAGGGAGGGACGGAAAACTTCTGGTGGCTTGAGTTTGGTGGCGAAGGCGACACGGTTCATGACGCTGAAGGAAATAGGGATGAACTGCTGAAAATAGCTTTTGGCATTTGGGATTATATCAAGAATGTCTCTGCCGGGAATGCGGAAAAATGGGCTTTGGAATGGGTGGGGGTCTTGCCAGGGAAACGAGAAAGCCGCCGCTATGTGGGGGATTATATTCTGACGCAAAATGATCTGCGCGCAGAGGGGCGTTTCGATGACATAATAGCATACGGAGGATGGAGCATGGATGACCATTGTCCGGCTGGTTTCTATCATCAAGGCGGAATGCCGACAATTTTTCATCCGGCACCCGCTCCCTATGGGATACCCTATCGTTGTCTTTACTCTAAAAATATAGAAAATCTTTTCTTTGCGGGGCGCAATATCAGCGCAACCCATACCTCCATGAGTTCGTCCCGCGTCATGAGCACCTGTTCGATCCTAGGGCAGGCCGTTGGAACAGCCGCCGCTTTGGCAGTGAAGCACAATCTCTCGCCAAGAGGAATATATGAGAAAAAAATCTCCGAGCTTCAAGCGCAACTGATGGATGATGATTGTTATCTACCTTGGAAAAGGAGGAAAATCGGCGAACTGGCACGCAAATCACTCCTTTCCGCAAGTTCAGGAGACCCTTCCCCGCTTATGAACGGGATTGACCGTCCAGTCGGAACGGAGTCCAATTCATGGCATGCATCTGTGGGAGACTATCTGGAATTCAAATTCAATTCCCCGCACAAGATATCAGGCTTCCGACTAATTTTTGACAGTGATCTAAAAACAAAAATACTGAATATGCCGTGCAATTATTCAAAAACAATTAAAGTTTTCACTCCGCCAAAAACCTTGGTCTCCGATTTCCGAATTGAAACTATGGGCAGTGCCGGCAAATGGGAGCTGGCAACAGAAATAAAAGGCAATTATCAACGCTTTGTAAAATTGGGTTTCAAGACCAGATCAACAAATGCGGCCAGATTCATAATTGATAAGACCCACGGGGAAAAAACACTAAATATCTTCGCCGCAGAGCCACTGGAATAACAACTGAAAAAGTGATAAAAGGATATCGGTTCTTTCTAAAAACTAGTGGGTAGACTTGGAAAATCAAGAAGCCCCCGTATT
>DYKV01000562.1 GCA_020722415.1 Anaerolinea sp.
GGGTTCAGCCGCTTTGCGGAGCGCAGCGGAGCAAAGTCGGCTGCAACCCGTTGTTAGCCCGCCCTTCTTTGGTACGTTTACTTGCCTTCGGACTGTTGCTCCGTGTTTTTAGGCGAGTATCTTTGAACGAGAGTATTAAAAACGCTATCTGCAAAGCGGTCACTGAACCCAATTAGGAAGCATAACACAAGTACAACTTCATCAGTCGAAATTAAGCCTGCTGGATTTGATGTGTTACCCGCTGTTAGGATAAACAATCCCGAAACGAGAATGAGATAGAGGGTCGAACCAAGCACGACACCCTGTATGGGTCTTGTTATCATCCATTTGATTGCATCACTAAAATCATAAATCGGATTGGCGTTAAAGCGATAAATCATCGCCGCAAAACTTCCAATTAGACTCCATATCAGTACAGGCCACGGTATTCCAAGCACTGGTATACGAAGTTGGCTCAATGGAACTTGACCCAGAGCGAATTGCGTACCCCATTGAATAATCAAAAATATAGTCAGAGCGATTGCCGCACAGATATAAGCAATAACAGATGTTATTGTCCAATTACGACGGTTACGGTCTGATTGGACAAGCCGCTCTACAATCAAGCGGCGTTTTTCTAATTCGGTCATTAGTCCTATCGCACCATAGGCTTCATCGCTCAAAACATCAAAATCTGGCCGCGTGAGGCTCTCGCCATCTAGTTTCTGTACCAATTGTCCAATTACGCCCTGATGCATATTGGCTTCGTCCTTAAACTCCTTATGGCCGATTTTTGAAACCATATTCTTAGCAAATTCACGACTTGATGTAGCGGAATAAACAATGCTGGTAAAAAGGGAGTTTAAGTTTGCAATTCTAATGTTCACTTCATCAGCGACACTACTGAGGTATTGCAGAAGTTGAGAGTATTTTTCGACTTCAATTGTAGGAACTATTTGCCCCTCAATATCATTCAGTTGGTCAAGATACTTTTTGGCACTTGAATTCTCGTCATTGGATTCTGGCTTGCGGGTGGGGCGAAAACGGGTGGTCAGACCAACCACAGATAACTCAACTTCTTCTACATTCCATCGCCCAATGGGTCTAGGCTCACGAAGTTTCGCAAGTTTTACCAAAGCATCTTCTGCTGGTATTAATCTTGTGACGCGACCACGGAGACGATTGATTTGCGCCCCAATGCGACCTATTGTTGTATCTGGATAAACCGTGATAGTAGAATCTCTAATATCTCCGCTAATGTTGATGACTTGTTGAGCAGGGACGGTCCGCCCCAAAAATACCCCTTGGTCTCTGCCAACAAAATCACCACCCCCTGTATTTACAGAACCAGATACAAGTGCCCCTGCTCCTATTCCAACTTCTTCAG
>DYKV01000089.1 GCA_020722415.1 Anaerolinea sp.
TAATCCCGGAGAACCCTGCCTTAGGAGCCCTCTATTTACTTTGCGAACCTTTTCCTTACTGCTCTTTTTTGGTTAACCTGTACAATTAATTCCTTTCCCTTTTGGCTAACTTCTCTGTTGACGGTAACCCAAATTGAAAGTATAAAACCCAGCAATGAATCCAGTTTGCAGCAAGTCCAACTATAAGCGCCTGCCAACATCCGCACTTCGGTTTTCGGATGTTGGGCGCTGGCGATTTAGCTAATCACCATCTGATAAGAGTAGTTCAATTAGGTCGTTTCCTTAAAATGCTCCCTCCGAAACCGAGGGAGCATTTTTGTATTTATAACCAAAGTAGGAGAAAAGAACATGATCGAAATCTTAGACTCAACCCTTCGTGAGGGAGAACAAACTCCTTATGTAAATTTCCTGTTGGAAGAAAAAATCGAAATCGCCCGACTATTAGATCAAGTCGGTGTGGAAATGATCGAGGCCGGCGATCCAAGCGTCTCGCCCAATGTCGCTACAGCCATCGAGCGGATTGCATCAGCGGGATTAAATGCAGAGATAGTCGCTCACTCTCTCGCCCGCCGAGAAAATATCCGGCTCGTGAAGGAGTGTGGGGCAGATCGGGTGGCAATTTTTTATGCTACCTCGTCAATTCATTTAGATGCTAAGTTAAAAAAGACTCCCCAACAGGTGATTGATTTAATTTCCGAAATGGTCTCCTTTGCCCGCAGCCTGGGACTGAAGGTGCGTTATACACCCGAAGACGCCTCGCGGACTGATTTTAATTTTTTAGTGGCTGTCTGCAATGCCGCCATTGAAGCTGGAGCTGATCGGATTAGTTTTGCGGATACGGTGGGCGTAATGCAGCCACACTGGGTCTATGAACGAATTCAAGCGCTCAGGCAAAATTTACTCCCCTGCAAAATTGACTTGCATTGTCACAATGACCATGGTTTAGCGCTCGCCAACGCGATGGCTGGTATTCGCGCCGGCGCGGATTGTATCCATACCACCGTGAATGGTATGGGTGAACGTTGTGGTATTCCAGATCTAACCGAAGTAATTATGGCTTATGCCAATTTGGAGGGGGTAAAAAAATACCGTCTAGAAGCTTTGCTAGATTTAGCCGATTATTTGGAGAAAGTGACCGGCTTTTTCACTGCACCAAACAAACCGATAACCGGTCAAAATGCCTTTACCCATAAGAGCGGTGTGCATACCAATGGTGTTCTCAAAGACCCGCGCACGTATGAACCATTCGAACCAGCTTGGATTGGACGGGATCGCAAAATTGTGATTGATAAATATACCGGGAAAAGTGCTGTTGAATCGCGTCTGGCAGAATATGGCATCGGCGTTGCAGCTGATGAACTGGAGCAAATCGTGAACGAAATCAAGCGTCTTGGCGACCAACGCAAGCAGATCTTCGATGCGGATATCCTCGAAATCGCCGAAAAGGTCACCGGGCGCGTGATAGATGTGATTCCCCATGAAATTGATGCCTTGGTGATGCTGGAAGTGGAATCTCATATTTATACCACTCTCGTAGTGCGGCGGATGCGCAGCTTTCGGAATGTAATCAACATATTTGAAATCACCGGCGAGTTTGACATCGGCGCATTGATCTCGGTTGAGAATGTGATGGCATTAAATAATCTGATCGAGGAGATTCGGAGGATTCCGGGTGTCAAACGCAGCGAGACGCGCCTAATTCTGAAAAAATATCCCGGGAATGGGAAAGAAAAAACCGATAGAGCCTCATCCATCAGGGACCCGCAACCGCAAGAAAAATTGGTAGACAGCATATACCTCTTTAATAAAGTACAGCAAAATGATTAATTTAAACCAACTAAAATTAGGCGAATTAACCTATTCTATACAAACCGAATAGGATTATAATAAATTCAATTATGCAGAAGCACTTATTCCATGCCCATCACCATTCCATCCCCGGAACCGGGCGGTTTGGACGCGCATGGAGTTAATGCACCTGTAACATCCAGCTAGAAATTCATACCCCCGGTTCTTGAACCGGGGTTTTTTTTAACAGGAAAATGATGAAAGAAACCCTCAATCCAATTCGATTAAGCTTACCCTCTAAGGGGCGTCTCGAAGAAGCCACCTTACAATTTTTAGCTGAGGCTGGTTTAACCGTGCACAAACCAAACCCGCGCCAATATCAGGCATCTATACCTGCGTTACCGGCTTTACAGGTTCTCTTTCAGAGACCTGGCGATATCGTGGTTAGTGTACGCCAAGGCAGCGTTGACTTTGGGATCACCGGCAGGGATGTGATCGAAGAGAAACGCGGAGAGAATGGAGAAGTCTTGATTTTACACGAGGCTCTCGGTTATGGGCATTGCGCATTAACGTTGGCAATTCCCGAAGCTTGGACAGATGTCGTTGATCTGCATGGATTAAAAAGACAAGCCCAAGTATTGCAACGTCCTTTGCGGGTGGCAACCAAATTTCCTAACCTCACCCGCCAATTCTTGAGGGAAAACGATGTGCCACATTCATTAATCGCAGCAGAAGGCACTTTAGAGACTGCGCCAACGATTGGCTATGCCGATTTGATCGCAGATTTAGTATCTTCTGGGCAAACTTTAAAAGACAACCGCTTAAAACCACTCAGAGATGGAGTAATCCTTTCATCTCAGGCAGCGTTGATTGCTAATCGAAAAGTATTAATGGAAAGCTCGGCTGCACTGGAAATGGGGCGATTATTGCTGGAATATATCGAAGCCCACCTAAGAGCAAAGGAAAATTTACTGGTGATTGCAAATATGCGGGGAAATAGCCCACAAGAAATTACCCAAAAAATGTTCACCCAGCGAACGATCTGCGGATTACAAGGTCCAACCATCAGCCCTGTATACGTCTATGAAGCCGGTCAGAGTTGGTTTTCAGTGACGATCGTTGTTCGTCGCGATCAATTGACCTCTGCAATTAATGAATTACGAGCGATTGGTGGCAGCGGGATTATTGTAAGCCCGGTATCTTATATTTTTGAGGAAGAGCCTCCCCGCTATCTGGCAATGGTTGCCTCGCTGAAAAACGAACCTTCAACTTAGTTCTCCCGGGTATGAAAATGCAAATACGAAAACATTTAGAAAAAATCCCTCCTTATACCCCAATTGAACCATTTGAGGTGCTTTCTGCGCGAATAGAGCGCTCCGTGGATCAAATCATCAAGCTAGACGCCAATGAAAACCCGTATGGTCCTCTTCCAGTGGTAAGGGAAACGCTGGCGAACTTACCTTATGCCCACATATATCCCGATCCAGAGAGCCGGCTTTTGCGACAAAAACTATCCCAGTTTTGCCAAATCCCTATGGACAATCTACTGATTGGGGCAGGGGCAGATGAGTTAATTGATCTGCTTTTGCGCGTCTTCATTGACGAGGGGGATAGTATTGTTATCTTTCCACCGACGTTTGGTATGTATGCCTTTGACGCCCGCTTGAATAACGCACAGGTTTGGGAAATCCCCAGGCAATCAGATTTCTCCATCAATTTAGAAGTACTCCGCCGGGTCGTCAGAGAAAAACAGCCCAAAATCATCTTCTTGGCAACACCGAATAACCCCGATGGATCCTTCCCCAATGCAAAGGTGATCGAACAGATCTTGGAATTACCAGCATTAGTTGTGTTAGATGAGGCATACATTGAATTTGCCGATCAGCCCCAAGCGCTGGGTAGTAACTTAAGCCGTATCCGGCAAGTCCCTCTCCGCGACAATTTAGTAGTGCTGCGCACCTTCAGCAAGTTAGCGGCTCTAGCAGGGTTACGAATAGGATACGGCGCATTTCCGACTTGGTTAATGCCAACACTTTGGAAAGCTAAACAACCCTATAGTGTCAATGTAGCTGCCAGTGCAGCCGCAATGGCTTGTCTAGATTATCCAGACGAATTAGCAAAGATGGTCGAATGGTTAGTACAGGAACGCCAACGGCTCTATACAGAATTACAGAACTTTTCTTTTCTATCTGCCTATCCGTCGCTGGCAAATTACATACTTGTCCGCGTTACTCGAATGAACGCAGCCCAGCTAAAAGAGCGCTTAGCATATCAATTTGGCATCTTTGTCCGCTATTTTAACAGTAAAGGATTACAAGATCATATCCGCATTAGCGTGGGGAAACCGAGCGATACCGATGCTTTATTAGGGGCATTGCAAACTATTGAGAAGGAAGAGCAAAAATGAGAGAGGCAAAGATTTCCAGAAAAACCGGTGAAACCGATATCACCGTCGCATTAAATCTGGATGGGAGCGGCACAACCAATATTTCCAGCGGGATAGGATTCCTCGATCACATGCTGACCAATTTCGCCTTGCATGGTTTATTCGATCTCAGCTTACATGCAAAAGGCGATTTAGAGGTGGATTTTCACCATACGATAGAAGATATTGGCTTGATTTTGGGTAAAGCATTTGATCAAGCATTGGGAGAGCGAAAAGGAATTGTGAGGATAGCCGATTGTTTTGTCCCAATGGATGAAACCCTCGCCCAGGTTGTGATTGACTTATCTGGAAGACCATACGCAGTATTAAATATCCAGTGGAACTCCCCTCATGTTGCTAATATTCCCACCAGTTTACTCACCCATTTCTTCGAATCTTTCGCCTTTGCCGCCCATTGTAATTTGCACGGACGGGTTTTGTATGGACGAGATGATCACCATCAAGCTGAAGCTTTATTTAAGGCTCTAGGACGCGCCTTGGATCAGGCAAGCCAGCTTGACCCACGGCGCGCTAATCAAATCCCTTCTACTAAAGGAGCATTGTAGTGAAGAAGACGGTCGTACTTGTGGACGCTGGGACAGGAAACTTGCGCTCGGTGCAAAAAGCACTCGAGAGCATAGATACGACTGTCATCCGCACGGCTTCTCCTCATCAGGTTGCCCAAGCCCGCCGAATCGTTCTGCCTGGTGTAGGGGCATTTGGGGATTTTATCAATGGGTTGAGGAAAAATGGACTAGAAGAGGGAATATATATCGCCCTTGAGAAAGGGGCAAGTTTATTAGGAATTTGCGTGGGGATGCAAGCCTTGTTTGAGACTGGTGAGGAGATGGGAGTTCATCTCGGTTTGGGTCTATTAGCGGGTAAAGTTGTCCGCTTCCCAGATGGTTTGGGTGTGAAAGTGCCTCATACCGGTTGGAATGAAATCTACTTAAAAAAGGACACAGCCCTCTTCCAAAATTTAATATCGCCAATCTATTTTTATTTCAATCATTCATATTATTGCCAGGTGGAGGATCAAAGCGAGGTGATTGCAAATTGTGTGCATGGGATTGAATTTCCGGCCGCGGTACAACGCGGGCGTATTTTTGGTGTGCAGTTTCACCCCGAAAAAAGTCAGAGAACCGGCATTACCATTTTGAGGAACTTTCTGGAGATAGCGGATGAGTAGTTTTGTAGTCTATCCAGCAATTGATTTGTCTAATGGTAGAGTCGTCCGTCTGCGCCAGGGAAAAGCTGATCAAGAAACGGTCTATGGCGAACAGCCATTAGAATACGGGAAACGTTGGGCGGAAGCAGGGGCAAATTGGTTGCACATTGTTAATTTAGATGGGGCATTTGGAAAAGTCAGCCGGCAGAATTGGGCAATCTTAAGAGAAATCCTTCACTTTACATCCATGAAAAACCTTTCCGTCCAGTTTGGCGGTGGCATTCGCAGCCTCGCCGATGTAGATAAAGTGATGAAAATGGGCGTTCAGCGGGTCATGCTGTCTACTTTGGCTATTGCTCAGCCGCAAGAATTGGAAAAAGCTCTGGAAAAATATTCAGCTCAGCGAATTGTGGTCGCCCTGGATTGTAAAGATGAATGGGTCTATTCGCATGGATGGCGGAAAGAAAGCCAATATCGCGTCCTCGACTTAGCCAGACAGCTAGAAAAAGCAGGCGTCCGGTTAATTTTATTAACCGATATTGATCGTGATGGAACACAGACAGGGATCAACATTTCTTTGCTGCGAAAAATAAAAGACGCATTCGATTTAGATGTGATTTTGGCGGGAGGAGTGTCCAGTTTAGAGGATATTATTAAAGCAAAAAGCAATAAAGCTGCCGGGGTTGTGATTGGTAAAGCGCTATATGAGGGATCAATCCCGATCGAGCAGGCATTACAATTGGAGGAGTAAGTTGTTAACCAAAAGAATTATCCCTTGCTTGGACATTAAGGACGGACGAGTAGTCAAAGGAGTCCGATTTGTTAACTTGAGCGATGCCGGTGATCCCCTCGAACAGGCTTGTCTATATGATGAACAAGGCGCGGACGAACTGGTTTTTCTGGATATCTCTGCTACACCAGAAGGACGGCAAACGACCTTGGAATTAGTAAGTCAGGTCGCCAGCCACGTCTTTATGCCTCTTACAGTGGGAGGAGGAGTACGCACTGTCGAAGATATTCATCGCCTGTTACTGGCTGGCGCCGATAAAGTAAGCATCAATTCAGCCGCCGTGCGTAATCCATCTTTATTGAGTGAGGGAGCTATGCGCTTCGGTTCACAATGTATTGTGATTGCCATTGATGCGCGGCGGAGGAAAGAGGGCAACGGATGGCAGGTTGTAATTTCCAGCGGCCAGCAAGCTACCAATCTGGATGCAGTCGAATGGGCGGTGAAGGCTGTCGAAGCCGGCGCGGGGGAAGTATTGTTAACCAGCATGGATGCCGATGGCACAAAAGATGGCTATGATCTCGAATTAACCCGCACAATTTCTCAAGCCGTCTCTGTTCCATTGATTGCCTCTGGCGGAGCAGGAAATATGGAACACTTCCTCACAGTTTTACGGGATGCCAATGCCGATGCAGCCTTAGCTGCCTCGTTGTTTCATAGCGGAACGCTCTCGATTCCTCAGTTAAAATTGTATCTGCAGCAACAAGGACTGCCAATTCGGCTGCTTTGAGGCAAGGGAAAACGATGTTTCAAAATTCAATCTCCATAGATAGCTTGAAATTCAATGAAAACGGCTTAATCCCCGCTATCGTCCAAGATCACCGAAGCGG
Organism: Anaerolinea sp.; assembly: GCA_020722415.1. Taxonomy (GTDB): domain Bacteria; phylum Chloroflexota; class Anaerolineae; order Anaerolineales; family UBA4823; genus UBA4823. Next base: position 6,999 of record DYKV01000089.1, read on the forward strand.
TCAGGTATTAACGCTGGCATACATGAATAAAGATGCCCTAGCGAAAACACTCGCCAGCGGGGAGATGCATTTCTGGTCACGCAGCCGCCAGGTTTTATGGCATAAAGGGGAAACATCTGGTAATTTTCAACGGGTGGTCGAAATCCGGGTTGATTGTGATCTCGACAGTTTACTCTTCCTGGTCAACCCGGATGGACCAGCTTGCCATACCGGGAATTATTCTTGTTTTTATCGCCCATTCCCCATCCAATTAGAAAGCAAAGAGGGCAAGGAAATTTAATGAACATTACTGATTTATTCGAAATCATCCAAGATCGTAAAATCCACCCTAGAGAAACATCTTATACCTCAGCCTTGTATGCTGCGGGAGTCCCGCGGATGGCTCAAAAAGTAGGCGAAGAAGCCACCGAAACCGTTGTTGCCGCCCTCTCTGAAAATAAACAACGGCTAATTGAAGAAATAGCCGATCTTACCTATCATGTCCTTGTTTTGATGGCTGCCCAAGATATAACCCCGCAAGATGTTTTATCTGAGTTGGAGCGCCGACATAGATGAAGAAAATTATCTTATTGGATATCGACAGCGTCTTAATTGAACCGCTTGGCTATCGCAAGGCTGTAGTGGCGGCCTGGGAATATATCACCAAAATGATGCAGATGCCCTTCATCCCGATTAGAGAAAGTATGATGGAGGAAATGGAGGCAAACGGGATAACGAGCGAATGGGATATGCTCCCCATCCTGATCGCCAGCTTATGGCAGCGCATTCTTTCCCGCACGAATTCCATTGTCTTTCCTGCAGATGGCGATGTCTTCTCCGCCGCGCGTGCCTTCGCGAAAATATCAGCATTAATACCATTGCCGGAAATTGAAATCCCCAAAATACACCTCGTCCCCAATCAATTTCCCGCCGAAACGGCTTGGGAAGCGGGGCTTTTTCCAGCCATCCCTAAACCGCTTGGGGATCGTCTTCTGCGGAATAGCCGTGATCCCTATTTATCTGCCACAACACGCCTGTTCCAGCAATACGTATTAGGCACAGAAAAATTCCGTCAAACCTATCAAATGCCGGCAGACATAGAAAGCCCCTCTTTTCTGGCTTTATATGATAAGCCAATCATCCCGACCCCGATCAAAAGAGAATTATTATCCGCCCAACAAAAAGGGAAATTGCAGATAGCTGTCATAACCTCGCGCCCGTCCTCGCCGCCACGCCAATCAAAAAACTGTCCAGCCGGGTATGCACCTGAAGCAGAGATCGCTTTAGAATTGTTAGATATGGCAGAACTAACGCTGATCGGTTTCGGACAGTTGAAGTATGTCGGTGACCTCTATCATATTAAACCTGATGAACTCATTAAACCCGCGGCGGTGCATAGCTTAGCAGCAATCTTGGCATTACTAATCGGCGATGAGAAAACAGCCATAGATGCAGCGATTAATTGGACATTGAAGAAATCAACTCAGCCGCTTTTGGATTGGCTTCCCCAACAACTTGAAATCCACCTGGTTGAAGACACATTAAACGGCGTTCAATCGCTCTGGTCAGCTGGCAAACTATTGCGGGATAGCGGCAGAGAGGTGCGTTTATTTGCTTATGGGCTGACCAGGGGAAATCTCTCCAAACAATCGGCTTTTGCCAAGGCAAATATCCCCTATTTTTCGGACTGGGATTCTTTGTGGCGAGCCCTTAACAATAATATAGAAATATAGAAACCAAGCCAAGATTTCAGCAATTCTCAATGTGAAGAACCGCCGATCCAGATTGTATGCTGGTTGTATTCGGCGGGATAAATCCCTGCCTTAGTTCAGGGAAACCGGTTATAGCCGATTAGTTGGACATCCCATAGGGCTTTTTTGTATTGAGGCAGGGCTTCCAGCCTGTCGAATCTGGCATAAAATAGCCAGCCTGAATAGTTCCAATCTGAATTAACCAATAAATGAATCCACTGCA
>DYKV01000563.1 GCA_020722415.1 Anaerolinea sp.
GAATTAATTCCGCCCTACATCTGGCGGATCGCCACGCCAATTCCCAATGAACCGGGAAATAGACTGTTAGAGTATAATTTTGGTATGAAGTTGCCCAACGCAGAGCAAGCCATTGTAGATATTGAAAAACTACGAGATTATTGTTTGAGTGAAACTCATCCGCGCGGCAAACATAAGGCAAGAGTCTTTTTAACTGTGCTTGGGCTGACTGCCGAGAACGCAAACGAACTTCGAGACATTCTCTTGAAAGCCGTTCAATCTGAGAATGCAATGTCGGGCGAGCAGGATGAATACGGGCAAAGGTTCATTGTTGATGTTTTGGTAACAAGACATGGTAAAGAAGCCGTTGTCCGCAGCGCGTGGATCATCCGCAGAGGAGAATCCACACCGCGCTTGACGAGTTGTTACGTTGTGTAGGAGAGCCAAATTATGAAACAAAAAGTGAAATTGCTGGATGTGGTCGCCTTGACCCAGGAACTTCCCAACCGTGAATTATCTTTAGGGCAGGTCGGCACGGTGGTCGAAATCCTTGCGCCTGATGTATTCGAGGTGGAATTTTCGGATAACGAAGGACGTACCTTTGCCGAACTTGCCTTGAAGGCAGACCAGTTGCTGGTCTTGCGTTACGAACCTGCGATGGCGTAAATCGCTCAAAGCCCTGAACTGAATTGGTTCGGGGCTTTTATTTTGATTTTGCAAACCTTTGAATCAACTTTGGTAGGAAAAGATAGCCCAACAGCACGATATTGATCCCCAATTCCACCCAAAAGAATTGACTCGCATAATGTGCCCTGTCCCAGTAACTGACTGGGCTGTAGAAGCGCGTGTGCCAGTCGAAAGGGAAGAACAGCACGGGACCGTCGTTGTAATGGGTGAAGACGTCAATCACGGAATGAACCATGCAGCCGAAGATGAAGGACAGCCACCCATGTCCGTGCGTGTTGGGTTTGTCCACGAAGCGCCAGAGCAGGATGGCATAGAGGATGAGCGCGGTAGGCGAGTGCAGGAAGTTGTGGCTGGCAATCCACCAGGGATTGTTGAAATAGGCAGGATGGATGACATCTTCCATCAAGGAACTGGTATCCTGCTGGAGGATGAGGCGGTAGTAAACATACGTCCCCCACGAGAGCAAGCCAAAGGGAATATCGGGTAATACCGAACCCCACAGAAAAGCGGATTTGGCGAGTTTGAACTTCGCGCCGAATTTCTTTTCAATGGCGGCGTTGATGACGAGGTGAGTGGGGAGTGTGTTCATAGTGTTTCGATTACTTTGAGCAACTCATCCACTGAAGGTCTATCTGTCGGATTGTGGCTGGGATGGACGAGGCGCAGGATGCCGTTTCTGTCCACGATGAAGTCGCCG
>DYKV01000564.1 GCA_020722415.1 Anaerolinea sp.
GTATATGAATTAAATAAGCTTTATCAAAAATAAGAAGCCGCTGTTCCTTTGATTTAGAGCCATTTGGTTGCAGCCGATCACGGGGCAAAGTTTTTTGACCGAATACAGAATAAGGAGAGGTGTATGAAAACAACCATCAAAATTTTTATAGGAATCGCGCTGGTTGTGGCTGGTTCCTGTTCCAAAAAAATGAAGGACTTTTCGCCCGGCTATGAGATTGCGTGCTATTATTTCCCAAACTATCATCCCACGGATAATAGAAATAATAAATTTCATGGACCAGGCTGGAGCGAATGGGAACTCGTGAAAAAAGCCAGACCGCGGTTTCCCGGTCATCAGCAGCCGAAGGTACCGCTATGGGGCTATACCGATGAATCTGATCCGCAGGTGATGGCACAAAAAATAGATGCTGCGGCAGCTCATGGCATTGACGCCTTCATTTTCGACTGGTACTATTTTGACGACGGTCCATTTCTGGAAAAAGCACTTGAACAGGGATTTTTCCAAGCCGAAAATAATTGGCGCGTCAAGTTTGCACTGATGTGGGCCAATCACGATTGGAGAAATATTCAACCGGTTGGTAAAGAGGACTTGATAAACGGGCCCGAAATTCTGTATCCTGGTAGAATTAGCCGCACGACCTGGGAGACGATGACTGATTATATTATATCTACCTATTTTAAGCATCCGTCCTACTGGCGCATCGACGGCGAGCCCTATTTTTCGATTTACGATCTCTCCAAATTCATCGAGAATTACGGTAGTGCGGAATCGGCCGCTCAAGCGATAGCGGATTTTCGAAGCAAAGTGAAAGCAGCCGGATTCTCAGGCCTGAATATGAATGCTGTGGTTTGGGGGAACATTATTCTACCGGGAGGGCAAAAAGTCCAAAACGTCAAGGCATTGATTCACAAGCTCGGTTTTAATTCATTTACTTCCTATGTCTGGGTTCATCATGTCCGGTTGTGGCAATTTCCAGCAACACCGTACCCCGCTGTTCAGCAAAAATATTTTGCGTACGCCGAAGCGGTAAGCGACACGTTTGAATTGCCCTATTATCCAAATGTGACTATGGGCTGGGACAGCAGTCCCCGAGCAAACCAGAACGATCAGTTCGAACCAATCGGCTATCCATTTATGGCAACTATGAGCGGTAATACACCGCAGGCATTCAGAGATGCGCTTGAACGGATGAAGTTATTTCTGAATGAAAGGGATCGCGGCCACCGTATCTTCAACATCAATTGCTGGAACGAATGGACGGAAGGGAGTTATCTCGAGCCAGACATTGTCAACCAAATGGCATATCTCGACGCAATCCGGGATGTGTTTGGGGATAATTTGAAATAGGTTGAAATGAAT
>DYKV01000090.1 GCA_020722415.1 Anaerolinea sp.
CAATGGTCAACTGGGCGTTCGGACCAACCCAAATCCCCATCCGCAATGCACCGCCGACCGGGTTTTCTGAGAAACCAGAGTTGATGCGTACTTTATGTCCTAATTTTATCTTTGCAGTCGGATGAACCTGTATGTTCATCCGTCCAGTAATACGCAATTGTTTCCCAAATTTAATTCCGGATAGTAATAATATGAAATGACACAATGAATTAACAAAAATAATTCTAGCGCGATTAAGGAAGGTTTTTAGCGTAAAAAAAGCCCACTGCATTTATCTTTATCCCTTGATCTGGTTCCATGAAGATAAATTAAGCCCGGTCAAAGACTCTAATTCCGCATTGCTTTCAAGATACAAATCCCTTAACAGGTCTTTACCTCGTTCAATTGAATCGCCTTCGGGTTTTTGAGGGTGATAGTATTTGGCAACAACCTTGAGAAAATGCTGGTGATGATTCTTAAACCAATGATCTCTCAATGGAGAATAAATTTTTTTTGGAAAAAAAATCATGGCTAATCTACGGATAAAAAAGACTGAAGAATGACGTTCAATTTTACGCTGTTCCCAAGTATTTTCACGTTGAATAGGTGGTAGATTAATAGAAGGTTGAACGCTCAAAAACTCGAATACCTTTTTCATAGTTACATCTGGAAAATTGGCGATTTCATCCAATGTAAGCACAAGAATTGAATTTTTGTCAAAAAATTCCAAATATCTTTTCAAATGTTTTGCATACAATCCCAAATCATAATAACTGTAAGTAATTGGTTCAAAAAGTACGTCGTAAAAGCTGTTAACTTCAGGGTTAATATGTCCTTTGCTTGTATCCATTAAGTAATGTGAAAAGGCTCGACTAACTGGTTCGCGACAAACCATAATCAATTTCATTTGAGGATATTTCTTCGCAAAAATTTCTGGAAGGTTGGGGTCAAGCATATTGATGTTAGAGTGATCACCGAGTAATTGTGCATCATGCCCTTCATAGAGCGAATTAAAATAATCTGCACCCTTTTCTTGAAAGAGAGTAAATACATTTTGTTCACCCGGCAAAAAAATACTTGGATGATGATTAAGATATATATCCAACCAAGTTGTACCACATTTTGGCGCACCAATTATTGAAAACCCTAAATCAACGCGAAGATTTCGCCAAAAAGATGAATCAATTGATGGAGAAATCTTAAACCTTGGAGAATGTAAAGATGGCTTTATTAAAGATTTGAGTTGTGTCAAATCAAACTCCGAGAGCAAAGATTTACTTGATTTCCACATTCCATCTATGGATGGCAAGAAAAGCAAATAATATTGCCAATCCTCCCATAATCACGAATGAAATTACACTCCCTACGGCAACACCGGTTAAGGGAGAAAACTGTTCAATACTAATGACCAAGGAAAGCCAGCGCACAATCAAAAACAATATCATGTATCCATACAAATAGCGCCATGCCTTCAGGACAATCAGGGCTACAACGGCAGTACGCAGCGATAAAAATACACCTGCAACCAGTGTAATTTGCACAGCCAGCGCGCTGGGTAAATACTGCGGAAACAAGTATTGCAGCGCAGGTGGCACCAAGAACCAACCCAGCAGTGCCATTGGGAAACCGGTTAAGAAAGACAACCCAACCGCCATCAGCGTTGGTCGCCATAATTTGCGTCGGTCACCATCTTTACCCAAACTATAAACCATACGCGGGTTGAAATAGGAAGTGAGCGAAAACGGGATAGTCATCATAATGGTTAAAACCGCAGTTGCGGGGGCATAGTAACCAACCTGTTCTATGCCGCCTTTCTGCAACAAAATCACTCGGTCTAAGCCCATTGCCGATGTATATAAATAGGTGCTAATGTAAATTGGAATTCCAACTTTCATCAGTTCTTTCAATTCCGGCAGATTAAACCGCCAGCCAACCCGAATGGGACGTAACCAATGAAAAATTACCGCCAAGACAGCAACTAAAAAAACTGCTCTGGCAATCATACCTTGGTAACCCCATACGGCAACCAATACTAGGGTGAGAATGCTGACGAGACTATGAAAATAATTGGCGTACCCTAATGCCTTGAATTCATTGCCGGTACGAAATGTAACTTGTAAGTAACTGTTGTAAACTGAGGCAAACCACAACAAGCCAATTGCCAAAAAAGATGAACGCCACACTTGTGAAAGACCACTCCCTGACAAAGCAACACCCACAAACACCACCAACCCCAGACAGGAGATAATGAGAGAAAACGCCTGTGCGCTGGCAGCCAGTTGGTAAGCCTTTTCCTTATCGCCTTTACCTAACCAAAACGGCAGTTCGCGATTCAACCCACTAAAAACGCCCAGTTTGGCAATATCACCATAAGTATTCGCTAACATCACTGTCTGCCAAATGCCCATCTGCTCTGGCGGCACCCAACGCAGTACCAAAATAGAAGCAACCAAGGAAACCAAGTTATAAACAAACGATCCCGAAGAATAAATCAGTAAAGCATCTTGCTGACGTATGCGGGTATAGAAGTACGTGAGCGAAGCGCGTGGGGGGAATAAACCTTTTATCAATCTCAAACATCCGCAAAACTTAACCGTAAATTAAGTCAGGCAGTTCGCCTGCCATTACCTTGTAAAACGTCTCGCGCTCTGGGCTGGCAGAGGCTGGATCAAGACGATAATCTACCGTCAAATAACGCGGACTATCTGCCTCCAAAGACATGATTTTGAATACAATATAGTGGTACGCTTTACCGAGTCGCACTTGTTCAGGGGTAGCAACGACAGGATGCTCTGCCATTCTTACAAGACTTTCAAAATAAGCCTGTTTGGTCTCCGGTTGATGGCAGATGTTCAGCGATGAATAATTGGCGCGTGCCGCCAAAATCACCGGTTTGCCGCGCAACGCCATATCCAAGCCGATGTTGCTCACCCATGCCAACCCAACATCAATCCGCTCAACTAAAGCATAGGTATTAATCTTCTGCTCACTGCCTACAATCAAGATGTTAGGGATTCCCTGCGCCACCTGCGCAGCAATTTTCCCTAAATAGACACGCGCTCGCGCCCAGGATTCATCAGGATGGGCGCGAATAATCAAATTATATTCGGGGTGAGATTTAAAAAAATCAACGGTTTCCTTAACCCATTGCTGCTGACTACGAAAAGCCAAGCCGCGCCGCAACGTAGCACTATCACCAACGACATTTGTGCCAAGCAAAAAAAATTTTCCAGGTCGCTTAAGAAAATTTTCAACTTCAGTCGGCAAGGCGACTTCTTTTTGAACGGGTTGTACTTGATGAAAATTCTCCAACCAACCGGCGCGGTCTAGTTTCTCGCCTTCACGAAAAGCCATATAATCGCGAGCATCTTTTTCGCGTTCATCAGTCCACTCACCAAGTACTCGCAGCCATCCCGGCACATCAAACTCTAATGCTGGACGATTCACGCCCCACAACATGTGTCCTGGACGCATTGACCACGCCTCAAGATAAAAACCCTTAATGCCCAATCGCCGCGTCACCTCACAAAAAGCCGCCGTCTTACCAATTAAACCACTAGGGCTAATAAAACGTTTTACGTCATAATCACGCACAATTTGTTCAAAAGCACTTATATTTTGTGCAAGCATCGTATGCGCTGCCTTCAAACCTTGCTCGTAGCGCTCGGGGTCAAGATCTGGCTCATATTCTTCTAGTCGTAAATCGTAAGCCACAACAGTATGTGCGGCACGTTCCAAAAAATCTTCGTAACCTACCGGTGATTTATCTGTGCGTTGATATTTATCTAGGTCGACAAATTGTAAATATGAAATAGTTTTTGCAATTTGCCAAAAAGATTGTCCAAAGTATTCATGTGGATATTGTGGCTTGTACAAGCCATTGACTTCCTCACTCGAATACAAAATTATTGGCTGATAACCTTTACGCAACAAATACAACGCTGAAAAAATTGCCCATTCGACCCAGCGACGATTACGAACCGCTGCAATCATAATTGGCATTTTATGAGGTGGCTCAGGCTGTTCTAATTCTTGCAACCAACGTTTCAAAGCCGAACGCGAAGTTTTTATCGCCTGAACCGGACGATTGGTAGCAAACTGCAACAATGCGTTGAAATCGCTAATAGCATAATCTAGTGCAAGTGCTATTTTTTGACGAATAGATGAGGGTTGATTGTGATTCAAAATATCTGCCATAAAAAGGGAAATGGGCGATAGAAGCATACTTCCACCGCCCTAAAAATACTTTACCAAGCTTCTAAAATTGTTTTCCGCTGCATTGGATCCAAACTAGCAATTTTGGGATCGGCATAATACGAATCGCCGCGAATATGCCGTGTGGAAATTTCTTCAAAAATTGCACCTTTGGCAGAAGAAAACGAATGCCAGTGTCCACGTTCAACGAGAACTTTATCACCGGGCTTAAGATGCTTCGTTTCTTCATCCAACACCAAATCCATTTCACCCCATAAGAGTTGAAAAGTTTCTTCCTTAATTTTGTGGAAATGACTGGGGTGAGACTGACCGGGCAATAAAATCACAAGTTTTTTGCAGTACTCACGATTAACAATGTTAATGATCAATGCGCCAGTTTGTCGGAAATGTTCTAATCCGTAGTGATGCGAAAGCTCAAGCTCGAAATCATCACCAATTTCGATGCCAGATTCGTACAACATGCCTTTAGCATCATGGATAATGGTGCGTGCCATATTGATTGGCGAAGCAGGACGATGTTCCATAATGGCTTCGTTGGGGGCATAATCACGCGAAGCCACCATGCTTGCCTGATACGTTGCCGTTGTTGTTTGCCCCGACACAGCGACCGGCATAGCAAAAAAAACTGAATCAGCAGTCAACGTTTCGCCTTGCTTAATTGGACGCGCCGCATATACACCACGCGCCAGTGTTTCAAGTGAATCAATTTCGGTTTGTGTCACTTTCTTGTCAAACTTTGCGGCTTTGCTTAAACGTCCACACATTTCTTGAGCCATCAACGCTGCAGCTACCCAAGCATCTGTTTGCTCAGGACTCATAGAATATTTATTGAGCGGAACCCCTTCTTGTGCAATACCAACATGCCGTTCTAAAATTGTTGCACCTTTCGCAACAGCAATTTTAACAACATCTGTATTATTTGGGTCTTCGTGACCTGAATAACCAATTGGAATGTTTCGGTAGCGTTTTTGCAAACGATCAATAAAATCAAGGTAAAGTTCTGATGCTGGAGTCGGGTAAATACCTACACAATGCAAAATTGCAAACGCTACTTTACGATGCTCAAAAAAACTAACGATGTTGTCGATATCGTAAATGGATTTGCCACCTGTGGAACAAATCACAGGCTTACGAGCAGCGGCTATTCGCTCCAAAAGCGGCCAATCATTTGCGCTAGCACTGGCTACCTTAATAATTTCAATACCATGGTCCAAAATATGTCCAACGGAAGGTTCATCAAATGGCGTGCATATTGTCACCATGCCTTCTTGATGCACCGCATTGACCAAAATTTGGTAATCACTCATTGCCAGTCGAGTTTCTTTGAAACGCGGCACATGTTTTACGTCGGTACGACCATAAAAATCGGGATGAACAAGTGTTTCTAAGTCACGGTATTGAAATTTTACACCGGCACGAATACCGTGTTTGCGGCTAATTTTGCCCATGGCTTCAATAATTCGTAAACCATGTTCTAAACTACCTTGATGGTTGTTTGCCATCTCAAAAATAAATAAATCTTGAAATAATGGGTTCACTGCACTACCTCCTCCGAGCAATTGAAATAGTTTACCGAACAACGTTTAATAAACGGCTTAGATCAACCAAACGGTCATCAATGTAAAAATCAGCAGCAGGCTTACCAAATATTAATTGATGATAGTTCACACCCCATGCAGTCATTTGTCGAGTTGTGACTTCTTTCCAATCAATGCCGGTCATAGAACCGCGTGCTGTAAATAAAATAATTCGGTGACCGCGTGCATAGAGCGTATTGATTAATTCAATTGTAGCAATTTGGGGTTCAGCCAATTCATATTGATTATTTGGCGTTAAGGTCGCAATGACTCCATCAATATCAAAACAAAATGTGCGGTGAGCTTCAAGCAGATTACGAATACGCTCATCTTCTGCGCTTTGTTCAGCTTGCCAAAGTTGGTACGGTTCGTCAATATCGTAATTATGCGACATCACATACCCCAAAATTTTTGCTCCCGTCATTGAATGTTGTTCTAAAATAGTCGCACTGCGTACCACATCAATACTCGCATTTTGGGTATACACAATCGGTAACTTTTGACGCGGCAAATTGTAAGACTCTTGTCCATCTACAGTGATCAATGGAGTCAGGATATCATTATCTCCGAGTCGCCACATTTTATAGGGTGTTTCCTTAACTAACACAATGCTGCGCACCGAATCAGCTTGTGGGTTGTTTAAAAGTTTTTCAATTGCACCATCAATATCTGACACAGCACGCAAGGGGTAGGTTGGGCGCAAATGAACACAGATTTCAGGAACATTACCTTCATAATTTCGTAGCCAATTTAAAGCGTGTTCAAATACTTCTAAATCGGTCGAAAAATCACCCGAAAATTCAGCGGGACGTAGAAAGGGTGTCTCTGCTCCATATTCCCTTGCAATAGCCGCATAGATTTCGCTATCTGTACTTACAATGACTCGCCCAATATATTGCGACTCAAGTGCTTGCAATATAGAGTGAGCCAGCAAAGGTTTATCCTGAAAAGGCTGAATGTTCTTATCGCGAATACTCTTAGAGCCACTCCGCGCTGGGATTATAGCGACAATTTGTCGGTTTTTACTATTTAATTGCATCCAAACCACTCCGTGCATCGTTGTTTTGCGGGTCAATTATGAGGACTTGTTCATAATAATCTTTTGCCTCTGCCAAAGCACCTTGTGCCTTTGCCAGATTCCCCATCTCCACTAAAATTTTTGCCTTTTGGTCTGAATCGCCTGCGATATCCAAGGCCAATATAAACTCATTCTGTGCAGAAACGTAATTACCTTTACGAAACCATGCTAAACCTTTGAAGTAATGTGGCATCGCGTTTTCCGGTTGATAGGTTTGCCACTCATCTGCAAGTTCAAGGACTTCATCAAATTGGTTTATCTGATACAAAAATCCAATTTGACGATTTATGAAGTAAGTGTTTTCTGGAAAAAACGATCTTGCTTCTTCGAGTGTTTGCAAAATATCCTTTTGATCCCCATTGAGGGATGCCGCTCGTACCATATAATGCCAATGTTCCCAGGTATCTTTTGGCCATTGTTGAGCCATCAATATCAATAAATCTTTGGCAATGATTTCGAAGCCCCAGGCTTCAAAATCATTTGCCGCCTCTAATAGATCATTATATGGATAAGATGAGGCTCCTATAACAGGGGATAATCTCAATGCTGCTTGCGACTGAAAAATTAACTCATCTATTTTACCGTTAGCATACAACTCATTCCTCTGCTGTAAAAATGCGTTGGTAGGAACTTGTGCTTTCTGCCAAATTGAAACCGCATCCGTCCACATACCTGAGCGAGCATACAAAAGCCCCGCAAAATAACCATCTGTAGGACGGTACTCTGCCAATATTTTGTTAACTCTAGCCTCTTGAAATGATATTTCACACAAAGCAATCAGGTTAGCAAAATGAGGGTTATATGTTTCTGTAGGGATAAAGGCACAATTATCCGGTTTTTGAAAAAAAATGGGTGACTCTAGCCTGTCAATATGAAAGCTATGAATTGCTTCCACAAAAACGAGGTTTTGCTTTATAGTATCTACATTAGTTGTTAAAAATAATACGAACCCCAGCATTCCCACAAGGCAAAATTTATGGTACCTGATCTTATTCCCATATTTTTTTTGTTTTGACAATGAAAAGTAATCTTTACAGCATTGCATTTCGTGAATTCGCTTGGTTACTTCGGAACACTTGCTAGGCTTACCAAGTATGTTGCTACAGTATTTATTAGGTCAGGTTTTATACAACCAGCTAATTGATTTAGATTGCCGAACAGTTGCTAAGGCCTCCCACAGAAAAAAACCAAACCGGGCAGGATCGCCATCACGCAGCCCCCTGCCGCTTGCCGCTTGCAACTTGCCGCTTCCCGCTCTTCCCTCCCTCTCCCCTCCTGCTCTCCACTAAAGAACGTCCCACATCCCACCAGCGCCTGAATAAAAAGAAAGGCCATAGCCATTTGTGCCTGATCCTATATCGCCATTGCATATAGGCCGGTGATGGAAATATTAGCCCCGCAATCAAGAGCAGGCGCGCCCCCCCGTTAAAGGTGCGTAAATTCGCCATCTGGCGCTCCCAGACACTTAAAGATGTTTGTTGCAGATCGGCATTTTCCTCACCAATGTTCTTCGTTTCGCAAGTTGGTGGCAAATTCGGAACAAAATCTTTGCCAAAGTAAACCCGAAGGTGATTGCAGGCTTCATTCAACGTAAATTGCCACCTGAACTGTTCACTTTGCTGCGCAACCAGACCCCAGTCTAATGCCTTGTCATGCGTAAGTAAGGCCAAATCATAGAACCAGATCAGCCTTTTGATCGCGTCCGCATGTTTGATGAACAAATGGGCGGCTAAATAAAGCCAATGGGCTTCCGGTTTTAGTTGTTGGAAAGCAATAACCTTTGAAGTGATCTCTCTCGTTTCGCTATTTTGCCAAAACCATTCGATTTGCGGGCGATAAATGCTGGCCTCGCCGCCGATTAAGTTCCAATGCAATTCGATATGAACGCGTACATCTCCCACCAAACGATCAAAATTTACCTCATAGGCATAGAGCTTACTCATCCCCGGCCATAATTCTGGCATTTCGGATGAATAGCCCCACTGTAATAACAATTGGGATGCTCGCTGAAGATCATCTTCCCTCACCAGCAAATCCAGGTCGTTCATCGGGCGCAAACCGATGTCCGCATACACCGTC
>DYKV01000565.1 GCA_020722415.1 Anaerolinea sp.
TTATGCAAAGAACAACATGCTCAGGTTGCCAGTTATCCTTTTTGTACTATCCAGCCAAATCGCGCCATTGTGCCTATTCCGGATGCGCGCTTAGATAAACTGGTTGACTTAGTAAAAGTCCCTCGGAAAATAGCAGCAACGATTGAATTTGTAGATATTGCCGGTTTAGTCAAAGGCGCCAGTCAAGGAGAAGGCTTAGGCAATCAATTTCTAGCAAATATTCGGGATACTCAGGCTATCCTGCATGTCGTGCGCTGCTTCGAAGATGAAAACGTCAGCCATGTGAATGGCATCCTAGATCCCCGAACGGACATTGAGATTGTCCAACTGGAGCTTATCTTAGCCGACTTACAACAACTTGAACGAAAAATAGAACGTCTGAGCGGCGCACTAAAAGGGGACAAGAAATTACTCCCCACAATGGAAATTGCCCAATCTTTACGGGAGCACCTCGCTCATGGTCATCCAGCAAAGACATTTCCCTATTTGGAAGACGAGCACTACCGAGCTCTTCAGCAAGAATTGCGTCTGCTTACTGCCAAACCAATGATTTTTGTTGCCAATGTAGATGAAACAAGTTTAACCAATCCCTCACCATTACTACAGACCGTTCAACAAATAGCAGCTGAACAACATACCGAATGTATAACTATCTGCGCCAGTCTCGAGCAAGATTTGGCTGGCTTATCTGAAGCGGAGCGCAGCGAGTATTTACAACTGGCTGGTGTTGCCGAAAGCGGTCTGGATCAAGTAATCCATAAAAGCTATGCCATGCTGGGTTTGATCAGTTTTTACACCATGAACGAGGAGGAAGTCCGCTGTTGGACAATCCCACGCGGGAGTACAGCTCCAAAAGCTGCCGGTGTGATTCACACCGATTTCGAACGCGGTTTTATTCGCGCCGAGGTCATCCCTTATGAAACCTTCATCGCCTATGGCAGCAGTGTTGCAGTTAGAGCAGCTGGCCAAATGCGAATCGAAGGGAAAGAATACATCGTCCAAGACGGGGATATTCTTTATATTCGTTTCAATGTCTAATGATAGATAGTTTTAAATATCTGCCACGTTTGATTGCCCGCTTTTATCAAAGCCAAGAGGTTGAAAGATATCCATCCATCCCTTGGGCGCCATTTCGCCAACCCGTTAGACAAGCCCGGTTTGCCATCATTACATCCGCCGGTTTTTATATAAAAAACCACAAACCCCCATTCGATATATAGCAAGAACAAGCTCAGCCAACTTGGGGAGACCCTTCGTTTCGCATCATTCCCTCAACGACTCAGCCCAATTCACTCGCCATTAGCCACCTGCATATTAGTCCTCGTTACATCCTTGAGGATATCAATGTCATTTTTCCGCT
>DYKV01000566.1 GCA_020722415.1 Anaerolinea sp.
AGTCTTCTTCGTCAAATGACAACGGCGGAGAAAATACAACAGTTGCACAAAGAAGCGAGCATGAATACGGCGAGCAACCTGCGATTGGGTATTCCAGGATTTGTCATGTCTGACGGTCCGCACGGCGTTCGTGATGGTTTGGCAACTTCCTTTCCCGTAGGCATTGCCATGGCCGCAACCTGGGATGTTGAATTGGCTGAGCAAGTGGGAAAGGCAATGGGAGAGGAGTTCCGGGCCAAAGGTAAACATCAAATGCTTGGACCGGCAATAGATCTCACGCGCGATCCTCGCAACGGCAGAACTCCTGAAAGCGGCGGAGAAGACCCTTATCTCAATGCACAAATTAATTCGGCAATCATAAAAGGGGTTCAGTCAACTCCATGTCTTGCCACGGCAAAGCATTTTAACCTGAAGCATAAACAAGCCAATCGAACGAATAATAATTATTTAATCTCTCAAAGGCTGTTAATGGATCATTACGGATTGAATTTCCGAACCGCTGTTCAGGATGCCGGTGCGTTTTCAATCATGAGTGCATATAATTTAATTAATGGCGAACAGGCGGCTGAGAGTTTTAACTTGCTTCATACCATTCTGCGCGAACAGTGGGGATTTCCCTATTATGTCGTTTCCGATTGGGGCGCTGTTAAGAACACTGAAAAAGCAATAGAAGGCGGCACCGATATTTGTATGGGCTCAGATCATTATCAAAATGACCTCCCCGGGTTGGTTTCCAGCGGGAAAGTTCCGCTGGCGGTAATTGATGAGGCCGTTCGAAATGTTCTGCGCACCAAAATTCTTTCCGGCATTTTGGATTACTATCCGGTCGGGAATCCCGATGATCTGAATAGTGATGCCCATAAAAAACTTTGTCTTGAAGCCGGGAAAAAGAGTTTAGTTTTATTAAAGAATCTAAATAATCTCCTCCCATTAAATGTTGATTCGCTGGATACTATAGCTGTTTTAGGACCGAATGCAGCAGTCTTGCCCACGGACGGAACGGGAAGCAGTTGGGTTGAGCCGTTTTATAAAATATCTCCTAAAGAGGGAATTGAAAATCGAATTGGTGCAGAAAAAGTGCTTTATGCAAAAGGTTGTGATATCTCAGGAAACTTCGCCGCTGATATAGCCGACGCCTTGCAAAAAGCGCAACAGGCTGATGTGGTGCTCTACTTCGGCGGGTTGGACCACACCCAAGAGGGAGAAGGTCTGGACAGAGCCAACCATTCCGTGAAGTTACCAGGCAAGCAAATCGACTTTATTAAATTGCTTACTGGATATAACTCAAAAGTAATTGTCGTGTTAATCAGCGGAGGAATATGCAGCGTAAATGATTTCATTAATGACATCGAAGGATT
>DYKV01000091.1 GCA_020722415.1 Anaerolinea sp.
GCAGCCCGATAATTTTGAAACAAAGCCATAGGATCAGGGTAATATTCTTGGATTCCCTAGACTTTTTCTGGCAAGCCTAAAACAACCGTCATTAACTGGGTAAAATATAACTCGGCGAAGTTTATCGGCGATATCTAATATAGAAGATGAGTTTTTAACCAATGTGTAGAAAACATTTTCATCAGTCAGCATGTCCTCTGGCGAATTGATCAAGAACAAAATATTCCCCCTCAATTTGCCTCATGCTATAATAATTTCATACTATAAAAACAAAGGTGGATTTTGATGACTGAAAAAGCGGATATCGCCCGTTATCGAGCCAATTGGCAGAAAGAAATTGATGGATCGGCTTTATACCACACGCTTGCCGATCTAGAAAAGAACCCCCAAATGGCGCAGGTCTTTCGCCGATTAGCGCAAGCCGAAGAAAAACATGCAACCTTTTGGAAAAAGCGTATGGAAGAAGCCGGTGTCAAACTTCCCCCAACTCGCCCCACCTGGCGAACGCGCCTGCTGAGTTGGCTGGCTTGCCGCTTCGGGGTTTCTTTCATCCTCCCAACCATAACCTCACTGGAAAGGGCTGATAGTCAGGCATACGATAACCAGCCTGAAATTGAAGCCTTGGCAATGTCGGAAGAAGAAAAATCGCACGCTCGTTTGCTTTCCATGGCTAGTATTGGGAAAAGCGGTGTGGCTGGCAGCACAATAGCTCAAATCGAAGGGCGTCATCGCGCTGGTGGAGGAAATGCGCTGCGCGCAGCGGTATTAGGCGCCAACGACGGGTTGGTATCTATCCTGAGTCTGGTAATGGGTGTAGCCGGGGCAAACCTGGCTAATAAAGACGTATTAATTGCTGGCTTAGCTGGTATGCTGGCTGGTGCCGGATCCATGGCAATGGGGGAATGGCTATCGGTACAAAGCTCACGTGAACTCTATCAACACCAAATTCGCATTGAAAAAGAAGAGCTGGAAACTCTTCCTGAAGAAGAGCAACAAGAACTTGCCCTGATTTACCAATCCAAAGGTTTGCCGGAAGATCAAGCTAATCAATTAGCCGAACAAATCATCTCTAATAAAAGTTCCGCCCTTGATACTCTGGCAAGAGAGGAGCTTGGCATCGACCCAGAAGAATTAGGTGGTTCAGCTATTGAAGCAGCGATAACATCATTCCTTCTATTTGCGTTTGGAGCACTTTTCCCCTTATTGCCATACGTGTTCCTGAGCGGTAACACAGCCATTTATGTGAGTTTAACCGTTAGCGCGGTTGGGTTGTTTATCATCGGGGCAGCCATCACATTGTTTACCGGCAGAAGCGTGCTTTATTCAGGAACACGTCAGGTTCTAATCGGAATGGCTGCAGCTGCCCTTACCTATGGAGTAGGGAAGTTGGTGGGTATTTCGGTTGGGTAATTTTTGCAGTGACTAATCTAAACTGCCTGTGGCAATCGCCCGCTTCACCTCGCCAATGGCTTTGGTAATTTGAATATCGCGCGGGCATGCCAGAGTGCAGTTAAATATGGTATGACAGCGGTACACTCCAAATTGGTCACTTAATATGCGGAGTCGTTCAGCGGCGCCGCGATCACGACTATCAAAGATGAAGCGGTGGGCGTTGACAATCGCTGCTGGTCCAACATACTGCCCATTCGACCAAAAAGAAGGACAGGATGTGGTACAAGCGGCGCACAAAATACATTTGGTCGTATCATCAAATCGTTCTCTTTCTTCAGGTGATTGCAGGCGTTCGGTTAATGGTGGAGGTTCATCGTTAATCAAATATGGCTTTACCGATTGATAATGCTCAAAGAAAGGTTTCATATCAACAATGAGGTCTTTCATGAGCGGTAAACCTAATAAGGGTTCGATGACAATTTTATCGCTGTGCAAATCCTTGATGAGTGTCTTACAAGCCAAACGATTCATACCATTAATCCGCATGGCGCATGATCCGCAAATACCATGAGCGCAGGAACGTCGAAAGGAAAGGCTGCCATCCTGATAGCCCTTTATTTTTTCCAACACATCTAACACCCGATCCGTTGGCTCTGCCTCTACATGATAGGTCCGATAGCGCGGCCGCTTATCCTTTTCAGGGTTATAGCGTAAGATCTTTACAGTTACCTTCATGTTAATTTCTCCTCATCGCATTGAATTCATCGCCAGAAGCCAAAATTAATGCCATTAATATACTCGTTCCTTCGGTTGGTACTTCGTGATTACAACTGGTTTGTATCGTAAATGTATTTCGCCGTCTTTCAACCAAGCTAGGGTGTGTTTGAGCCAGTTTTTATCATCTCTTTTCGGAAAATCTTCCCGAGCGTGGGCACCCCGGCTTTCTTTGCGGGCTAATGCAGAAGCGGTAGTCACCTCGGCTAAGTCTAGTAAATTGCCAAGCTCCCAGGCATTCAGTAAATCGGTGTTGAACACTTTCCCATTGTCATCCAATTTGATGTTCCAGTAGCGTTGTTTTAATTCGCGGATTTTGTTGAGCGCAACATTCATTCCTTCTTCGGTGCGAAAAACACCCACATGATCCATCATGGTTATCTTCATTTCTTCGGCGATATCGGATATTTTCTCGGTTCCTTTATCATTATTCAAGAAACGATCTAATTGTTGTCGGGCGAAATCTGCGGCATCTTGGGGAAGAGTTTGAAATTGTGCACCACGCGCGTATTGCGCAGCATGGATCCCCGCATGTTTCCCGAATACTAATATATCCACTAAAGAATTGGTGCCAAGGCGGTTTGCTCCATGCACCGAAACGCAGGCAGATTCTCCGGCTGCATAAAAACCTGGCAAGATAGTATTGTTTTCATCCAAAACAACCTGACCATAAATGTTAGTAGGAATTCCTCCCATAGCGTAATGGGCGGTTGGTTGAACGGGCATCGGCTGCTCAATAGGGTCTACACCTAAATAGGTGCGACAAAAATCGATAATATCCGGTAATTTTTGGAGTATTTCCTCTCCGGTTACCTGATAAGGAGTGCCATCGGGGCGAGTTCGTCCATCCAAAGTGGCGTATTTATTAACCGTTTCGGGTCTTACATCGAGATATAAATAATCTTTTCCGTTTATTCCCCGGCCATCGCGGACCTCTAAATACATTGCCCGGCTGACGACATCTCGGGAAGCCAGGTCTTTAGCATGAGGAGCATAATGCTCCATAAACCGTTCGCCTTTATCATTGACCAATACTCCTCCTTCGCCACGCACGCCCTCGGTAATTAATATCCCTAATTTATAGATTCCGGTTGGGTGGAATTGGAAGAATTCCATATCTTCTAGAGGGATACCCCGGCGCAAAGCAATTGCGACGCCGTCTCCAGTAAGTGAGTAAGCATTGGAAGTGATCTTCCAAATTCGGCCAAAGCCACCGGTGGCAAAGATGACTGCATTAGCATGAAAGATGTGGATTTCACTGGTGGCTAATTCAATAGCAACCACCCCTTGGGCAACACCATTAACGATCAACAGATCCAATACTTGAAATTCGTCAAAAAATTGGACGTTGTTTTTGATGCACTGTTGGTAGAGGGTTTGTAAGATCATGTGTCCGGTGCGGTCAGCCGCATAACAGGAACGGCGCACGGGTTTGCCAGTGACATTGTTGGTATGGCCTCCAAATGGGCGCTGGGCAATCCGGCCATCTGGGGTGCGTGAAAAGGGTAGCCCCATGTGCTCTAATTCATAAACCGCCGGCACCGCTTCCTGGCACATGAACTCTATCGCATCCTGATCACCCAGATAGTCACTTCCTTTGACGGTGTCATAAGTGTGCCACTCGGGATGATCCTCTTCCAAGTTACCTAACGCTGCCCCAATACCTCCTTGAGCCGTACCTGTATGAGAGCGAGTTGGATAAAGTTTGCTAATCACTGCAGTAACGGCGGTTTTCGAGGCATTCAAGGCTGCCATCAAACCCGCGCCTCCTGCGCCTACCACAATCACTTCGTATTGATGTTTATTCATCCTGCTATTCCTTCCAAAGCGTTTTTACACTTTACACTAAGAAGCTAAAATGACATAAAAAGCGATAATTATAAAGAAAAGCCACATGAGAAAGATCACGCCACGGATCATTGGCTGCCAGAAAGTATTGCCGATAAAGTCTTCAATCACCACCCGCAAGCCATTGAAACCGTGAGAGATGCCGAATAAGGCAATGACCATTTCCATAATCTGCCAATAAGCATTTGCCCATCCTTGAGACACATCTGGGATATTGCTATTGACCACATGGTTCGGGTTAGGGAAAAATGTCCACCGGGTCAGGGTTGGCATATCTAGTAAATTACGGGCATTCATAATTAATGCCATGACCAAACCAATGAACCCCAGGAAAAGCAAAGCTAACCCTGAGATACGGGTGAACATCCACATGATATATTCAAAGCTCATTGCCGGTTGAGAGACAGTCCGTGATCGCATACTCCCGCTCCTTATCCATTTGCTGAAAGACGCATAATCGTGATAAACACCGATAGCCCATA
Source organism: Anaerolinea sp. (assembly GCA_020722415.1). Taxonomy (GTDB): domain Bacteria; phylum Chloroflexota; class Anaerolineae; order Anaerolineales; family UBA4823; genus UBA4823. Next base: position 4,497 of record DYKV01000091.1, read on the forward strand.
AATCGGAATAATGATAATCCACTCGAGCCAAGTAAGCTCACGTTGGTATTCTAGTAATTTAGGAAACAAATCCAGGATAATAATCCGCAGGCCGTTAATGGCATGGAAAATAACAAAAAAATAAAGGACGATTTGAAAATAAGAAGATTCATAAATTGTATTGATAGCAACACCAACATTGCTGCCAAATTGTTGAGTTAAGAAAGCAGAGTAGATGTGAAAACCCACAAACAGCACCATTGCTAAACCCCCGATGCGATGCAAAAGCCAGGTAATCATTGTGCCGCCACCTTTATAACGCAAGCCTGAAAGCCAGGCGTTCTTACTTAGCGCCATATTCACCTCCTATGTTATTTTATCTTACCTGATACACTTACATAATCAAACAGACCGTTATTACAAACCTATTAACATAATTTAATTTTACTTGATTTATTCAGAAATAAGGGTTATTTGTTTAAGATAGAAGTCATACCAAGATTGTGCAACATGTCCACCTGAATCTCCCCCCGAATCTTTGATAAAATAGTTTAGTATTTGTATTGGTATCTGTACAAGGAGGAAAACATGTCCAAGTCGCCTAATTTGAATCGGCGCGAATTTGTGACCCTCGTGTCCACAGTAGTAGGAAGCGTTATGACTGCCATTGTTGGTATCCCAGCTATCGGGTATATCCTTTCACCTTCATTAAGAACCAAGAAAACCGATGCTTGGATACCTCTCGGCAAATTAGAGAACTACCCAGTCAATCAACCCACTTTATTTACCTTCACCCGTTCAATAACCACTGGGTGGGAAAAAACGGTCAATAGCTATGGCGTGTTTGTGGTGCGCAAATCAGATACGGAAATAGAAGTACTTTCCAATGTCTGCACGCATTTGAGCTGCCGCGTCAACTGGAACGAAGAAAAACAAGAATATATCTGCCCTTGCCATGATGGTCGTTTTAACATTGATGGAAAAGTCGATTCCGGTCCACCCCCCCGGCCCCTCGATCAATATGAATACAAGATCGAAAACGGTGATTTATTTATCCACCTAAAGGAGTCGTGATAATGCTTAAAAAACTCTTTAACTGGTTGGATGAACGATTAGGATTAACTTCAATCTACAATGTGGTGCTGGACCGAAAAGTACCCAAAGTGAATTGGTTTTTCACTTTAGGAAGTGCCAGTTTGTTTTTATTTCTCATGCAAGGGGTAACCGGCATTCTCCTCACCGTTTATTATGTCCCCACTCCTGATCATGCGTATGATAGCATTCAATATATCATGAACGGCGTAACTTTCGGCTGGTTGATTCGCGGCATCCACCATTGGGGAGCAACGTTAATGGTGTTGGTTGTTTTCTTACACATGCTGCGAACATTCTATTTTGGCGCCTATAAGTACCCGCGTGAAATCACTTGGCTCACCGGGGTAATCTTGCTCTTGTCAACCCTCGGGATGGGATTCACTGGTTATTTGTTACCCTGGAATCAGCGGTCTTATTGGGCAACTACGGTGGGGACAGAAATCCCCGGCACCGTACCTTTTTTCGGGCAATTCCTCACCAACGTCCTTCGCGGCGGATCAGATCTAAGTGCATTAACATTATCGCGCTTCTTCTCAGTCCATATTTGGTTCCTCCCAGCAGTGATCCTTGGCACAATCGGTATTCATTTGTACCTGATCATTCGTATTGGCATTTCCCACATCCCAGATAAAGACGATTAGGGGAGATAAAACAAGATGAACGAAGAATTCAAAAAACGATACAAAGAAAAATATTACAGCTTAAAACAAAAGGGCGTCAAGTTTTTCCCCGATATTATCTATAAAGACTTAGTTGTCTCCTTTGGTTTATTTATCCTCTTGATCCTTTTGGCTACTTTTATCGGCGTTGAAAACGAACCCAAAGCTGACCCCGCTGACACTTCCTATATTCCTCGTCCAGAATGGTATTTCCTTTTTTTGTTCCAATTTCTGAAGTATTTTCCTGGTAATCTGGAATGGGTAGGCGCAGCGCTTATCCCGGGCATTGCGGTCCTGGTGCTCTTTTTGCTTCCGTTTATTGACCGCAACCCATATCGCTATTTTTCCAAACGAAAAATTGCCATTGGAACAATGACGATCATTGTGGTGGGAATGGTCGTGCTCACCATTATCGCCGCGGTAACCACACCGCCACAACCCACCTCCGCCGGCGTCGCCACAACACTTACAGAAAAGATTGCTGCAGGTCAGGATTTATATTCCGTGAATTGTGTCGAATGCCATGGACCTGATGGAGAAGGCGGAGAAATAAAAGGAGTTGCTGGGTTAGAAGGGGTGGTGGTCAAACCAATCCACGATAATGATGTGATGTACGCGTTTACAGATAATACTTTAGCCAATATCATTAGCATGGGGATGCCAAATCGAGGGATGACACCATTTGGACGGCCCTATGGAGGACAACTTTCCCCCAGTGAAATAGAAAATATCGTCACTTTCATGCGTTATACCTGGGATGATCGGGCTGAATTGCCACCCGAAGCCGCTCAAGCGGCTGCTATTCCCACACTAGCACCGAATGAAGTGCCTTCCTATGACGTTCAAATCGCACCGATTGTGAAACGATACTGTGTATCCTGCCATCGCCCTGGCAAAGAGAACAATCATTACACGATGGAGAGTTATGACGAGGTGATGAAAAGCGGCGATCACGCGCCAAATATCGTGCCCGGTGATCTCAATTCCAATCTAATTCGCATGATCCATCGCGAGGAAATTCCAGCCGGTGGACCAATGCCACCCACCAAGCCTTTACCAGCCGACCTCATTCAAATTTTCGAGCGTTGGGTGCAAGGTGGCGCACCACAGACGGCAGAACAAGCCAAGCAAGCTTCTGGCTCGAATCCTGTGCCGACTGCTACCCCATCTGCAGAAATATCCCCAACGAGTGCAGCGACCGAAACGCAGCCACACAATACCCCTACCAGTACGGTCCAAGCCACATCCCCGGCAACCCCTGCAGCGGAGGACCTGATAGTAATCGATCAGTTCCGCAAGCTCCTTGGATTGCCTGAGCTACCGGTCAACTTCATAGAGAAGACCGGGATGGTCAATTCTCCTAGCGGAGATCTAACGGTGGTGGTCTATCAAGACAGCGAAGGGCGATTATATTCTGTCGATCAAATCAGCCATCAAGTCGTAGAAGTGGATGGACGCAATGCGCTTGCGGCAGTCACTGAACAAAGTGGGGCACCTACCATGGAAGCCTTAAAGGAAAAAGCATCCCAAATTGCACATGCCCTGATCCCTGACTTTGAGAACCTCAGTAAAAACCTGGTTTACGAAGAAAGCAGCAAAGGGGATTATATCTACTTTACCTGGCGCGACCAAAACGCCTCAACCACGTTGAACAAGCCTTTCCTACAGATTGGGTTTTATAAAAATGGGGTGATTTTTGCCTTTTACAACACTTTAACGCTGAAATAGGACACATTGCCATAAAAAAGTGCCGGGTTGGAATCAGCCGCAGAGGTGGAATTTTCCCCTCTGCGGCTTATTGGTTGTCCTTATGCAAAATTTCGTTGGCAATTAGACATTTTTCTAAGCCAAATACAACTTGGTGATGACACCAATTTCTCTGACATCCTTCAGTTTAGTTAACTGCAACTCATCTCTCATTCAAGGGTTAAATAATTTAGCTGGAGAAATCAAGGAGCTGTGAGCCAATGAATGCAACAACAATTGAAACTCATCCCCCATTGATAAGTATTGTCTTCCCGTATACCAATTGGAAGCAGGAGATACCTCTACTTTTGGTGAGTAGCTGGCTGGTTGCACTAACTGCTCGAATCAGCATACCGCTCAAGCCTGTACCTCTGACAGGACAAACATTTGGCGTCCTGTTTGTGGCAGCATTATTAGGTAGAAAAAGGGGTACAATGACGATGATAACCTATCTGACGGAAGGTGCACTGGGATTGCCGGTCTTCGCCGGCGGCGAGGGCGGGATACTCCACTTAATCGGCCCAACCGGTGGTTATTTATTTGGTTTTATCTTTGCCGCATTTATAGTTGGCTGGTTATGTGAAAAGGGATGGGATCGACAGCTAGTTTCAGCCGAAATGGCGATGTTTATTGGAAACATCTTAATTTATGTGTGCGGCTTACCTTGGTTAGCGAATTTTATCGGATGGCAATCTGTCCTGAAAGTGGGCTTTTTCCCCTTCATCTTTTCCGACTTAATAAAAATCTTACTAGCTGGCTCTTGCCTTCCTATCGCTTGGTTTTTATTCAATCGCATAGAAAGCGATCCATCATTGAGAAGCTTCAAATCTCCCCAGTAATTTCGTAGCTTGGGTTGTAACCTGACAGGCTTGACAGGCATCTTTTTTATAAAAAACAATTGACA
>DYKV01000567.1 GCA_020722415.1 Anaerolinea sp.
CCGGTGAAAGTAGCGGAAAGCAGGCGATTGAGGGATAAGTGTAGGTTTGGATTTGCACTGCCATGAGTGAGCCATCATGGTTGTAGCACAATATCAACAAAGGCTGCGATTTCTATCTTTTTGCCATTAGAATTCATTTGACCAATCACATAAATGCGTAGGGAATATTTTCGTCCCAAATCTGGCAGATTAGGGAAGAACATCACAGTTTGAACCGCCGGCATTTCCTTCAAGGGAGAGAGAATAATATCGTCCGGGGGAAACGTCTCTGTCGGTATCTCTTTTATTTCCGTCCATCCATCTGCGGTTTTTTCAAATATCCGAAGGCCATAATCATTGGGAAATACAATTTCGTTAGTAGAATTGTATTTTAACTCGAGGATAACAGCATCTCTCGTGTTAAACTTATTAACGTACGCCGGTGCTCTGATCAATATTTGCTGGTTTACATATTCTTCCTCGATTGGAATCGGATTATTCACATCAGCAACGGTGCATGAGGGTATCAGAACTATACCCAAGAGAACAGCAGAAATTAGAAATATCATTCTTTTAGTCACGGCAATCACCTAGAAATTCATACTATGGGTTGAGTAAGAAACTTATGAAACCTTGGAAAACAGGAGGATTCTGTGTTCGAATACATGGACCCGTGCAACCTGTAAATGCGCGAATCGAAACATTAAGTCCTCCGGAAGGTATTTTTATGAGTGGCAAATTTATTGATGTTGTTCCCCCAGGAGCATTACTTGTTGAGGCCCTATATCCCTGTCCTCCTCCGCCTATGATAATAGAATAATGTATCACACTATTATTAATGTTGGAGTTGTTTTGTATTGTCAAACTCGTTGCGGTAACAATCCGTTCAGCGTCACGTCGGGGGATTCCTTGATATGTGACATCATAATTTACAGACACAACTTGAGTATAAGGTGTGGTTTTACGCAAAATCGTCGGTGTAATGCCCAACAAGAAATCATTGATTAAACCGGGGATCCCTGCAGCGGCAGACGCCCATGAACCATTGTCTCCACTCCCAGTAAAACCTGTATAGCCTTCCTCAGCGGCCTGACCATAGTAATATGGATCGAGTACCGGCAGCATTTGAAATGAAGTTCGGTACACATTTGGCGACGGCGTTGGGGCTTTAGATGGTTGGAAAGGTTTCCACCTGGGTTCATATTTTCTTCTCGCTCCCTGGTAAGAACCTTGGTTATTGTAACAATTGCCTTCTTCATCGCAGACAACGTGCCCGCTAGGGTCGGTGTATTTGAGTGGATTATTGAGCGTGTAAGCGAAGCGATCCCACGCCTGGGTGCCCTGAGTCTGTTCAGGGATGATCGTGTCCGCCTGGG
>DYKV01000568.1 GCA_020722415.1 Anaerolinea sp.
CAACCTCCAACATAAAAGAATAAACAAAATGACCTGATCGGTTTTATCTACAGCAGGTGAACCGGTCAGGTCTCTTGCGTTTGCCGACTAGCGATGACCACCTCAATTGGTCGATCGGCTAACATCTCTCGGGCATGACTATCTAATCCATCATCCGTGATTAGCCTATGAATCTGATCAACCCGGGCCACTTCAAAATTTGAGACCACCCCCCATTTCGAATGATCCACGACAATGGATTTAATTCCCTGGGTACGTTCCAGCATTCTACATATTATCTCTGCCTCATCATTAGAAGGAACTGTACAACCATGCTTCAAACTGATCCCATCTACGCCGATAAAAGCTTTATCGGCATAAACTTGATTTAACACCTCTATTGCAAAACGACCCGCTACCGAATTCGATTTGGATTGAAATGCACCACCCAAGATAATTAATTCAAAGCCGACTTCACCTACCTCTAATGCGGCTTGTAGATTATTGGTGAAGATGGTTACATTAGCTTCAGGGGGGATATGCTTAATAATTTGAGTCGTTGTAGTCCCACTATTGATGAAAACAATATCGCCATCCTCAATAAGAGATGCAGCAGCTATCCCAATTGCCCTTTTTTCATCCACATGGCGAGCCGCGCGTTGCAAATATTCTGGTTCTAAGCGCATGCGTTGGCTTAGAATCGCCCCACCATGCGTGCGTTCTACGATGCCTTCCATTTCGAGGTATTCCAAATCACGGCGAACAGTGGCTTCGGAAACATCAAGCAGACGGCTTAGTTCCGCCGAGGGCACAATCTTGTGCAACGCTAGATACTCTTGAATACGCTCACGCCGTTGGGCTGGGATTAGGACTTTGCTCACGCCTTAAAACCTGTTATTAGGTGATAAATGAACAAAAATGAAGAAAACTTTTTATAATTATAATTTATTTTGATGGAATTTGCAAGAATTTGTTTAAGAGAGTTTTGAAAAACAAATTAGAGAGTACTGTTGATATCATCAGGCGTTCGCCATTTTGCACTTTTGGCTTTCGCATGCCATTCTTTTATTGGGCTTTCTACACCTGGATGCGCTTTCCAAAAGGCTAGCAACTTTTTCTTGCTTATTATATGCATTTATGCACTCATATTATGTCCTTAATAAGAAAAATGTCAATATAGAGACTTTGACCTTTGGACGATAGATCGGACAATCAGATGGCACGAAAAATAGAAGTCTCTATTTTGATTAAGAGCCAAAAATAAAAGGATATTCAAAATACGACTTCCATGGAAGAGTGTATCAACTTATGCGATTTTATAGTATTACCGGGCAACATTTGCATCGAACGCGCAAATGTTGTAGACAT
>DYKV01000092.1 GCA_020722415.1 Anaerolinea sp.
AGGGAATTTTTTTAAATATGGCGCATGACGACATATTCAGATAACTCCTTCAATGCATCACGTTCTTGGCATTCGGGTTGACTCGAAAGGATCCGACTGGCATCCTCGATATAGGCTCTTGCTATTTGAAAAGCATCATTTACCGCTCCACTATTCCTAATATCATTGACTAATTTATCTATATTGGCTTTTTCCCCCACAAGAATTGCCTGGACTTCATCATCTTCCGGATTCTTTTCCATATAACAGATAAATGGTAGTGTGATAAGACCTTGACGTAGGTCACTCGCAACTGGCTTACCAACCGTTTCCTGGGCTCCGGTAAAGTCTAAAATGTCATCCACAATTTGGAATGCCATCCCGAGATCATAACCAAATTTTCGCATTTCTTCAACGGTCTGGGCTGATACTTCGCTTAGGTGAGCAGCTGCGCTTGAAGCCAATTCAAATAATGACGCCGTTTTGGCGTAGATTCTGGCATAATAGTCTTCTCGGCTAGAATAACGATGAGTCGAAAAAAGTTGGTTAATTTCTCCATTTACAATGGTTGCCAAAGTCATGGCAAACTGTTTCATTAAATAAACCGATTCGGTTTCGGCAGCCCAGCGAGCCGCCTGGGCAAATATAAAGTCACCAGTTAACACAGTCGCTGCCGGTGACCATTTAGCATTAAGAGTTGCGATACCGCGGCGAAGCAAAGATCCATCTATCAAATCATCATGTACTAAAGTCGCTGTATGCAATAATTCAATCGCAGAGCTAAGCGAAACTAAACGCTGGATATCACCTCCATACATCCGACCAGTTAATAATGCCACCGCTGGGCGGATTCGTTTCCCCCCAGACGATAACAGATGTTCGAGTGCATTACCCAATTCTTGATGATGATGGTCATCAAGCTGGCGCATACGGCTTTCTACTTCTGAAAGATAGGGTTGAATAGGCGTTAGAAAATGTTGAGGAGGATTCACGTTAATTTAGTCCAAATAGAATTTTACTATTCCGATGGGTTGTCTTGATTAAAACATCTTTCCCAATATTAAGTTCAGTTGAAAGCTCATTGACAATTATCGGTAAATAAGCTGGTTCATTGCTTTTGCCGCGAAATGGTTGCGGGGGGAGAAATGGCGCATCTGTCTCTAAAAGCAAATAATCAATTGGAATGGATTGGACAACATCGCGCAATAAGTGAGCCTTTGGATAGGTAATCACTCCACCTACACCAATAAAGAATCCCATTTGGATTACTTGTTTTGCCCAATTTAAATCCTCAGAAAATGCATGAAAAACCCCCTTTGGTTTTCTGTTCTGCGATGGAGAAATCCGGTTTTGCCATTGTTGCACACATTCGAACAGATCATCCATCGCGTTTCGGTTATGCAAAATAATCGGTAATTGATATTCGGTGGCGATATCCAGTTGATGTTTGAGGAGAATTTTTTGCTTATCAGAATTGAATTTATTGCGATAGTAATCCAATCCAATTTCCCCAATCGCAACTACTTTAGGATGGGGTAATAATTGCTGAATCTGGGTGAATACTCTATCGGTTGGCTCTATATCACTATTCGGGTGGATTCCAATAGCGGCATAGACCATAGGATAGGTTTCGGCGAGCTGAATAGCCAATTTACTCGTCTCGACATCAATCCCAGGAACAACAAAAGCCTCTACGCCTTGGGCTATAGCCCGCTCAATCACAGCGTCTATGTCGGAAAAAAGATTGTCAAAAAACAAATGACAATGAGTGTCAATAATGCCAGTCAATTATTCTATCCCTGCTATTTTTAATCCTTCTTGTAAAATTTGCTTGACACGGTCCGAATAGGTTGTTTCTGTATAAACGCGGATGATCGATTCCGTGCCAGAAAAGCGAATCAACAACCAACCGCCATCTTCTAAATTGAATTTATATCCATCGGTTGTATCCAAATTGGTAACCGCAATTCCGGCAATTTGGCTCGGTTTTGAGTTGAGAATACGCTGCTCTATTTCTTTTCGATCACCATGAAACGGGGTATCAATCCGCTCATAATAATGTGCTCCAACTACCTTAAACAATTGCTCGATCAGTTGGGATGGTTTTTCTTTCAATTTAACCATCATTTCTAAAATATATAATCCCGCCAAAATGCCATCGCGCTCTGGTACATGCCCATGAAAAGCATATCCTCCAGATTCTTCACCGCCAATCATAGCATGAGTTTCCAACATTTTTGGCGCTACATACTTAAAGCCGACGCCGGTTTCATAAACTGGAACATTATAAATTTTTCCCAATTTATTCAACATAGTAGTAGTAGATAAGGTCTTTACAATAGCACCCCGCATGCCTTTCACTTCCAAAAAGTAATAGGCAAGTAAAGCAAATACCCGTAGTTGATCAATAAACACCCCATTCTCGTCTCCTAATCCAAGACGGTCAGCATCCCCGTCAGTGATAATAAGCACATCAGATTTGCTTTCGATCGTGGTCTGAAGTCCTTCGTTCACATTAGGCGGAATAGGTTCGGGGCGCAGCATACCAGGAAAGAGAGGGTTTCGCTGATTATGTATTTCGGTAATGGTAGTCTTTCCACCCGCTAATAACCGCGGGAACCAACCAGCGCCATTTCCCCACATAGGGTCAACACATATTTTTAGGCCGGCTTGCCGAAGCATCTCCAAATCTACTAAATCCTGAATTTGTTTTATATATGCGGGAGCAGGATCGAACAAAACAATTTTGCCCGCCGTTTGCGCCTCTTCAAAGGGTATGCGACGGATGTTGTCTTCATTTGCCGGGATTCTGGCTTCAATTTCTTTGAGGTTTTTTGGATCAATCGCTCCGCCAAATTCGTTGCGCACTTTAAAGCCATTATCACCTGGAGGATTATGAGACGCAGTAATGTTTATACCACCAGCCGCAGACTTTTCTACAATGGAGTAAGAGATTACCGGAGTCGGAGTAGCGGTATTGGTTAAAAAGACCCGAAAGTTATTCGCTGCCATGACTTCCGCGGCTGCTGCGGCAAATTTTTCTGATAAGAATCGTTTATCATATCCAATCACAACACTTTCTTTTTCATAACCATGCTCGATTAAAAAATTCGCAAATCCTTGGGCACATCTACGCACATTTAAAAATGTGTAATCTTCAGCTATGCTACCGCGCCAGCCGTCTGTGCCAAATGTTATTTTTGTTAACATATCTCCTCCTAGAGAAAACGAAATCCACCTTATTATAACAGCTTGGGTTTTATGATGATAAGATAAATTTTATTCGGATTTGTTTTTAATCTTCAGTACCTGGGATATAATTTAATCTTATGAAAAATAGACCTCGCATTTATCTGGATTATTCTGCGACAACCCCGATTGCCCAACCGGTGTTGAATGCAATGCTCCCCTTTTTTAAGGATGAATTTGGTAATCCTTCATCAATTCATATATTTGGCCAGAAAGCAGAAGGCGCCCTTGAAAACGCTCGCAACACGATAGCCAGTTTCTTAAATTGTCGAAGTGATGAATTGATTTTCACTTCTGGTGGAACCGAAAGCGATAACCTCGCTTTGCGTGGTGTTGCATTGGCGCGAAGGAAAAATTTTGGCGCAAACCATATCCTTATCAGTCCGGTAGAACATCACGCCGTGTCAAAGACAGCTCAACAACTTGCCAAGATATTTGGCTTTGAGTTAGAACTACTTGAAGTTGATTCGTATGGACTGGTCTCACCAGAAAACCTTCGCCAAAAAATCCGCCATGATACAGCCCTTGTTTCCATTATTTACGCAAACAATGAAATTGGGAGCATCAATCCTATCCCGGAATGCGCAAAGATCTGCCGCGAGTTTTCTGTCCCCTTTCATAGTGATGCGGTTCAAGCCACGGCATATCTCCCCTTAAATGTAAATATATTAAATGTTGATTTACTGTCTATCGGAGCTCATAAATTTTATGGTCCAAAAGGAATAGGTGCATTGTATGTCAAACAACACACACCTATTCTACCAATGCAAACCGGTGGCGGTCAGGAATGGGGAATCCGTTCCGGCACTCCCAATATTCCCTATATTGTAGGATTAGCAGAAGCTATCAAATTCGTGGAAAACTATCAAAATGAATGGATAGAACATCTTCAGCGGTTACGGGATGAATTAATTAGCTATGTTCTCGAAAATATCCCCGATTCACAATTAACTGGTCACCCAACTTTAAGGTTGCCCAATCACGCTAGTTTTGTCTTCGATGGCGTGGATAGTCAGAAATTACTTATGCTTTTAGATCTGGAAGGTTTTGCGTGTTCTTCTGGCTCGGCGTGCAAAACAGGTAATCCACTGCCGTCGGACGTATTGTTAGCGATGGGGTACTCGCCAAAATTAGCTTTGTCTTCATTGCGAGTAACCCTCGGCAAAGACACTACTCAAGAACAGATTGAACGTTTCCTGACCAGTTTAGAAAAGATTATCGCCAAAATCAGGTCGTGAAGGTGCTGATATTCCTATGCGCAAAAAAGGTACGGTCGTTATCGCGATGAGCGGCGGGGTTGATAGTTCTGTTTGTGCTGCTTTGTTAGTGAAACAGGGTTACTCTGTAATTGGGATGATGCTGAAATTGTGGAGTGAAAATGGTCACGAAGCAGAAAACCGCTGTTGTACCCCTGATTCACAACGTTTAGCGAAGAATGTAGCTGCCCAATTAGATATTCCTTTTTATATAATAGATGCGAAGAACGATTTTTATGATGCTGTAGTTACCCCATTCATGCAGGATTATCTTGCCGGGATTACCCCGAATCCATGTTTGAGATGTAATCGCAATATTCGCTGGGGATTATTATTGGAGAATGCCCAACAAATTGGTGCCGATTTTTTTGCCACTGGTCATTACGCTATCCTACGCCATAATAAAGCACAATCGGTGAGATTATTCCGTGCCCGAGATGATACTAAGGATCAATCGTATGTCCTCCATGTATTAAATCAGCGCGATTTGGAAAAGACCTTATTCCCCATCGGTAATTATCTCAAATCCGAAGTACGTCAGTTAGCCATAGATTTTAAATTACCGGTTGCTGTTCGTCGAGATAGTCAAGACCTTTGCTTTTTGGGTGGAGGTGATTATCGTGATTTCCTAAGAAGGAATACGCAAGAGCCTTTTATACCAGGCAAGATCATCGATCAACATGGGAATGTCCTTGGTGAACATCAAGGACTACCCTTCTACACCATTGGCCAGCGAAAAAATCTGGGAATAAATTCAACCAAACCCCATTACGTTATCAAGAAAGATGTATTGACCAATTCATTAATTGTTGGTGATAAGGAGACCACCCTTAAGAAGGAATTTTTTGTAAATGGAGTTAATTGGATCAATGGATTACCGAAACATTCCCACCTTCGAGTCGGAGTAAAAGTGCGTTATAGGGCGCCAATATTAAATGGCACGATCCAAATTTATGCAGAAAATCAAGTTAGGGTTTTTTTAGATGAACCATATTATGATATCACGCCTGGTCAAGCAGCCGTTTTCTATCAAAAAGAATGCTGTTTAGGCGGTGGTTTAATTACCGAAAATGCAGACTCAAGGAGTGAAGGATGATATCACCAGCGTTTCTCTTAGGCTTTGTGCTGTCAACTCTATATGGCACATTGTTTCATTTTTGGCGCGGAGGAGGTATTGGACGGCTGATCTTTTACATCATCCTAAGCTGGGTGGGGTTTTGGAGTGGTAATTACATTGCAAATTCTCTGCAAAGTACCTTTATCAAAATAGGTACACTACAAGCTGGATCAGCTTCAATAGGAGCTTTCCTGTGCTTATTAATCGGTTATTGGCTAAGTTTAATCCGCATAGAAACGAAATAAGGTGATGCAAAGGCTTGATTCCCAACTTATCACTCAAGAAGGAGATTTAGTCCTCCTGGTCAGCCCAACTAATAAGAAAATCATCACCCGTCTCAGAAGCGGTGAGCAGATCCACACCCACCGCGGTGTAGTTTATCACGATCAATTAATTGGCGTTTCATGGGGTAGCGAAATAGCAACCCACACCGGAAGCACCTACATTTTACTCAAACCATCCCTAAACGACTTGCTATTGGAGACCCGGCGCAGCACCCAAATCATGTACCCAAAAGATATTGGATATGTTTTATTGAAACTTGGTATTGGTGAAGGGCAGATCGTTGTCGAAGCCGGTAGCGGTTCGGGTGCCTTAACGATGGCATTCGCTTGGTATATTGGCGATTCTGGGAAAATAATATCATACGATGTTAATGAAAATGTGCAAAATCTCGCCCGTAAAAATCTTTCTCGATTGGGTTTAGAAGATCGGGTCATCTTCAAAAATAGAGATATTGCAAATGGTTTTGATGAAACAAATGTGGATGCATTATTTCTGGACGTTCCAAATCCGCAAGATTACCTTCACCAAGTTCACCAAGCGTTGAAAGGGGGCGGAAACTTTGGTGCGATCCTGCCCACCACAAATCAAGTGAGTCGTTTATTAAATGAGTTTTATCGGTTCCATTTTGGCTTTGTCGAGGTCTGCGAAATCCTCATTCGATATTACAAACCCGTCGCAGAAAGATTGCGGCCAACGGATAGAATGGTTGCCCATACGGGTTATTTAATCTTTGCTCGTCCAATTAAACCATCCTCTAGCATTGGGCAATATAAAGAGTCTCTCCCCTAGAATTTTGTGGAAGCAAGAATGGATACCTTATTATCTCAGTTATCCAAATTATCCTACCAAGAACTCAAAATGAAATTGGTAGATGTCTTAATCTCACCGCCATCTATCCCCCCGCTTAATAACCGTCTATTTCAGTTTAAAGACCCCACTGTTCAAGCTGCAGTATTAGTTCCATTTCTTAATATAAAAGGAGACTGGCATCTGTTATTCATCCGTCGAGCAATTGATCGTCACCTCCATAGTGGTCAAGTTGCCTTCCCAGGCGGCCAAATAGAACCGCACGATCCATCTCCTGAATTCACTGCTTTGCGGGAAGCACAAGAAGAGATTGGGTTACAACCCAAGGATGTCAACGTTGTGGGTAAACTGACTTCTTTGCTAACCGTAACCAACTATCTGATCACCCCGATTGTAGGTTTGATTCCCCATCCCTATCAGTTTCAGCCTAATCCGAGAGAGGTTACCCGTATTTTTACTATTCCCCTAGGTTGGCTAGCAGACAAGAATAATTACAAAATAGAAGCCCGTTCAGTTCCTCCACCAGTGGGGATCGTTCAAATGATCTATTATGAACCATACGAACAAGAAGTATTATGGGGGGCAAGCGCACAAATTGTTTACGACTTAATTAAACTATTGGAACAAAAAACCCCACAGACATAATCTCCATGGGGCTTTATCCATCATTCGCTTCTAAATAAGAAGATTAAAATTCCTCTTCTTCCTTCTTACCTTTCTCCACTACTTCCGGTTCTGCGCCTTCGGCAGCAACTGCTTCAACTTTTTCTTCTTCTGGAGATTTCACTAAGACCACCATTTCATCATGGTCAGTTAATACTTCTACTCCTTGGGGTAGAGTTAAATCTTTTACGTGGATTGCATCTCCAATTTTCTCTAGACGAGACAAATCTACGATAATCTTTTCAGGTAAATCTTTTGGTAAGCATTCAACTTCGACTTCCTCAAGGACTGGCACTACAACACCGCCAAAATTCTTTACTGCTGGGGCCTCCCCTTCAACCTCAATCAAAACATTGGCGCGCAGCTTTTCGGTCATTGAAATAGCCAAAAAATCAACATGGATTAATTTACCTCGAACCGGATCGCGCTGTTTCTCGCGCACCAAAACTGTGTGTTTACTTCCATCTACATCCACAGTAATGAGTTGGGAACTAGTGATCCCAGGCAAGATTCTACTTGCATCATGAAAATCTAATAATATTGGTAAGGGAGATATATGCCGACCGTAAATAATCGCTGGCAGCTTCCCTTGCCTGCGCAAGGCGTTTACCTGCTTTCCGGTTACCTCGCGTTTCGTAGCCTTTAAATTTATTTTATCCATTTTTTTCCTTCCTTAGGGCGCCTCTCACCCGTTTGTAAAATTATTGTGGATTACCTTCGCCGTTTCGGAACATGTGATCCCATGTCTAAAACTTACAAGGCAAGATTGTATTCCGGGAGTGAATTTCCGTCAACCCTTTTAGCAATCTTATGTAGGAGCAAAATGATAGAGTCCTAATCAGCAATTCTCAATATGGAGTAACCCTTCAATTGGATTTTCACTTGCTGTACCGGCGGGATAAATCCTTGCCTTACTTCATGGAAGTCAGATAAAGCCGACTCATATTGCAGCCCGAAGGGCTTCCATGACCTGAGGCAGGGCTTTAGCCCGCCGAGTTTGGCAGAACATAGCCAGTCTGAATAGTTTGACAATGTCACATCTTCGTATAGTTGTCATTGCGAGGAGCGTTCTTTGCGACGAAGCAATCCCCTCGCAAACCAAAAGACTGCTTCGCTTCGCTCGCAGTGACAGAAAGCATAGAGTTTTATAGAACAATTGTTTAATGTGACATTGTCAAAATAGTTACAATTTGAATTAACAATGAAACGTCTCAAATACGATGCGCGCAGGATAGATTACGCTAAAGCCCTCAGGATACTTTCCAAGCAAATTGAGAATTGCTGAGTCCTAATCTGGCAGGTGGAAACTTTCCTTTCAAATTATTGACAGTGTACGCAATATAGTCAATGGAAATGTCCAGAAAGATGAACAACGATATCTGCGGGTGAGTGAGCCATATACGTGATGATTGAAA
>DYKV01000569.1 GCA_020722415.1 Anaerolinea sp.
GCGGAGTTATAAGTAAACGCAGTGACAAACTGCCCGCCGCCGGGAATCTGTTTGTTTTCCGAAAGGACGCGCCCGCGAGACCCATGCTGAGTGGAGACGGCTATTTATACCTAGGGGAACGCTTCCGCCCTCAAATTGAAGCAGGCCTTTTCCGGCTCTCCCATCATCAACGCTGCGAATTCTTCCAGCGTCAGCGAAGTGGCTTTTTCGAGCGGAACCCCTCCCCCCGGCGAATGTTCGGGGTTTTCACCAAACCAAATCCTAACATCATCGTATTGTTCACTTAAGGGGCAAATCCATGTATCAGTAGCGACTATACCATAGCCCGCATATTGAACAATCAAGTCGAAAGGGGCAAAATACATAACCATGTCAAAAAATGTTCGTGGACCTGTATCCACACCAATATCCACCTTTGATGGCACGCCATATCTTGCAATCAACGATTCTGGCGAGTAAGCCTGCCATTCTCGCGGAACTCCTTTTTGCTTCTCAGGAAGTATCTCTACGCGCAAATTTTCGACAATGTTATCTCGCATGGTGAGGGTGACATCTACGGACAAACCACTATTGAGTTTATAAACAATTCCATGGAAATCTTTTTTTTCGTAAGTAGTGCTCGCAACAGGAAGCCCAAGACGAGTAAAAATGTTCGTTGCTTCCCCCAATGTAGTTTGTCCTGGCACGATTCCCCAAAAGCAAGGAGCGGCACAATCTATAGACTCTTGCAAAAGAGTACGAATAGTTTCTTTCGCACGTTCAGGTTCCAGGGTGACGGGCGGTGTCAAGGTCGCGGTTATCGTAGGAGCAGGTGAAGGCGTGGATGTTACAGAAACAACTGTCGGTGAAGGAAGTTGTGTCTTCGTTATTGTTGGTAACGCCGTTGAGTCCGCAGGTGCGCATCCCACGAGACTTAATGCAATCATTAGAAGAAGATACAAAAGTGTAGGTTTCATCTTGAAAGCCTTTCTGCGCAATATGTGAACACTATGGGACGCCTATATACGGAGCCAACGCACTTGTGACGAAAGTGTACATGGCCATTCCTGGTCCGGAAGGATCACTTCTATCTATATTTCCTGCCACATAGTTTGCAAAGATGTCCGCCCATTGCTCATTCACGCCAGGACCGGATGCCTGTATGGCTTGTACTTTTGCATAGTTGGGGTCATTCTTAATTGAAAGATTAATGAGGGCGTCCGGATTCAAATAGCCGTTAATAATGTAACTCGGAGAGCCTTCACCCAGCAACGCATTTGTAAAAGCGTCATACATGGATCCGGGTAAGCTATCAATCAGATGTCCAAATTCGTGATAGATGTTCATCTGGCGAATGGCGGCAT
>DYKV01000093.1 GCA_020722415.1 Anaerolinea sp.
CCAATGGTGAGCTTTAGCTCATCAACAACTCCTTTACCATGTTCAAGATTTGTCAACCGCACCTTCTCTACGGGCAAATAATTTGCTTCAATTTTTTCAGCTCCAAGGATGGCGGAATGAATGCAATCGGGTATGCCAATCCCTGAATATGCATTACCCGCCAATGCCAGGTTCGGAATGCTTTGTAATTCTTCATTGATTTTGGCAACGAGTTCAGTATGACCGAGGTTATATTGCGGCATGGCTCGATCCCAAAGAAAAACCCGTTCAACAATTGGTTCCTGATTAATCCTCAGTGTTTGGGAAATTTCTTGTTTAGCCATGTTCAACAATTCTTGCTCGTCCCAGATAAATTCCTGCCCAGCCCGGCCGATAAAAACCCGCAACAAGCTGTATCCCTGCGGCGCCCGATGTGGAAATTTCGTAGATGTCCATGTGCATGCTAAGGCTTTGCGTTTTTCTTTCTTCGGAATCACATACCCATAACCATTTAATGGCTGTGGAAGCGTTTCACTGCGGTAAACAAACGAGACCGTTGCGGTGGATACATACGGGATGCGCGATAGAGCTCCCGCAAGAGCAGGAGAGACTTTTTTTAATAATTCACCCGCTTGGTAAGCAGATGTAGCCAGGATGAGATAGTCGGCTTGGATTACTTCCCCTGTAGAAAGGGATATTTCAAAACCATTCACCAGCCTGTTAATTCCTACCACATTGGTTTGTAAGCGTAATTCGACTTTTTGCTCTTTCAGAGCAGTCACTAGCGCCGAGATGATTTCGACCAAACCTGTTTTTGGGGTAAGAAATGCCGATCGGGAACCTGGGGTAGATTTTCCTTGTCGCTGAGACAAGGCATGCATCACCCTAGCACCACGAGCAAGTGAGCCATACTTTTTTTCTACATCGCGCAAGTACGGAAATGTGGCAGCCAGAGATAATTGATCCCCATCACCCGCATATATCCCCGATAAAAGCGGTTCGATTAAATTCTCATAGGCGGCATTTCCTAAGCGGCGGCGGATGAAGGATCCGATCGATTCATCTTCTGCGCCTGCTTTTGGGGGAATAAAAAAATCTAATCCCAAGCGTATCTTGTCCCGCCAAGTTAATAAACGTGTCTTTAAGATGGAGGGAATATCGGAGGGTATCATCATTGCCAACCCATCTGGTAAAGGGAGCAAATCACCATTGTGCAAGACATAAGTAGCCCGCTGGTGTGGATTGGTTCCTAATAGTCGCTCGGCAATACCTAATTCTTGGCATAACTTTACCGCCCATGGTTTCGTCGCTAAAAAAGTGTCTGGACCACCCTCAATCACAAAATCCCCACCGTCCCAAGCTATCCTTTCGGTAAGTATCTTACCACCCCAACGAGATGCCTTTTCCAATACAATTATCTTTGCACCAGAATCTGCCTCAGAATGCTTTTTGCTCAAGGTATAGGCAGCTGTCAGTCCGGAGATACCCCCACCGACAATGACAATCTGTTTGCTGGCTGGGTTTATAAGTGTGGAGCTTTCCATTTTGCGATGTTTTTATAAAAAGGAGGGTTGATTTTGGGGGTGTGTTTTATATACCACCCCAGTTCAGCCCGGATTGCTTGATTGGTCATCTCTGTAGAACCCCAAATCAGAGATGCACCAAAGGCGCCTAATAATGCCGAAATCCAATTATCAACGAAAAATAATGAGAGGACAATCATCACAACACCCAAACCTAATATATAGGGCCACCACAAATAACCAAAAAAACGCTCTCCTTGAATGACCCAAAAAAAGCCAAATCCAATTAGCCCAAGGGAGATTACCCCAATAATGAAACCAAAAAGCGTCATTGTCAATTATTCACCTCCACAACCTTCTAGGAAATTAGTCGGCAATTTTTTTAATAAATCGGGGGAAAAGGGGTCACTAGTTGTAGCATCTTTGTACTCTTTTAGAATACGCGCATGGCGGGGGTTGGATGGATTAGCTGGCGCATGTCCACGCTGCACCCTTTTTTGCTGGCGAAACAACTCCACTGCATCCCAAATGAAAGTCACGCCAAAGACACCCAACATTACGTTCCATTCGAGAATTTTCCCAGTCAGGGAAAGCCACTCCAAACTACAACCAATGAGGATAAACAACCCTGCCGGAAGTTGAAGATTAGCAAAATAATATTCGATCTTTCGTACACTAACATGACCTAACCAGATACCTAAAAACAAACTCACCCCGGTGATGATCCCAATATCATTCAAACCAAATTGCATTTACTCCACCTCCAAAATGGCTTTTGCACTTAATTCATGGACCCAATCCACTACTGCTTGGACATTTTCCACTGGTGTATTCGGTAAAATGCCATGCCCCAAATTAAAAATATGACCAGGTCTCCCCTGAACGCGCCTAAGTATCTCCAAAACCTTCTCTTTCAGTTCCTCTCTAGGAGCAAGAAGTGCCACCGGATCTAAATTTCCCTGCACCGCCCATTCTGAGCCTAGCCACCCCCAAGCCACATCTAATGGAATCCGCCAATCCAAACCCATCACGTTACCGCCAGCTTTTTTCATCAAAGGGATTAAGGTTGCATTGCCAGTACCAAAGTGAATCACCGGAATACCATAAGCGCTAGCTGCTTGAATAAGCCTTTGGCTGTAAGGGAATATGAATCGCTCATAATCAGAGGGACTCAATACGCCAACCCAAGAATCAAATATTTGCACCGCTTGAACCCCGCTTTCAATTTGGAGAGATATGTACGCAATCAAAACTTCTACTAAACGTTCCAATAAATCCTTGAACTCCGCTGGAGCGGTGTACATCCATTGTTTCGTCTTGATAAAATTGGACGACTTGCCCCCTTCAAGCAAATATGAAGCTACCGTAAAAGGAGCTCCGCAAAATCCAATTAAAGGAATTTCACCTAATTCTTTTCTGGTAATCCGAATTGTTTCAGCGATATACTCAAAATTTGTCTGAACGGGTAGCGAAATTAATTTCCGAATATCTTCTATGGATTGGATAGACGGGGTGATATGGGGACCTTCGCCTGCAGTGAAATCCAAATGAAACCCAAGCGCCTTCACCGGCAACAAAATATCTGAAAACAGGATCGCTGCGTCGAGATCAAAGCGGCGGATTGGCTGTAAGGTCACTTCTGCAGCCAACGATGGATTCTGGCAAATTTCCAAGAGGGTGTATTTCTCGCGTATAGCCCGATATTCTGGCAGATAACGACCAGCCTGACGCATAAACCATACCGGTGTGCTATCTACCTTTAAACGCCGGCATGCCCGCAGAAAAGGCGCTTCAGGTTCTTGAATTTCTGATTTTAGAGAATTGTTTGGCTCGATTAGATTACCCAAAACCTTCTTCCTCCTAATTCGCAGACTGGGCATTTTGAACTAAGATGCAGGCAGGATCGCTTTCCAATGGATCACCACTAATCGCGTATGCCCGTCCGCGTTGCCCACCACAAACATAACGATATTCGCATTTGCCACATACCCCTTTAAATCCATCTGGATTTCGCAAACTGCGGAATAAAGGATGATTGCGATACACATCAACAACATCATCCGTGCGAACAGAACCGGCGGTGATGGGTAAAAATCCGGAAGGTTGAATTTCCCCTATATGGGAGATAAACAAAAAACCATTGCCATCATTTACCCCTTTCGTTGGCCGGTTTAAGCCATCCTGGTATTGATACCCGGCACCTTGGAAGACCGCCCCATTAGCAGATTTACCTTCCGCTCGCTGGCGTTCGATTGCCACCCGCCGATACATTGGCGCAGCAGTCGCCTTGATATCAAATGACGCAGTTTTCGATAAATCATATAACCAATTAAATATCCGCTCGTGTTCCGCCGCGCTGATCATCTGCTCAATCATTGCCCGGCCGGTCGGCACTAAGAAAAACAATGACCATTGTACTGCTCCAACCTTTTCGATGAACGGAATCATTTCATCCAAAATATCTGCATTGTGTTTTGCCACCGTAGTATTGACTTGAACACTCAACCCTACAGCATTTGCCCTCTGTAAAATATCCATTGTGCGTTGCCAAGAACCTTCAACCTTGCGGAAAGCATCATGAATGCGCGGTTGAGGTGCATCGAGCGATAAAGCAATCCGCTTAATGCCCGCTTGCTGGGCGCGGCGGATCCGCTCCAATGTGGGCAGCGCGGTTGCGGTAGGGGTGAGCGAACACCTTAAACCACTTTGATGAGCATACTCAATTAATTCGAACAAATCGGGACGCATCATCGGATCACCACCGGTGAATATCAAAATTGGGGAGTTGCCAAATTCAGCCAGACGATCAATCAATTTTTTCGCTTCGGTCGTGGTTAATTCTCGCTCATCGCGTTGATGTTGGGCATTTGCCCGACAGTGAACACAAGCATAGGCGCACGCTCGAGTCACCTCCCAGGCAATGGTAAAAGGCGCTAGATCGAAATCCACCTGCGCCATTTGCTGGTTATGATATTGACGTTCGCTATATGCTTTCGGTGAAAGGGGGATTGATGATGCCATAAATTACTCCGCGTGGATTATTCTCTGAGCCATTGGGCAGCTTGAAGTGCATGATATGTAATGATCAAATCAGCTCCAGCACGCTTGATAGAGGTTAGGGTTTCTAAAACAGTCTGTCTTTCATCCAGCCAGCCATTTAGAGCTGCTGCTTTGAGCATGGCATATTCACCGCTGACGTTATAAGCAGCTAAGGGGATCTGCGGATAGGCGGTTCTAATTCGTTGAACCACATCCAAATATGGTAGTGCCGGTTTGACCATGATCATATCGGCGCCTTGCTCGATATCAAGCTGTCCTTCTCGTAAAGCCTCACGAGCATTAGCCGGGTCCATTTGATGAGATTTCCGATCCCCAAATTTGGGCGCTCCTTCGGCAGCTTGTCGGAAAGGCGCATAAAACGAAGAGGCATATTTCACTGCATAAGAAAGGATCAAAACGTTTTCAAAACCAGCGGCATCTAAGCCATCCCGAATCGCTTCAACCATTCCATCCATCATTCCCGAAGGAGCCACAATGTCCGCCCCACTTTCTGCGTGAGATAGCGCCACCCTCACTAAGATATCCAACGTTTCATCGTTTAGTACATAACCTTGAGGAAGATGGGGACGGTAAAACTCACCCATATTGAGTACTCCACAGTGGCCATGCTCAGTATATTCACATAAACAAACATCGGTGATCACCACCATTTCAGGAATTTCTCTTTTGATTGCCCGTATGGCTTGTTGCACAATTCCATCTGGAGCAAAATTCTCCATACCAATCGAATCTTTCATTGCTGGAATTCCAAACAATAAGATGGCTGGTACCCCCAATCGCGCAGCTTGAGTTGCTTCTCGTAAAGCCTCCTCGATTGATAACTGATCAATGCCCGGCATGGAGGCGATAGGAGTTCTGCCATAGCCATGGCGAACAAACAACGGGTAAATAAAATCCTTTACATTTATTTCCGTTTCGCGGATCATGGCACGCAAGGCTGGTGTTACCCGCAAGCGGCGCGGGCGAATGAGGGGATGAGTTTGAATTCGGGTTGTGGGAGATTGAATGAAATCCATAGACGTTTTATCCTTTAGCAATTTTTTATCCTTCTTGCCTGGAATAGTCCAACAGAGCCTTTACTAACCCTAGGGTGGTATATTGCTTGGCAACAAGGTCGACGTGAAATCCCGCTGCCCGGGCTGCTTGAGCAGTAATTGGTCCAATACAGGCAATTTTGGGGTTTCCCACCAGATGGAACGGGTCGATCTGATGACCTTCCAATACTTCGATAAAATGATGAACGGTAGATGGGCTAGTAAAGGTTATCCAATCAACACCTTGGCTGAACACCGCCAGGCTCTTCTGATCCACCTTGGCTAAGCGTGTTTGATAGAGTGCAATTTCATGTACAATTCCGCCAGCTTTCTGAATAGCAACAGGCAATGCCTGTCGAGCTATTTTCGCTCTTGGTAACAATACCCATTTGCCATTTAAATCACCCAACCCGGGCAAAATCGCTTCAGCAACATATTCCGGTGGCACCCAATCCACCGATACTCCACGCTGCTGGATTGCCTGAGCAGTTTTTGGTCCAATAGCAGCCACTTTTAGGGGTGTGGAACCGGTGACCGGGAAAGGTAAGTTTCGCTCCTGCAAACGATCAAAAAATAATCTCACCCCATTAACGGAGGTGAAAATGACCCAATCATATTGGTGCAATTGGTTGAGCGCCTGATCCAAGGCGTGCTTATCTGCTTCACCTTGTATTTCTATCACCGGAAAGAGAATCGCCTCGAATCCCGCCGCGGTGAGACTCTCAGCAAGCTCTTCTGATTGAGAAATAGGACGAGTAATCACAACTCTTTTCAATCGGTACATCCCTTCTATTTAGTGAGCTCTGAAGGTTTCATGGAGAGCAAGTCTCGCGCACCGCGTCTAAGCGCTTCTTCAGCTAGGTTTTTTCCAAGCCGAAAGGCATCGTTATCCTCTCCCTGCACTTTAATCATGCGCTTGCCATCTAAAGCAACTACTACGCCTTGTAAGAAAATTTTCATTGTTCCGTTATTTGGATGGGTCACTGAGGCATAGGCGCCAATAGGCAGGGAACAACCACCGCCTAATGCCATCAAGAATGACCGTTCTGCACTTACAGCAGCCCGGCTATCTTCATCTTCCAACACTTGCAACATTTGCCGGGTTGACTGGTCGGCTGTGGCACATTGAACTGCTAAAGCGCCTTGTCCTGGTGCCGGCAGCATGAGATCATAAGCCAGCCATTCACTGATATAACCACCATAACCTAGGCGGATTAAACCCGCACCAGATAACACAATGGCATCATATTCCCCGTTCATAGCTTTTCGTAAACGAGTTTCAATATTCCCGCGCAATGGCTTAAGTTTTAAATCGGACCGAAAAGCAAGAAGTTGGGAGCTGCGTCTCAAGCTGGAGGTTCCGACTATTGCTCCTTCTGGTAAGGTTTCCAAAGTAAAACCCGACTTGGAAATCAGTACATCCCGGGCATCAGCCCGGGATGGGATGGCGGCAATCATTAGCCCAGCTGTATCCTCGAGTGGTAAATCCTTTAAGGAATGTACTGCTGCTTGCGCCCGCCCATGCAGCAATTCTGCTTCCAACTCTTTGGTGAATAGGCCTTTCCCACCGATTTCAGGCAAGGGTTGATCTTTAATCTTATCCCCTCTGGTTGTAATCGTTTTTTCCTCAATGCCGATGGAGGGATAATGGCGTTGAATCTCTCGAATTACAGATTGAGTCTGCCAGCGGGCTAAACGAGAAGGTCGAGTGACAAAAATCATGCTTCTTTTTTAACCCCTTGTCGAGAAGAAAAATCTAGGCAGTATGATTCATCTGGGAGATTTGAGCCATCTTCCGGGATATTCTCATCCGGGAAGATCACCATCTGTTCACTAATTTCCGAATATGGGTATTTGTTGCTGTCTTCAGCTAGGTTGAGGGCTTGGATAAATTGATAATCTAAGATTTTTTTCACCAATGCAGCGCTGAAAGCTTCAATCCGTTTTTGTTGTTCCTCACTTAGATCAGGCAATCGTCGCAAGGTTTTTTCCAATTCTCGTAAACGAATTTGTTCAGCTTGGTGATGGATTTCAGCAAGCACGGGGGTAATCTTCCTTTGTTTGAAGAATTTCAAAAATTTTTCCTCCTCCTCCAGTAATATTTTTTCCACTTTTGGGATTTCAGCTTTCCGTTGGAGGAATGTTTCCTCGATTTGATGGTTAAGGTGTTCTAAGTCCCATAGCTGGACTCCTTCCAGTTGCATAACCGCCGGATCAATATTGCGGGGCAAACCGATATCCATTAATTTAAGCGGTCGTTGGCTACGGTGGAAAAGCGCTCGCTCTATTTGATCTTTGGTGAGGAAATATCGGTCTACCTTCATGGCAGTAATTACCAGGTCAGCTTCTCGAAGCGCAGCCTCCAAATCCTGAATTGGTTTCGATTGAACTCCCCAACGGGCAGCTAAAAAAACAGCATGTTCGTAAGTGCGATTGAGAATTAACACTTTTCCGACCCGGCGCCTTTTCAAAACCTCTAAGGTTCTTTCTGCCATTTCGCCGGCGCCCAACAATAATACGGATACCGTCTGTGGGGTTATTGGTTCTGCTAAAACTAGTTCGACCGCTAGAGATGCAACGGAGATTGGTTTTCGACTAATTTCCGTCTCGGTATGAACCCGTTTTGCCGCATGCAGCGCACTTTGAAATAAACGGATGAGGAATGTGGAAACAGTTTTTTCATCACGAGCTATCTCCAAAGCCCTCTGAACCTGACCTAATATTTGAGTTTCACCTAAAACCTGCGAATCCAAACCGCTGGCAACCCGAAAAAGATGTTTGACAACCTGATTATCGGAATAATAGTAAAGATACGGGCGAAAAGAACCCAGGCTTTTTCCCCGATCCGTGATTAACCATTTTTCTAATAAAGAAAATGAGCGGGTGGGTAAAACAGCATAAATTTCAGTTCGGTTACAGGTGGAGAGAATAAGCACCTCAGTGTTTTCTAGATTAGGGGTCTCCCTCCAGCGCTGCAATGCGGATCGAATTTCTACCTCGGTAAAACTTAGATCTTCCCTTAAATCAAGCGAAGCAGTGGTGTGATTAATACCAATACAAAGAAAATGCATCATGACAACCAGGGATAAAGTTTTATAAACTATACCCATATTGTCTATAAAAATAAATGGAGGTTTATATAGGTTTACATTAATGGTTGATGAGAATAAGGAT
>DYKV01000570.1 GCA_020722415.1 Anaerolinea sp.
ATGGATAAAGCCTTTCGGGAAAAATCAGCAACCACAACTGGACATGTTTCGTCATTAGATTGGTGAACGATTTATCCCGTTTTGCCACCGCTGTCCAATAATAGACTAGAAGGGAAAATCCGCAAGACACCAAGCTTCATTGGGGTTTTCGGTTGGATGACAGTCTCAGAATGGGGATTAAGGAAATTTAAATTGTCGAAGCAGAGCACGGTTCTTTTTTTCAACCTAAAGATTATTATCGTCAGCAATTGATGGTCATGCGGTTAGACAGTTTTTTATTGTTTTGCGTTAAGGCAAAGATTTTTCTTCATAATTTTGCTATCTTTATTACGAAAAACCAAACTAGATAGGAGTAAACAATGAAAGAAACATCTCAAAGCAATCGTTTGATCCTCGCCATTTTAGCTGTCGTGGTAGGCTTGTTTATGGTTGTGGTTGCGCCCTTCGTGATCCAAACCTCGCTGGAGCGCGTCTTGGTCGAATTAATTAAAGTATGCGCAGAAAAACCAGCCTATACCAGTGGAATCTTGCTCTTCTCCCTCACCTTCCCTCTCTACCGGGGACTGAGCTTCATCGGTGGGATCGCTCTGATCCTGTTAGCGCGTCCCATCTACCGCGGTGAAGAGTGGACGTATCCGGTCGGACTGCTCGCATCGGCTTTTCCCTCCGTAGGCGGGATGTTCATGCTCATGCCCTACGTCTCTTTCGTGGCTGGATTTCCACTCCCGATGATTGTCTCTTTCGTTGGACTAAGTTTCTTTTGGCCATTCATCCTGCTCCGCAAGGTAGACAAGTGGATAAAATGGGGACAATTCCTAGCGTTGTCTTTCGCAGGCATGTTGGCTACCCATGCCTTCATCGTTGGGACTGGGAACCTACGTACTTTATTGACCCATCCCGGAAAGCCAATGTACAAAGGTGTAGGCACTTGGGTGCTGGCTTGGTCGCAGCCAATCCAGTGGATTTGCGTTATTTTGTTATTCCTCGCTATATACAAGATTGCGGAGCGCAAATTAGCAGGATGGTGGCTGGCGCTGGTAGCGGTTACATCCTTAGCGGCGATAGACATTCCTATGCAGATCATCCGTTTGGTCATTGCGAAATCTACCTCATTTGATTATTCCTATGGCTTGCCATTTATTATCGGTTTGTTTTTCACCCTACTTTACCCGAAATTTAAAAAGGTGTTGATCGCCGAAGGGTAAAATAGCGCATTCATCTAGGTACCCTCCTTTGTTTCCAAGAGGAGGGTCACTACTACCATGAAAATTAACCCAAGCTACTTTGATGCATGTCTTTTTTATCCATCCTATAGATCTTATCCATATTATCTACCCTATG
>DYKV01000571.1 GCA_020722415.1 Anaerolinea sp.
GTAACGCGGATTAAATAAGTTTCCGGTGGATGAGATTGGGTATCTAAAAGGTATAACCGGTTACACTTCTGGAAAAAGCTATGTTTTGGAGAAGGAACACCATGATGCCAGCCTATCGTCCAGAAATCGAACGAATGATGAAGAAGTATTACGCCACACTTTCAGAAAAGGATCAACGTCGCTATGCAGCTGTGGAGGCCTTGAAATTAGGGGTAGGCGGACAAAGCTATATTGCCAGGGTTTTGGGTTGCAGTGAAAAGACAGTCCATAAAGGGTTGGAAGAGTTAGCCCAACTATCGGACGAGCCTGCATACGAGGCGGCCATTCGCAGACCCGGTGGCGGGCGAAAGGGTTATGCTGAGCATCATCCCAATATTGACGAGCAATTTCTGAATGTGCTGAAAGAGCATACGGCTGGCGATCCGATGAATGAGAAAGTGGTTTGGACGGATCTGACGCCAGGTGAAATATCGAACTTACTGGAACGAGACCATCAAGTGAAGGTGAGCCAAAGTGTTATCCGTAAACTGCTCAAGAAACACAACTATCGCCGCAGAAAAGCCCAAAAGAAGCAAACCATGAAAACCGTGGCTCATCGTGATGAACAATTTCGGAACATAAAGACCTTGGTTACTGAATTTAAGGACCGGGGGGACCCCATTATCAGCTTTGACACCAAGAAAAAAGAGTATTTGGGAAATTTTTATCGCCCAGGTCATTTGTATACGCAAGAAGCTCTGCCGGCCTTCGACCATGATTTCAATACTTTTGCCCAAGGCGTGATCATTCCGCACGGCATCTATGACTTGCAACACAACATCGGCTACATCCATATCGGTACAAGCAAGGATACCAGTCAATTTGCCTGTGATTGCTTGCGCTCCTGGTGGCTTCAACATGGTCGGATACTCTATCCCAATGCCACTGCGATTTTAGCACTCTGCGATGGCGGCGGCAGCAACGGCTCTCACCATTATATCTTCAAGGAAGACCTGCAACAATTAGCGGATGAATTGGGGATCGAAATCCGCATTGCCCACTATCCACCCTATTGTTCCAAGTACAACCCGATTGAGCACCGCCTATTCCCACACGTAACCAGAGCCTGCCAGGGTGTGCTTTTTACAAGCCTCAATTTGGTCAAAGAACTGATCGAAAAAACCAAGACCAGCAAAGGATTGAAAGTTTTTGTCAAAGTCATCCATACAATTTACCAAACTGGACGGAAAGTAGCCCATGACTTCAAACAAACCATGCGGATTGTCCACGACGCATTCTTGCCCGCTTGGAACTACCGAGCCATCCCAGCTCCGAAAGTTATTTAATCCGCATTGCTAA
>DYKV01000572.1 GCA_020722415.1 Anaerolinea sp.
TCTCCGCCATGATCAACTGCGCTTGGGCCTTCTCCAACTCCATCGTCTTCTCCCTTACCCTCTCTTCTAACTGATTAGACCAATTTTTAACTGCCCTGTTAGCCTCTTTGAGCTCCGAAGTCATCTTATTAAATGACTTAGCCAGGTTGCCAAGTTCATCTTTGGAATTGATATCCAGCTTATGATCGAGATTGAGGTTGGCTACTTCGTTGGTTGCATCATTGAGTTTTCTTATCGGACGGTGGATCATGCGATGAGTAAAATATCCTTTTACCAGGAAAGTGATTAATATCAGGGCAACAGAATAAAGAATCATCCTGTTTTGTGTTGCAATGATCTTTTTTTCCCCTTCTTCCAAAGAGAGCTTGACATCCAGAATCCCCAGCAGTCTGTCCTTCGGAGAGTGGGCATGACAGGCGGCATTGAAACATTCAGGCGCATTTTCAATCGGACTGATCAGACCTAAAACACGATGCCCTTCCTCGACTTTGAACGTCCTGGTCAGGTCTTTGGTCGGAACAACACCCTTTGCCGGTTCTTCTGCATGACAAACATAACACTGCTCAGCACGTTTATCGGCAACCCTGCCTATCTCCTCGGGTTTATCCGAAAATGAGATAACCCCTATCTTGTTGTAAATCCGGATTCCCTCAAACTCCTTTTCCTTGCCAATACTTACAATAGTGTTTGTCAAATCGGAACGGCGGTTCTCCAGCATGCTGTGATACGTCGCCCTTTTAATGATGTTGCTGACCCTGACAGCATTGTTTACTCCATCCTCCCTGCAAAAATTGGTGAGAAAATACACGTTAAGATAGATAATGATGCTAAAGGCAATAATAAGCAAAAAGACCAGCAGAATAAAAAACTTTGCACCGATAGAGCTTCCAATCCCCTGTATCCTTTTAAACATATCCGGAAATCTCACGTTGTTATTTGAAACGTCTTTTGATCAAGCATCTTACGGCAACATTTATAGAAGAAGACGAAGCGGATCACAAGCTTACGTCGGTTCATCGCGCTTAAATAACGCGCAGGAGGGACACATGTTTAATTAATAAACCCCCATTCCCTTAGGCCGGCACGACTGACGAGCAAAATGTTTCGCAATAATAACAAGTAATATCAGGTGGTTGCATACATTCTTATCAAAAACAAACTACCGATAGCCAAATAACGCCGTGTAAATGATCAGCAGCACGACGATTAATCCTAAAGACAAGAAAAAGAATCCTGAGATGTAAACAAGTTTCATAAAAGAGGCGGAAATTTCTTTGGATACAATTTTCCCCCTTAGCTGAGGACTTGTTGCCCCGTCCTGATAAACCCGCGGTCTCT
>DYKV01000573.1 GCA_020722415.1 Anaerolinea sp.
AAAGTACGCACTCCGAGTTTTATGAATATGCCCACAGTGCGTTTGATGATGAAAAATGCCACACTGGCAGATGCGCCGCTCATCCAAGCTTCCATTGATCCATGCTATTCTTGTACCGATCGGTAATATTCTACCGGATGCCCCTTCCTCAGATTTATGGATACGATGAGGTTTAATGGATAAGGCAGAGCGCCGCTTTACTCCACCTGGAGATATGACTCGAGTATATCGTTTACCAGCCTCAAACAGGTTGTTCTCTAAAAGAACACTTTTGCCACCTTCAATGCTTTTTGCTTCCACGGGACACGATGGGTCACTCCCTCCCCAGCGTTGAATTGATCTTTGTTCATCAGGTACCAGCGATAATTGCGCAATAGCGCGTCTTTATTCGAATATTGCGGGTTGAAACCCAGTACCTTCTGCGCTTTCTCAATCGAGACAAACGAATCTTTCGAAGCGGTTTCATAAATCCAAGGATAGAGCGGAGACAGGTTGAGCTTCTCTAATGATTTCAGCGCTAGCACCACTGGCGTCGCCGGAAACGGAATTATTCGTTTACCAAAACCAGCCTCATCTAATACGGCTTGATAGTCTTCCTTCATCGTGGTGAACTCGGCTGCCCCAATATTGAATGTATCGTTCACTTTCGCTTCATCTAAAGTCAGACAAGCTAGGATTGCCTGACAAAGATCCTCGACATCCAACAGTTGATAGCGATTCTTTCCCGATCCAATCATAGGGAAATTTTTCCCCTGACTTGCCCATTCATAGAAAATCGCAAAGACGCCCAGCCGTTCCGGTCCCACAAATGATTTGGGCCTTAAAATGGGCACACACATCCCCTTTTGGCGATACTCCAGACAGATATTTTCCGCTGCCACTTTTGCCATTCCATAAGCTCCCACCCCAATCAAAGGATCATTTTCATATATCGGGTGATGTTTGGGAACCCCATACACCGCGGTGGACGAAATATGGATAAATCGCTTTACTCCTGATTGATAAGCCTGTTCCAATACATTGCGCGTGCCGATAACATCTGTTGTATAAATATCTTCAGGGGGATAAAGTGGCAAGGCAGCTGCGGTATGGATAACCATCTCCGCCCCCTCCATACTCTTTATCAGCGCTTCTTTATCACGGATATCTCCTTGAAAAAATTCGATTTGCTCTCTTTCCGGATAAGTGAAATCAACCAAATCAATTCCGCTGATCTGGAGATAGCCATGTGCCAGTAAATAACGTACCAGATTAATGCTCAAGAAACCGCTGATACCAGTGATGAAAATTTTCATGCGTACACCTCCAGATTTCAATTTTACCCTCTTTTTAAT
>DYKV01000574.1 GCA_020722415.1 Anaerolinea sp.
TATAATCTTGTTGTTACTCATAGCATCGCGGCAAACAATACCATATCGCAATACAGATAAAATGCCGTTTCGTAGTCGCCAATATTAATAGCGCGATAACTCGGCATTAGATAATCTGTTTTTAGTTTGTTTAGAATCTCATCGCTATTTTCTCTAGCAGAGATTTTTTCGACGATTTTTGGAGCAATATCGTAATATAGTCGCACCAATTCGCGCCGCTTTTCGTTTTCCATCATATAGGTATCTCGGAATTGGCGGAATGTTTCCAACTCGTCACAATCATCCGGCTTATTATCCGCCTTGCAAATAGCAGTAGTGATAAAACACAATCCGCCACCGCCGCCACCACTTGCCTGCACCATAGCTAGTTGATTATTACTTATCATACTAGCTAATTGATATTGTTGCGACGCCGCATTTTGCGCGACCTGATAAGTTAGATTTAGGGCGTTATTTTGATAACCGCTCGCCATGTTAGCATAACCCCAAATATTACTAGGGTTAATTGCTTGTTGCGTAGTTGTTAATTGATTTGCTACTGACGGATATAAAGTATCACCAGCCCATTTGGTAATTGGCTGTAATTGTGCAGAGATAGTATCTGCCATTGATGCTCCAGCCCGCATCGACGCAGCCAATGCGCTAGACGCCGATGCCATGCCTGAGTTAGCACTTGCGAGCATCGACGTCAATGGCTGCAATTGCGCACTAAGATAATCTTGACTACCTGCGATTGACCGCGTCAAAAACCCACGATTAGTAGAGTTAACATCGGCCAGAAAATCAAAACTCTGTCGCGCCAGATCAGCGGTCGAAGGCCCTAGATCAAAAGTAAGACCTAGGCCGCCGCTATTGCTCGGCAATCCGGCGGTTTGGAAGGTCAGCAAATTAGACATTATGCTCGCGGCAATTTATACCATCCACCCATCGCCAAATTATTATAGACATTTGGATATGAGTATTGGTTATTAACAACAGGTTTAGTCGGACCGATAACATGACGCGGCATCGCGCCTAGGCCGCTAAATCGCACCGGGTAAACTGTAGGCCAAACGCGCGGCGCAGTAGCCATCTCTCGCGGATGCGATGCTGGCCCACCCGTTCCCGGGTTGTAAATCTGACGGCCGGCATTAAATCCCGGATAAAAATATCTGATCTGCATTGCAAATTATGCCGATGCGCTGAAACTATTTACAGGGTGCCCGCTGGCCCCACCCATCGCCACGCCCAAAACATGGGCAAATCCATCTGCCGATGATTTAATCACCCCGGACGTCTGACTATTACGTGACACAATAACGGCTAGGATAGCAACCCCGACAATCGCCATTGC
>DYKV01000575.1 GCA_020722415.1 Anaerolinea sp.
GTGAAAAGTTAATACGCTGGTTTGGAGAGATTGATGACACCAACGCCATCCCATTCAATGCTATTTTGGAGGGGGATTCCTTATCGTTGGTTTCCACAGACCCCCTCTCCCTTGTGCGCGAGATGAAGATAGGCCAGGAAGGGGTGCGCATCACCCTCAACAACAACAAAAACGGCGATTCGCTTCTGGCCGGCTTTGACATCAGACTGGAAGGATGGGAAAAAGTGGGTGATTCGCTCAAGGTCACCATCTGCATGGAGCCCGGAGGCGGGGACACCAAGAGCGCACAGAGCGGACCGGTCTCGTTCCCCTTCGGATACCCAGCGCTGGAATTTGAACTGGATCTGGACAAGGCAGTTGCAAGCAATTACCTGGAAGTGTATTCCAGGCAGACTATGCATATCGAGGACAATTCCACCAAATA
The DNA here is from genome assembly GCA_020722415.1 of Anaerolinea sp. Classification (GTDB taxonomy): domain Bacteria; phylum Chloroflexota; class Anaerolineae; order Anaerolineales; family UBA4823; genus UBA4823. The sequence continues at coordinate 425 of DYKV01000575.1, forward strand.
TGTGGATACAAGACCCTGCGTGGTGGCGAAAGCCACGAATGGGTACCAGTATCCGGATGCGGATACATCCTATTATCCGCAGAAGAAGGACTTCTTCCGCTTCGCAGCACACTCGCCACCCCTCAAAGTGAAGGAAGACATTGTCCGGTTCAGCGAAGTGATACTGGAGCTGGGGATGGCGCGGAAAGAGGGCGGGGGATATATCCAGCCGAAACTCTACATATTATTTCCAGGCCACCATTATTACTTTAAGACCACCCCCAATTCCTACAATATCCACATCGGCGATCCGGCCTTGCCTCAGGCGCAATTCATATTCGGACCGCCGAACGTCAGTGGGATTGAGAACCAGGATTTCGCAATCAAGGAAGGAGAGGATCTGGATAAGAGCGGGATATGGATTGACATGCATTTCACCAACCACTACGGACCTCCACCCAAATTATCATACGATAAGCTCATCTATGCCATATTTGATGGTGGAAGCCCCGAAACCATCGAAGGCCTGGGCACCGACACCACCATAAGCTCCGGCAACGCCACACTCCGCATCCGCGTCATCCGGCCCGACAGCGTGCTCATCCAAGATTTGGACCCCCGCAGCCTCACGAACAAGGAGCTGGTTTCCGTCTGGACAGGCGCCCACTACCCCGTCAATGCCGACACCTCCACCACCGCCGTCGATTACCCGCCCCGCGGAAGCCTGGTTCCGGATATGGAGGTGTTCCCCAACCCTGTAAATTCTATTTTATATGTTGAGTATGATAATATAATCGGAGAAATTTCTATATATAATATTTTAGGAGTTATGGTAAGGAAAGAAGAGATTAATGATATCAGAGCAAAAATTGATATTTCTAATTTACCGAGTGGAATTTATTTATTGAGAATTTGTAAAAATTTAAAGAT
>DYKV01000094.1 GCA_020722415.1 Anaerolinea sp.
AAACAACCTCGTCTCCAAGTTCAAAATGATGAATGCCGGGCAGGCCGCCGTATTTGATATAATTTGCAAATTCTCTTTCTGTGTCATCACTTTTGGCCTGGCGAAAAAGTAGAAATTCAGCAAATGAAAGGGGAAACATTGGAAGTTCAACGTATCTGCCGGTAAGTAAAGTTGCAAATTCTGAGGAAAACAGGCGGCAATTAGAGCCCGTTAAATAAATATCAGCAAGACCTTCAGCCAGAACAGAATTTACAGCCTTTTCCCAGTCGGGTATTTCCTGTACTTCATCTATGAAAAGATACTTTTTCTTTTTGTCTTTTGGCAGTTTTTTTATGATGTAATCATAAAGAGTTCTGTAATCTTTAATAAAGCTGAACTCCATGAGTTCCATGCTGATATAGATTATGTTTGATTTTTTGGTGCCCTGCTTTTGCAAATGTTCAATCAGTAGTTTGAAAAAGGAGCTTTTGCCACAGCGTCGCATGCCAGTAATGAGCTTTATCACAGGCTTATCAATGAAAGGCTCAATTTTTTCAAAATACCGCTTTCGTGCAAACATAAATATCGGTCACCCCAGAATTGTAAAAACATAGTCGAAACTTTTCTTATTATAACAAAAACCTTCGACTATAGTCGAAGGTTTGCAAAAAACTGCAGGTCAACACGTTTTATTTATGAGGAAAGAAATCACAAGAACCTAAGATTTTAGCTGGTCTATTTTTAGTCGTAACTCGTTTTTCTTATCAGTTTTTGATGGTTTACCCCAGATGAAAGTCTCATCAAGAATTGCCGCCGCTTGTTTTCTGAAACCTGCATCGGTCCAGTTCAGACATTCCTTCAGGAATTCATTGCGCTTGCTATCAAGCTGGCCTTGACCTGGCCTGTATACTTTTTCCTTTTCCTTTATCGCTTCAAAGGCCAGTCGAAACTCTTCCAATTTCAACTCTTCAGGCTTCATAGAGGCCTTGCGCTCAGCTTCAGCTCTGGCCCGTTCTGCTTCTTCGGCCTTTTTCCGGAGTGTTTCCATTGCGCCTTTGTCGATTTCAAGTGCGCCATAGCCAATAGCGGTTTTACTTCCAAAACCTTGCCATTTTGCCCCAAATTCCAGTATTTTTTCTATCTTCTGGAGCCAGTCATATTTTTCTGGCAATAGGTCAATCCTGCACTGAACAAAAAGGTTTACCTGCTTGTCAGCTGGCACGGCCAAAAATGGGATTGGGTTTGGCTGGCCGGCATCATGAGGAGGTTTTCCGTTCTGGTAATAATCAGAATAATGGGGCGTCATGATCTCAACAGTCATTTCGTCACACTGCGGGAATGCATCCCAGAATGAAAGTGCGCCTCGCCGACTTATCGAGTCTATTAACGACTTATTACCAGCGAAGAGAGCATCAATAAAAGTTTCAGCAGAAGCAAGAGTTTCCCTGCGAACCTGGTTCTTGAGCTTATGCATGTAAATTAACAAATCGTTTCTGGCCAGTAATTTGTCTCGATGCTTCCTTAAAGCGTTTACCCATTTACAATCATCAATTCTCGGATTCGGCCAGGCCGAGAAACTTGTACCCTCAAAGCCAAACAGCCACCATACGTCAAGCATTGTCAAACCGGCTTCTTTAACATATTTCTCAGGGTATTCTTCAGGAAACAACGCCATAAGCTCGGCAGACCTGCGCAAAACTCCCTTTATACCAGAACCCGCAAGATAAGGGATGCCGTAAGGCGACAGAAATGCAAAACCATTTTCGATGGGGTGGGCGTTTCCAAGACCTGTTAAGACAGGCGAAGTCAAACGACAGACAAAGCTTGCAGCATTATGCATTGTTCTGGTAAGCATCATCTGTCTTTCAGTAATTGACATTCGGAGCTTTTTCGCATCGTCACTAATTTTGTTAACAATGCTCTGTAATGCAGTAACCTTAGAAACTTCCGGCCAGTCTTTACCGCACTTACGAGGCCTCAGCTCGCTCCAATTATCTTCCCAATAAGGGAAATACAGATAAAATCGATGTCCTGGTGGCAAAGTCATTCCTTCAGACACCTTTTTCTGAATATAGAGTGGCGCCGCTATTTTCATTCTTTGGCCTCCTCTAGCTTACTGCCGCAGCAAAATGACGCAACCACTTCAAAAACTCAAGACTTTCACTTGTTATTTGCATGAACCTGATAGAATTACACCCCTGCAAATGACTCATGACTGAATCAAAAGTGTTCCCGCACTCCGGATATCTTCGCCCAAGCCATAGCAGGATAGATATTAAAAGTTTATCCGAATCCTGTTTACTCTTACGAGCCCTCCAATATGCCAGAGACGCCATCAATCCGTTACTCATGATAAGCGCAGGCGCTCCTTTGGCTGATTTTTTGAAGTCATCACTTCTGTGCTGCTGCACCTGATCCCAGGCAAATCTAGCTCTTTGCTGCTCTAGACTCATTTTATTTCTCCTTTACGGAATTGACAAGAACAAGCCCTCGGCCTGTAGTAGCATCGCCACCCATCTGAACAATCTTACCATTTATTCCTTCGCTTCCTGTTTCACCTTCAAGCAATAACTTCAAAGCATCTTCAGCTTTCCGACGCTGCTCGACATTCTTGCCTATGGTTCTTTCGATGCTCCCAAGGGTAATCCCTGCCAAGATGCTTTCTGGTGGGAGATTTTCAGTGTAAAATAGCGCTCCATCAGCAGCAGTTCCTGTATCGTCATCAATACGAACATGGGGCTCAACTACAGTTGCATTTTTGACAAAATAATTGAAATCGTCTTCACAAAGCACAAACAGATCTTTCTTGATTTTTTCCTTGAAATAAATCATTTCCGTGTTATCTGGCATGCATCTTTCGGCAAGCCAGGCGGCAATAGCCTTGGTGCTATCATCTGCCGCGGCAGCAAATTCATAGGTTTCCAAACAAAGTCTGCCGCCATCCAAAGCTTCAGCGGAAGCACCCAGAGCGTTACCCTTTTCAAGTGCAGGCACGGACCAACCGGTCTTTAGACCGGCTGCTTCTGCAGTTCTTTTCAATCTCGCCAGTGCGTATGGACTGGTAGCATAAATAAAAGTGTTCTTGATAGAGCGAACAGGGAAAGCTACAAGATTTGCATCTGTAAATGATATGGCCCCGGCGAACAGATCTTTATCATTCGTATCAGCACCAAAAAGTTCTGCAATCTTAGTCTTTTTCTGTTCTCCCCACGACTGGTTCAAGTGATGTCTTACCGCCCCCTTGATCCCTGTTCCATTTATCTGCGGGTGGTTTGTATGAACCTCTCGCTGGATTGGGTTGTCAATGGCTCCAAGAGCAGTGCCGGCACCCATGTGTAAAGGTGTTGTGCAGTTGTAAAACACTAAACATTTTTTTTCGAACATATTTTCCTCGCTTTCGGGTATGTATCTTTTAAATTGCTACTTAGAAATGTAAGATGCCAGAAATGCCCGATTGAACCCTTCTGCCACCCGCTGTCGATCTGTATTTTCACCAAAAAGGCCGTTTTCGATAAAAGTTGCCAGAGCCGACGGATTGCCCTCAAAACTGTCGAACCAGTATACAGACCCGGCCGGCACTACACGAACAGCCTCTTTTGGCTGACCCTTAACCATATTCCAACCAGAAACCACATCGTGGCCGTTTATTGCGGCACAGACCAGTCGCGCTGAAAAGTCTTTCTGTCTGAAATGGAAACCTTTTGTATCTCTCTCGACAAAATCAGGTAACCAGCCTTTTTCAAAAATACAGGGTGAAGATGTTACAAGCTTGAACGACTTTTCTTTATTCAAATTCTCAGCTTGATATACAGGCATCTGTAAGTTTACTTTTTCAAAATGCGCTGCCCTAGCATCACCGCCCAATCTCAATTCACCGCTATCGGGTAACACAGCCTGCACGCCGAGAATGCCGGTAATAAAACCAACATTGTCAGCAAAAGAAACTGCTTCGGCAGAATATAGCCTGCCTTCTGCCGCGCTACGTGTCGTTCCATCAAGAGTAACCCCGACTCTTATTTCCTTTTTCCAAAGCTTTGAATCCGCAACAAGGTGAGCAGGCGTACATTCTTCACCGCTTATATAAGCAGCATAACCGGCTTCGTTTAACCAGAAACCGCCAACCTGCTTTTTCCGAGGAGCCTTAAGAATTGGCAGCAAAGGCAAAGGCAGATTAAAGCCAATATTTTCAGGCGGACTAACTGGCTTGATACTGGCAACTTCAAGATTTCCGTCATCTCCAAAAACGACCAGATCAGCCGGAAGCTGAAAGAAAACGTTTATTTTACCAGCTGCTCTAACAGCCAATGCCGTCATTGTAATTCTGAAATCGCCAGGTTCCGAGAGTGAACCGAGTGCTTTGGCAAGACCGGCATCCTGAGGTTTTTCACCTTTTTCTATTGCTGTAAGAGCCTGTGGAGTATATGCGCTTAAAGCGCTACGAAAAGCCCCGGCAAATAAAGATGGCGACGGCAGCATCCTTATCTGCCCGAAATCGCCTGAAGTTACGCCAAAATGAGAATTACCACGCGGCATGAAGATGTCATAAGGTTTTACAAAACTGTAACAGATCATTTTCTTCCCTCCTGATCAGACTGCAACTTCGCAGAGCGGGTTTCTCTCCCAAGAAACTCTGACGTAAAAAGCATGTCCTGCAACTGTTTCAAGGGATTTCGCAACAGTTTACCGGCAGCATTCTTTGATTTACGCCATATAACTTCTACAAGCTTCTCAGCCAGCGCTGGATCTGCCTTGTGTTGTCTAAACTGATGTCTCAGCAGACTCTTGACCATTTCGGGATCAGCCGTGTTTTGGTCAGGGATTAGGTGTATCCAGTCTTCTATCGAATAAAAAGCTTTTCTGGAAACATCATTTGCCGAAACTTCACGGGCCAGCTGTTCCATTAGCTCTATTGTCGAACTTTCCGGAGGTTGGTTATTTTCACTTTCCGAAGACTCTGCCATTTCCCACCAGCTGTCAGTAAAGCTTACTTCCCCACCGCCTCTTTTCAGAACTCTGATACAAAATGCGTTTCTGCCTGAAGACTTCGCATTTTTTTCGGCTTCTCGGAGAGACTTCAAAGCATAAGCAAGAGGAGTCTGATGATGAACAATGACAGCTCCAATTGAAGCGGTAGCCTTGTTTCCCATTGCCCTGTAGAGTCGATCACGATACTTAATGAAACCATTGTGCATTTCAAGAGCGCCAATTTTGCCACCTGTTCCACTGTAAGCAAACCGAAGCATACGCATCGCCTCAAGCAGATCATCCACGGCTACCATAGCGAGAACGTCGTCGCCCCCTGAGTAAATTAGCTTGCCGTTGACCTGCTCTTCAATAATCTGAGGTGCAATAACACTTGCAAAAGTATTCAAAGACTGTGAAATCGCAGCATGCCTGCCGGGCGACGCAGAACGCAATGCGCTGGTATAATTGCGCAAACCGGCGTTATCTTTAACCTGATTATTGATTCGGTCAATAATATTCGGATGCCATGCCCTGCTGAAAGCCAGGCAATACTTATCTTCATTACCGGCGAGCCATGCCCCCATATTATCGCCGTCCATCATAATCAATGCATAGTAAGCTTCGCGCCGGCAGGAAAGGGCTTTTTCGACAAGTCTTTCAACTTTTTGCAAAGTTGCTCTGTTTTCATTCCCATCGCTTTGTTCCCTTAATGAATCAATAAAAGCAGGCAACCGCTTGGCAATGCTTATAATTTCCGGTGTATTCTGCAATTTTTTATATAATTTTCTGGGAAGAACTACAGTTTCTTCTCGACCTGCCAGAAGGGCAGCCAGTTCATTTATTGCCTTCCCCCTGATGTTTAAAGCGTTTTCAACATCCTTCAAACTCTTGCCATCCAGATCTGCCATTCGCTCAAGGCTTGGCGCAAGAGCCATTGTGTGCGTGCTTACAACATACCGACCAACTTTGTCTTCGACATATTCTTCAACTTTTCTGGAAAATAGTCTTGGCCAGAATCTCTTCAATGAACATACGGCACAAAGGTGCTCACCACCTTTAATTCCCATTTTACCGGCATATTGGCTCCAAATTGATTTTTCTCTGGAACCAGGTGGATAAAATAGTTTTTCAGGATCATCAGTAAGCCATTCCCTTTCACCACACATTGTGCATCTGAAGCCTTGCTGAGGCAGCTGATCGAATATTCTCATGGATTTAACAGATGCAAGGCTACGCTCAGACAATTCATACAAAGGCGGATAAAGAATGCCGGGATTCGGCTGGAAAAATTTCATCCCATCGACTTTAATTTCATCCTTTAACGCCTGCCAGTATGGCTGTTGAAAAAAACCTTCATTATCCTCAGGGGCAAAAGCTTTGTAAGACTCCTTTAATGTCGCAATGTTATCTGAACTCATGCTTTCTGGCCAGTCCACACATGACCAGTATGCATGCGGAAAACCTACCAGCTGTTCTTCTAACTGTTTTAACAGATAAGATTTTTCACTTACCTCAAGCATTGAGGTGATTACATCCTTTGTCCAACCAAGAGCCGCCTTTCTAATAGCTTCCACTGCCTTTTGTGCCAGTTCTGCAGAGCGGTCCTTCGGCACCAGAGCAAGAAATTTATTAGGCAGAGAAGCGGCGAACAATGGGTTAGCATCGGTGTGCGACCTCAGCCAGGTAACGCCTGTCCCTTCAAAATGCTTCTTCCACTCTTCACCCATGCCTTTTTGTTTGGCAGTCTCCAACAACCACGTATCAACTATAGCCAGACCACGTATTTGTGGAAAAAGGAATGCATCTGGCCCAATCTCTGAGGCTATAGCCTTCATCGCTTCCCAAACAAGTGAAGATAAAAGATGAGAGCCAGCCCATAAATCTGAAGTAGATCTTGCCTGTGCAATGAAACTCTGCACCGGGCCAAAACTCATGGCCAGCAGAGAAACCCCGGAATCATTACAATTGGCGCCGGCAATTGCAGAAACAGTATCAAGATGATTCCAGATTGTATGATCCGGCGTGCGGGTATCTGCAGGTAACAGCTGCCATAGTTTTGCAAATCCTTCTGCCCTTATTTCTGGCGCAAACCGCCATAAAGCAAGGAACTTAAGCATATCATCATCGCCGCCAAGTCCCAATAAATGTTCAAAATGTTCACGACTGACGGCTTTAACCTGTTTGAAATCTATTTCTCTCAGTGAAGAAAGATCGAAGGCCTGGCCGGTTAAAGGATGAATAAGAACCGGATTAGCTGCGAAATCAACCTGTGACCATTTGGCATATCTACCTTCTGATTCTGATCTTGGCCATTGTGGCCTGTCTGCTGCGGCAGCCCACCAGTCAGCCTTTTGAATGATATTTTTTTCTGCTTCCAGGTTGAGTTCTTTCAGCAGATATTTTGTTGTTCCACCTCCGTGACCGGCGGGATCATGAAAAAGCACCAGCGCCTTTTCAGCGGGATCATGCAACCATGCTGCCAGCTTGTATTGCCATATTTTTTTATTCATTGCGTTCTCCTCACTTCAGCCTTGATGCTTTTTCATCTAGTATCTTGTGAATAACCGGCCACACAGTTTTCTCATAATCCCTGAATCGCTTCTGGTTCTGGCGATCTAGTTTATTTACGAACCCATCAATTGGAGCTTTACATGGCAGATGAACAATTACAGCGCGGTATTGGCCTCCAGCCGTCTTTTCAACTTTAAACCGGATCTGATTTGCAAGCCGTGCCTCCCGCCTCAAGCCTTCGACATTATGATGAGTTACCGGGTAGGAAATAATATGCCGTTCTTCAATTAATTCTTGTGGTTTCCAATCCCTCCCCTTACCACTTTCAGCGCTTTTAAATTCAAATCTGGTTCTAAAATCAGCTTTAAGAGTTGCAATATCAAGCAAGGCGTCATGCCAGTTGCTTTTTTCTGCAGTTCTCCAGACAAGTGGGTTCCCATCGCTCCCTATTGCATGTGCCCATTCATTTTCGAAACAGCTTGCCAAAGGCCTGCAGAAGTCATTTAAATTTTCTGCCACAAGCTCAGGCAATTGAAAATTATCGCTTTTCAAATTCAGCGAACCCCAGCTGTTTCTACTTCGAGAGCCAATAGTTCCGAACCAATTCATTAGTTGAACTGTCTCCTGAATTTCCTGTTGGTAGTTATCAGGAAATCCAAGCCAGAGCTTCGCAGTTTCTGTTTCTGGCCGAATAAAAACATTCCTTGCTGTGGACAATGAAGTTCCGCCATTTTGATATGTTAATGGTCCGTAACCCAGATACAGCTCAGAACCTACTTGGGCGGGTACATTTGGATGTTTGAACTTTTTATCGGGAATCCATTGACTACCGGTACCCTTGTCCCAATTTGTCAATCTAATACGGATTTTTGAACTGGTGGCATTTGCATCGGCAGCCTGGCCAAAGAGCTTGTTTTCTTCTTCAAGCAATTGTTTGTGGTCATAGTTCACCTTCTTTGCTTTAACGATCCGCCACCACTGGCGCAGAAGCGCCTTGAAAGGCGGGGTGCGCCATTGAGAATTCTGACTGGCATTACCCAGAAATGCCGGTGTGCTGAATCCTATTTCGAGTTCAATTTCCTTCATGCTTCTCTCCCGTCTGATCAATCTTGAAGCTTTGCACTTTCAGATAAGTTGCTTTCAGTAATTTCATTCAAATTATTTTTCATAATTCATTATTTTTTCAATTTCAACCATTTCACCAAGTTTCCAGGGGTTTTGCTGTTGTTCCACC
>DYKV01000095.1 GCA_020722415.1 Anaerolinea sp.
GATAGTCCGTTTAAATTGGCTTAATTTATGCTCATTTCATCAATCGCCGCAAAACGGTTTGGAGAATGCCGCCATTGCGGTAGATCTCTAACTCGATGTCGGTTTTGATTTGAGCAATGGCTTGAAAATGAATTACCTTGCCATTCGGCTTTTTAGCTGTTATGGAGAGCGGTTTATTAACACTCAATTCCCGAATGCCTTCCAGATCAAAAAGTTCTGTTCCGTCTAAGCCCAAGCTATCTGCGCTCTCTCCGGGTTTAAATTGCACCGGCAAGATTCCCATCCCAACCAGGTTAGAACGATGGATGCGCTCAAAACTTTCCGCTAAAATTGCCCGTATTCCCAACAATAACGTTCCTTTTGCTGCCCAATCGCGACTAGAACCGGTGCCGTATTCTTTGCCGGCCAGGATGATCAAGGGTACCTGCTCTTGTTTATATTGCATTGCCGCATCATAAATTGCCATCTGAGTCTCATCAGGAAAATGAACGGTGAAACCACCTTCTACTCCAGAGAGCAGGCGATTTTTCAAGCGGATATTGGCGAAGGTACCGCGGGTCATCACCCGATCGTTGCCGCGCCGAGAGCCATAAGAATTAAAATCACGCACGGAAACACCCCGTTCTTGTAAGTATCTTCCAGCGGGTGAATCGGCTGCGATGGCGCCCGCCGGTGAGATATGGTCGGTGGTGATCGAATCCCCTAAAAATGCTAACACTCGCGCCTGGTGGATATCTTCTATCGGGGCAAGTCCCAGCGAAAAGTTCTGGAAGAAAGGCGGTTCTTGGATGTATGTCGAATTTTCATCCCAAGCGTAAACATTGAGTGAGGTCGTATCCAGTTGGGCGGCAATTTCATTCCAAGCCGGATTGCCATCAAAAACATTCGCATATTTATTTCGGAATAATTCAGGGTTGATTGTCTCAGAGATGACTTGATTGACCTCTGCAGAAGTTGGCCAGATGTCCTTGAGGTAGACTGGATTACCGTTACGAGCTATTCCCAGTGCTTCCTTGGTGAGGTCAATATCCACGTTACCAGCCAGTGCATAAGCGATCACCAAAGGTGGTGAGGCGAGGAAGTTGGCGCGGACAAACGGGTGGACGCGTCCCTCAAAGTTTCGATTGCCGGAAAGCACTGCCGCTGCTACCAGATTAGCAGAGTTGATTGCTTTGACAACCTCTCCTGGCAATGGACCAGAGTTGCCTATGCAAGTGGTACAACCATAACCGACCACATTAAAACCCAACTCGCTAAGTGGTTCGAGTAAATTTGCTTTTTCTAAATATTCAGTAACCACCCGTGATCCAGGAGCCAGACTGGTTTTAACATACGGTTTTACTTTTAGCCCGAGCGCAACCGCTTTTTTTGCCAGCAGCCCTGCCGCTACCATGACGGAAGGATTGGAGGTGTTGGTGCAGGAGGTGATCGCCGCAATCACGACTGCGCCATGTTTCATTTCTATGCTGCCCCCATTAACCCCCATTATTGCGCTGCGATTTCTTTCCTCTTCGGTTAATCCATAGCCACGCTCTTGAATCGGTGCAGTGAGTGCTTTATCGAAAGCCGATTTCATTTGGGCAAGTGATACTCGGTCTTGTGGTCGTTTAGGACCGGCTAAGCTTGGTTCTACGCTGCCTAAATCTAATTCTATAACATCGCTGTAAAGCGGATCGGGGGTATCAGGATAGCGGAAAATGCCTTGAGCTTTGGTGTAGCGTTCCACCAAATCAATTAGATCATCGTCGCGGCCGGTGTTGCGGAGATAACGCAAAGTCTCTTCATCTACCGGGAAAAAACCCATCGTTGCGCCATATTCTGGGGCCATATTTGCGATGGTTGCCCGATCGGCTAAGGCTAAGGAATGCAGCCCTGGCCCAAAAAATTCAACAAATTTTTCCACCACATTACGTTTTCGTAATATTTGAGTAATAGTGAGAGTTAAGTCAGTAGCCGTTACACCCTCTTTCAGCTCACCGATTAATTTAAACCCGATTACATCTGGCGCAGTTAGATCAATTGGCATGCCCAGCATGGCAGCCTCGGCTTCAATACCGCCAACACCCCACCCTAAAACGCCTAATCCATTGATCATTGTGGTGTGCGAATCGGTGCCAACAAGGGTATCTGGATATGCAATCCATTGATGATCTTGCTGGTTGGTGAGAACTACTTTAGCGAGGTATTCTAAATTCACCTGGTGGACAATGCCAGTGGCAGGCGGGACTACCCGAAAATTCTGGAAGGCTTTTTGCCCCCAGCTAAGGAATTGATAACGTTCCCGATTGCGCTGGAATTCTAGCTCGGTATTGCGCAGTAATGCATCTGGTGTGGCAAAGAAATCAACTTGTACAGAATGATCAATGACTAAATCGACCGGCACTAAGGGATTGATCCGTTTTGGATCGCCACCTAAACGGTGAACCGCAGAGCGCATTGCCGCTAAATCGACCACACCGGGAACGCCGGTAAAATCCTGCATGATAACCCGAGCCGGGCGGAACGGAATGGATGGACGGCGGCTTGCTTGAGGCTGCCAATTGGCTAGGTTGACTACATCTTGTTGGGTAATTTCGCGATCATTACCCAACCGTAACAACGATTCGAGTAAGATCCGAATAGAAAACGGCAAACGATCAAGGCTTGCTATACCGAGATGTTCTAGCTGCTGTAAACGATAATAAGTAATTTCACCAACTTTTGTTTGCAGAGCGCTGCGAGCGCCGAAAATATCATCTTTCATTTTTACTCCTTTGGCATAATTAATATTGTCTTGAGCGACGAGTGATGGCATCGGTCATACGCGCCACCCGAACCATTGTGGCAACATCGTGGACCCGAATGATATCCGCCCCGCGCACAATCCCCACTGCCACTGCTGCTGCAGTTCCTTCTAAGCGTTGATCGGGGGGTAAATTTAATGTGTAACCGATAAAGGATTTGCGGGATGGCCCATATAAAATGGGATAACCGAGGCTGCGGATTTCATCCAGTCGATCCACTAGTTCTAGATTTTGTTCGGTGGTTTTGCCAAAGCCAATGCCAGGATCTAAAATAATCTGTTCATCAGGGATTCCAGCCTCATGGGCAATCGCCACACTTTCTAATAACTCGCGCTTGATATCTTCCATGAGGTTTTGATATGGGATTCCCACGTAGCGACCACCTAGCTGCTCTTTAATAACCGCGTGCGCCCACGAGCTTCGGTTATGCATCAGGATAACCGGCGCTTGGAATCGGGCTACTACGCTGGCAAGCATGGGGTCGGCATGAAAACCCCAGACATCATTGACGAGCTGAGCGCCATTCTGCAGAGCAAATTCGGCGACAGCCGCTTTATAAGTGTCAATGGAAATGATTACATCTAATTCAGCAGCGATAGTTTTAATAATCGGAAGAACTCGAGCGAGCTCCTCCTCTGCGCTGATCGGTTGTGAGCCGGGACGAGTGCTCTCCCCACCTATATCGAGGATATCGGCGCCTGCGGCGACAAACTGACGCGCTTGCTCTAATGCTAATTCGATCTCATTTACGCCCTTGTTGAGTAATCCATCGCCTGAAAAACTATCGCTGGTGATGTTGAGGATACCCATGACATAGGTGCGCTTCCCCCATTCAAAAGTGGCCTTCCCAATCTGGAGGGTGTTAGCTTTCAATGTGGTTAATTTCATACGCTAGGTTAGACCAATTTCGTCAGCGGTTGGTCGAGCCAGGTCTCCGCTTCGTTGAGATCGGTGAAAATGCCGAATTCCACTCCACCAGGAGTGGTCAGAACAGCGATTTCTTCAACGGCTTGCCGTACAGCTTCGTTTGCTACGACCACTGCCAGGCGGATATGGCGGGCGGCTGGGTCGGAGTTTAATTCAAGCGCAACCTGAATTGCTTGTTGGGGAATAGATTGTATTTGCCGTAAATCATAGAGGTTGCGGGTAAGCCGATCTGAGTCCAATAAGTGTTGCAAGGCAAATTCGCGCCAGTGCTTGAGCGTTTTCTCATTAATATCACTGAAAACGTAATACATCCCGCCATCCGAGCGGCGATGGACAGTATAACCGATGCCTGGTTCGGGATTCCAGTTGAGGGGTTTTAAATTATTTTGGTACATTTCACACTCCTGCTAAACAGTTTTTATCCTCTTTTGGTATCCGAGCCGTTTTTTGTTAACATTGGCGCGGGGTTGGCTCGTTTATTTTCAAAATTCGGCTGGTATCCAGCTCACTGACGATCTGTGCGGCGGTTTTACCAGAGGTAGGGTGAACAAATTTAGGGGCTAATTCTGCCAAGGGCAACCAGACAAAAGCGCGCCCCTCGATCCGCGGATGAGGCAACCCGAGCTCTGGCGTATCGAGAATCAGGTTATCGTAGAAAAGAATATCAATATCTATCAATCGGGGACCATTCTGGAAGGAGGCTGCCCGCCCCAGTTCTTTTTCTAGCGTCTTGATATATTGCAGCAAAGCTTGTGGGTTCAGAGAAGTCTCACAATGAAGTACTTGATTATAGAAAGCCGGTTGGTCAGTATAACCCCAAGGGGGCGTTTCATAGATTGCCGAACAGGCGATGATCGTTACCTGTGGCGGCAATGCCTGGCGGGCGGATCGCAAGTTTTCAAAACGGTCTCCAAGATTGCTGCCTAAGGCAAGATAGATCTGGTGTTTCTGCATAATTACTATTTTATACAATAAACCTCTATTATGGGAGAGTGATTTGAGCTGTAGGTTGTCATATCCGTTCAAGGATAGTAGCGGTAGCCATCCCATGCCCGATGCACATTGTCTGTAAGCCGAAACGGGCATTGCGGCGGATTAATTCGTGGACTAATTTGGTCATTAACACCGCCCCGGTAGCTCCCAATGGATGGCCGAGGGCAATTGCACCACCATTCGGGTTTACTTTCTCCATATTGGGTAGAAATTCTTTCTTCCAAGCTAACACTACCGAGGCAAACGCTTCGTTGATCTCGATCACATCCATATCGGCTAGGTGCAGATGAGCCTTTTTTAGGATCTGATGGGTGGCGGGTATAGGTCCTTCGAGCATCAATAACGGGTCAGAACCGACTACTGTACGGGCAACCAAGCGGGCAATTGGAGTGAGGTTATACCTTCCGACTGCTTTGGCGGAGGCAAGCACTAAAGCAGCGCTCCCATCGCTGATTTGGCTGGAATTCCCGGCGGTAATCACGCCATTTTCCTTGAAAACTGGTTTTAAAGCAGCCATTTTTTGTCTATCGGGAGGCATTCGCACGCCTTCATCCTGTTGGATAACCCGCCCATCAGCCAGAGATAGCGGGAGAATTTGGGAAGCGAAGATCCCGTTTTGGATAGCGTGCATCGCCCGTTGGTGGCTTTCATAGCTGAAATCATCTAATTCTTGGCGGCTGAGTTGCCATTTCTCGGCGATCCACTCAGCGCTCATACCTTGGTGGACGAGCTTATATGGGAAGTCTTCAGGCCAGCTGGGTGGCCAGTCGCTGCCCATGGGTACGCGCGACATCATCTCTGTACCTCCGGCAACGATGATATCCATGTCGCCCGCCAAAATTGCCTGTGCGGCGAAATGGACGGCTTGCTGGCTGGAGCCGCACATGCGGTTGAGGGTGACACCTGGTACTGCCACCGGGAAACCAGCCTTGAGCAATGCCAGTCGGGCAAGGTTAGCCCCTTGTTCACCCAGCGGGGTAACACAACCCCAGATGACGTCTTCGACTTGCTGAGGCTCAATAGAAGCTCGCTCTACGGCAGCCTGTAAGATCAAGGCAGTCAAGTTAATGGGAGTAATCGAAGACAGCGCGCCATTGGGTTTGCCAATCCCCACCGCACTACGTACTGCCGATATAATGAAGACATCGCTCATGACTTTCCTCCAAATAGTGCATTGTAGAGTATAAATATATTGTAATGCGGATTAGGTTTTTAAATCCCCGTAGAATTTATACGGTGGGATTCCAATCTTGTCGATAGGTTGAATGGCATAGAACGGGAAATAAATTTTAGCAATCTGAGCAGGTTTCTTACCTGCCTAGATTGTTGGGCGATGATACTTATTTCCGCCTTAATTTTTTTTCTGCTATCACAGAGCAATCACCTTGCTTGCCCGCCGTTGTGCTTCGAGGATGTCAGTCATCCCACCCGCTATCCCCACTTCGACTTGGTCAGCGAGGTTATAGTAATTAAGACAGGTGCTGCAGATGACTAAGCGCACTCCCTGGGCTTCTAATGAGCGTAATTGCTCCAAAACTGGTGAGCCGTTTACAGTAAGTTTAACCCCATCAGCGTAAAAGCAGATAACCCCGGGCAGCAATTTGGATTCTAATAATAGATTGAGATAGATACCGATTAGCTTTTGCTGAAGAGGTGCCTCGGCATCCCCCATGCCATTGCGAGAAATCAGAATCACTGTATTGGAATCAAAATCAGACATGATAACCTCCGCGTGGATTTTGCTGAATAAACTATTTTTATTGGCAGATGTGCGATAGGAAAAAACTGCTTTTGATATGGATTTATTCCACCGATCCGTGCCCCGATTTCATAGCAAGAGAGAGTGAAAGAAAAGATGCTAGATGCTAGACACGCAAGCGGGGTTAGGAGCGCCGGATTCAACATAGCGACTATCAAGTGTGCTGGCGGCGGGCAGTCATTAAAAACAATGGGTATTGTTTCTCTTCCCCCGCAAGAAAGCGGGTAATAATGTAGACGGTATCAAAGACGATGTCAGTAAAACCATTTTTATTCACTAAACTTCCTAATTCTTGGCGGTCAAATCCATGATGTCCTATGAAGGGTTGGCGGTGATAACTGCCATCTTCTTTATCAAGGTCGGCAATGCACAGGTATCCGTTTGGCTTGAGTAAGTCATGAAAAGCCAGCAAGATTCGGTTTAGGTCAAGGATATGATGCAGGGTGAGCATAGTATAAATGAGGTCAAAGCGTTGTGTCGGTAAGGGGTCGGTAAGTAGGTCGAGATGGAGCGGATGCAAGTGGGTGAGGTTTGCTACCGCGATTTTTTCTTTTAGCACTTGGAGCATGCCTAACGAGTTATCGGCTAGAACTATCTCGCCAAGATCGCTCTGGAGGGCAAAACTTAATAGCCCCGTCCCGCAGCCATATTCTAAAGCCAGGATAGTTTTATTTAAGGGTACCCGTTGCCGCATAGCTGTAGCGACCGCTTTAGCGCGCTCATGGCGCATTGGATCATTATCCCATTCAGCAGCTCGTTCATCAAAGCTCATTCTATATACTCCATAGAAAATGTGTTTGGCAAACGCAGAACGATTAGCGCTGCCAAAAGCGGTAGCAAAGCGTTAAGATATAGGGTAAAGGTCAGTCCTATAGAATCAGCCAGCCAGCCAAAGAAGGGCGCGCTAATTCCACCCAATCCAATTGCCAATCCAGTGGTCAATCCAGAAGCCAAGCCGAGGTTAGCTCGTCCATATTGCTGACCCATCACCATGGATATGGTGAAACTAGCAGCTAGACCAGCGCTAGCCAGCGCTAGAAAAATAAAACACAACCAGGATGGTATGGCTACCGAGAAAAAAATGGTGAGGGATACCAAGATCGCTAAAACGAAGAGCACTCGCTTGTGTCCCCAGCGATCAGCCAAAGCCCCTCCAAATAATGCGCCAAAAACGCTGGCAACTGACATAACGGTCAATGAGCTGTTAGCAAGCGGAGTCGAAAAGTGGCGCAGGTTTATCAGAAATAAGGGGATGAAAGTGGAAAGACTATAGTATGCCATGGAACGCACAACAATGATGAACAGTAAGAGCCTGAAAGAATGCCAGTCTGATTTTCCTTGGCTGTGAAGGGAGATTTGTTTTTCGCGCCGCAGGTGTTTCAATCTGGGTTGATTGAAAACATAGATCGCTGCCATGATCGCGGATGGGATGACCAACAATTTCGTGCCGCTTAATCCCCAATGGAGCGCACAGAAGGTCAGCGCTAAGGGTCCGATAGCGAATCCCACATTTCCCCCAACCGAAAAGATACTCATGCCCGTGGCGGTCTGTTCTCTAGAGAAGTAGTTGGCAAAGCGGTATGCTTCGGGATGGAAGGCGGCGGTGCCGATTCCGCTAAGCAAAATCGCGCCTAGTACGAGGGCATAGGTAGGCATAAAGCCACTCATCGCTAACCCTAAACCACCTAGGATAAGACCGACTGGTAGAATCCAGGAGATGGGCTTGCGATCAGATGCCAATCCAAGCAGGGGTTGTAGAAGGGAGGAAATGAGGGTGGAGGCGACGGTGATGCCGGCAGCCCCGATATAGTTTAACCCCTGAGTGGAAACGATAAATGGGATAAGGGCTGGGATAGCGCCTTGATTCATGTCGTTAAAGATATGGGCGCTGGTCAATAATAAGAGGTTATGGTGATCGATGGTTTTTCTCATTGTTCATGAAGTCGGGAAAGTTATTTGGGGTATTGTACCCGAGAATCAACAAGGCTGGGCATAAATAGCCAGCAATTCTCAGTATGAAATAACCGTTCAGACAGATTGTTTGCTGGGTATATTCGGCGGGAGACATCCCCGCCTTAGTTCATGGAAGTCGGCTTTCGCCGACTGGCTGGGCAGCCCGAAGGGCTTCTTGGTACTGAGGCCAGGTTTTCAGCCCGCCGAATTTGGCGGAACATAGCCAGCCTAAATAGTTTGACAAT
>DYKV01000096.1 GCA_020722415.1 Anaerolinea sp.
TATTTATAATATGTATATACGTTTATACAAGCCATGCTGAACAAAAGCCCTTTGCCCAAACATTATCAACTCAGCCAACTGCTGCGCCAGAAAATTCTTAACGGAGAATTACCTCCGGGTGCGAAAATCCCCGGCGAGAACCAACTTTGTCAGAACTATCAACTTAGCCGCGGTACCGTCCGTAAAGCAATCAACACATTGATTCAAGAAGGTCTTTTACACGCCGAACAAGGACATGGCACCTTTGTAGTCGAACAACCCTGGCGCAGCCGCTATTTCCTCACCCTCAGCCAATTCAATGAGGAGATGATCCGCCATAACCTCCACCCGCGCACGATTCTATTAGAACGGAAAATCATCCCGGCTACTCAAGAAATATCAAACCGTCTACAAATTCCCCTGAGCAGCCCAGTGATCTATATTGCCCGGCTGCGAATGGCAAACGAGACCCCCATCCTGTACGAGCGGCGCTGTTTAGCTCAGCAATTATGCCCGGCTTTGATGGAAGAAGATTTAGAGAATCAATCTATCCATACTCTGCTGATTCATAAATACCAGATACCGATGGTGAAAACCATCCACATACTAGAAGCGCATGGTTTGACGGAAAAAGAGGCAGAATTGTTGCAGGTAGACCCTGGGAGTCCTGCTTTATATGTCGATCGTTTAACTTATACACTGAGTTCAATCGGTGAAATCCCTGCAGTCTGGTATCGGGCAGTGTATAAAGGCGACGAATACACCTTCCGGGTTGAGCATGTTACCGAGCCTCTTTTCTATAATATTCTACCAGCCGAAAAAACTTTTCCAAAAGGAGGTGCCAGCAACAAATTCCATCAAAATTAAATCCTTGCTTCACTTACCATTCTATACATCTATGATCGTTTTTTCAGGAGGTTCTCTATGTATAAAAAATTTTTCAGCGGTTTAATCGCCCTTATCGTACTCAGCATGTTAGTGGTTGCCTGCGCTCCGCAAACCACCGCGACTCCCGAGGCAACGCAACCGCCCGCTGCAGAAACTGCTGCGCCGCAGGTAACCGAAGAGCCGACCATGCCAGCGACGGAGCAGCCCACAGAAGCCCCGCAAGAACCGATTAAAATCGGCTTCTTCTCCCCCACAACCGGCTTTGCCGCTGCGGATGGCACCAGCGCTTTACAATCTGCTCAATTGGCTGTAAAAATCATCAATGAAAATGGCGGAGTATTAGGCCGTCAATTAGAATTAGTATTTTATGATGATGCTGCCAAACCCGATCAAGCATCCGCCATTGCGCGGAAATTAATTGAGCAAGATAAAGTCGTTGCTGCAGTTTCGGGTTCCTACTCTGGGGCAACCCGCGCTGCCGCACCCATATTCCAGGAAGCTGGAATTCCGATGCTTTCAGCCTACGCCATTCATCCAGATATCACAAAGACGGGCAACATGATCTACCGCATTGGAACATTGGCGAATGTTGAAGGCCGGGTCGGAGCAGAATTGGTCGGTAAGGTGATGAACCTCAAAAAGGTTGCTATTTTGACTGTAGATAACGATTTTGGAATTTCCCTAACCGATGGCTTTAAACAACACGCAGCTGAACTCGGTCTGGAAATTGTACTAGAAGAGAAATATCCATTAGGGGAAACAGAATTTCGGCCGATCATTGGCAAGATCAAATCTTCTGGTGCAGAGGTTGTCTACGCAACCGGTTATTACAATGAAGCTGCCAATCTGGTTACGCAAATGAAAGACGAGGGATTAAATATCCCGATCATCGGTCAGGAAGGATATGACTCTCCTAAATTCATTGAATTAGCCGGGCCAGCAGCAGAGGGAGTGATTATCACGACAGATCTCAATCGTGACTCCGATCGTCCGATGACCCGCACATTCCTGGAGCAATATAAAGCTACTTACGGGGAAGATGCGGATATGGTGGGCGCTTCAGCTTTCGACGCAGTGATGGTGTTAGCCTATGCGATTAAAACAGCCGGCTCAACCGACCCGATGGCGATCGTAAATGCCATCGCTAATTTAAAAGACTTTGAAGATGTTGCTACCGGTCCATTCTGGAATTTCACTGCTGATCGCGAGGTTGTTCGCCCAGTTTCCTCACAAATTGTTAAAGATGGGGCTTTCCATCTCTATCACGAATTTGATGATATCAAACTGGTAACGCCATAAACAATTAAAGATAAAAACGGGGCAGTCAAGTAGGCTGCCCCCTTTTATTGGAGGGAGTATGGATTTTGCTCAAAATCTTTCTAATGCCATCATCTTAGGTTGTACTTATCTTCTTATGGCGGCCGGGCTCACTATGGTTTATGGAGTATTAAAAGTACTTCATATCGCCCACGCCAGTGTATATACAATTGGTGCATTTGTGGGCGTACTGGTCTATTCCTGGGTAGGGAATTTTTGGTTGTCCTTGCTGATCGCAATGATCTTCAGTGGGGTATTTGGAATCTTAATTTATCGCTTTAGCTATTATTATCTACTCGATGTTCCCCGAACGGTGCCGCTCATCGCCAGCATTGGGTTGTTTGTCATGCTGACGGACCTGCTTCAAAAACCTTTCTTAATGGGACCTTATCAACGGGCATTCCCCGCTGGAGGCGCTGGTTTACCTCGGATTGATACCCCTTGGTTTTCGATCACTTCAAAACAACTATTAATCTTTTCGGTGACTATCGTGCTTATGGTGCTGGTTTACCTCTTGCTCACGCGCACCCGCATTGGGCTGGGTTGGCAAGCAGCTTCCCTCGACCGAGAAATGGCGGCTGCAGTTGGAATTAATTTAAATCGGATCATTGCCCTAAATTTCTTTATTGGTTCAGCATTGGCTGGAGCAGCCGGCGTATTAGTTGGCATCTACAACAATAGTGTCTTTGCCACTATGGGAGATTTACCGTCTTACAAAGCTTTTATCATTATCGTTTTAGGCGGCATGGGTAGTTTACCTGGTGCCATTCTGGCTAGTTTATTATTGGCGATTGTCGAAAATTTCTTGGTTGCCTCGATTGGATATGTCCTGCCCCGTGATTCCATCGCATTTTTAGTTTTGATTCTCATGTTGATGTTCAGACCGCATGGGCTGCTTGGCCAGGAGTAAAATATGAGCACAGGCTATCTATTAACCATCTTTACTTTCATTGCAATATATATTTCCCTGGCATTAAGCTTAAATATATTAGTCGGTTTTGCCGGGCAAATATCCCTCGGCCAGGCAGCTTTTTTCGGTATAGGCGCTTATACCTCTGCTGTTTTGGCAATCCGTTACAGTCTCCCATTTACAATTGATTTCATTAGTGCCATCCTCATCACTGGATTTGTTGGATTATTCTTAGGCTTACCGAGCCTGCGAGTGCGACATGATTTTCTCGTCCTGGCTACGATGGGAATAAATTTTGTGGTTATTTCAGTTTTTAAATACGTGGATTTTTTTGGCGGTGCAATGGGATTGGTCAATATTCCCGCGCCAGTTTTGTTCGGGATTTCCTTTCGGGGTGGGGTTCCTTATTTCATCCTGAGCAGCATCTATGCACTGTTGACGCTGGGACTTTGTTGGTATATATCTAAAACCTGGAGCGGATTAGCATTTCAGACTATCCGCAGTGATGAAGACGCTGCTGCATCTGTTGGAGTGAGTTCAGCCCGCTATAAAATTTATGCGTTTGGAATTAGCGCAGCTATTGCTGGTGGAGCAGGTTCTCTCTATGCCCATTTTATCGGAAGCGTTTTTCCGGATACTTTTGCCTTTGTAGAGTCAATTGCCATCCTTTCAATGGTGATCTTTGGCGGGGTTGGCACTTTACGCGGTCCGATTATCGGGGCAATTATTCTTCGGCTGACTCCCGAGCTTCTGCGTTTCATCTCTGATTATCGGTTTACACTTTATGGCGCATTATTAGTTCTCATGATGTTATTCCAACCAATGGGAATACTAGGTAATGGTAGTTGGTTATGGCAGAAATTACACCCCAACAACCGTGACGTGGCGAACACCCCGCAAATGGAGGTGAAATAATGCCAATCTTAGAAGTTGAGCGCGTCTCGCACTGGTTTGGGGGTTTGCAGGCATTAAAAGATGTATCCCTCTACGCTGATCGGGAAATTTTAGGTTTAATCGGACCTAATGGGGCTGGCAAGACAACCCTTTTCAATATTATTTCCGGTTTCCTCACCCCTACGCATGGAAAAGTAATCTACTTGGGTAAGCCGGTCCAGCACTTACCACCCCACCAAATAGTCCGCTTAGGGATTGCCCGCACATTCCAAATCGTCAAACCTTTCGCTAACCTTACCGTCGAAGAAAATGTCCTTGCTGGAATTGGCATGCCTTATTATGCCCAATTCAGAGGACTAGTTGCGCCTTATCGGACGACAGCCAATGTTCATACAGCATCTCATTTGCTTGAGTTGACCGACTTACAGAATTATCGCAATGCGCCAGCAAACCGCCTTCCGATTGGGATTCAACGCCGGGTTGAAATTGCCAGAGCGCTAGCCATAAAACCCAAGTTATTACTCTTAGATGAACCAGCCGCTGGTCTTGTAGCCAAAGAAACGCTCGAGTTGGCTAATCTCATTAAAAACCTCCATCAACAAGGGATTAACATCATCTTAATTGAACACAATATGCGCTTTGCGATGAGTTTATGCCAACGGATCGTTGTGCTAGCGCAGGGGGAAATCATCGCCCAAGGGCAACCAATCGAGATACAAGCCAATGAGAAAGTGATTAATGCTTATCTAGGGCAGGAGTAGATCAGGATGTTAAGGGTAGAGAATTTACATATTGGATATGGACAAATTGAAATCCTGCATGGGGTTTCGCTCGACGTAAAAGAAAATGAGATTGTCGCTGTATTAGGTGCTAATGGAGCAGGGAAGAGCACCCTGATAAAAACCCTCATTGGTTGGCTTAAACCCCGTTCTGGCGAGATCTATCTCAACGAAGAGCCCATTCAGCAACTCCCTCCCTGGCAACGGATTGCAAAAGGTATTGGTTTAGTGCCCGAAACCGGGCGCATCTTTAGAGACCTTAGCGTTGAAGATAATTTACGCCTCGGTGCTTATCTACAAAGCGAAGCGATCATTAAAGAACAATTCCAGGTAGTCTATGAATTGTTTCCCATCTTAGCCGAAAGACGGAAGCAGACCGCCAAAACGCTCAGTGGTGGAGAACAGCAAATGTTGGCTATTGGTCGAGCGATGATGAGTAATCCCCGTCTGCTTCTCGTTGATGAAGTTTCTATGGGTTTAATGCCGATACTCGTCAAACGGGTTTTACAAGTGATTGGAGAATTGCGCAACCATCAGGTAAGCGTGTTATTAGTAGAGCAAAACGCGTATGAAGCCCTAAAAATCGTTGACCGCGCTTATATATTAGAAAACGGTCATTTAGTATTACAAGGAACGCCGCAAGAATTACAAGAAAATCCAAAAGTTAAAGCAGCCTATTTAGGCGGATAAAAGGAGGTTTATATGTCTCGAATCGTCCGTGCCCCGCGTGGCACCCAATTAACCTGTAAATCTTGGCTAACCGAAGCACCCTATCGCATGATTCAAAATAATCTTGATCCAGAAGTAGCAGAGCGCCCGCAAGATCTGGTTGTGTACGGCGGGCGCGGGCAAGCCGCCCGCAACTGGGAATGTTTTGATGCCATCCTCGATTCCTTGAAAAACCTTGAAGAGGATGAAACCTTGCTTGTCCAAAGTGGAAAACCAGTGGCAATTTTCAAGACTCACCCCGATGCCCCGCGCGTCTTGATTGCCAACTCCAATCTTGTCCCCCATTGGGCTACCCAAGAACATTTCGATGAGTTGGCTGCCAAAGGTTTAATCATGTTTGGTCAAATGACCGCTGGATCTTGGATTTACATCGGCACCCAAGGCATCCTGCAGGGCACTTATGAAACCCTGGCAGCTTTAGCCAGCCAACGTGGCTGGAAATCTCTCAAGGGGAAATTCGTCTTGACTGCCGGTCTGGGTGGAATGGGTGGAGCTCAACCATTAGCGATCACAATGAATGAAGGTGTTGGACTCATCGTGGAAGTGGACGCTCAGCGCGCCCAACGCCGTCTTGAAATAGGTTACGTAGATACCGTGGTAGACACTCTCGAAGAAGCCATGACAATGGTCGAGGAGTGTGTGAAAAAAGAAATTCCCAAATCAATTGGTTTGATCGGCAATGCTGCAGATGTCTATAATGAATTAGTGATCCGCAAAGTCATCCCCGATGTCGTAACCGACCAAACTCCCGCTCATGATGTATTGATGTACGTTCCTTCTGGTTTAAGCGTCAGCGCCGCCGAAGAGTTACGCCGCGCGAACCCCAAGGAATACGAGAAACGTTCAATGGAATCCATGGCGCATCATGTTCAGGCAATGCTTGAATTCCAACGCCAAGGAGCAGAAGTTTTTGATTATGGCAACAATATCCGCCAGCGCGCCTACGATTGGGGTGTGACCGACGCCTTTGAGTTCCC
The DNA here is from genome assembly GCA_020722415.1 of Anaerolinea sp. Classification (GTDB taxonomy): domain Bacteria; phylum Chloroflexota; class Anaerolineae; order Anaerolineales; family UBA4823; genus UBA4823. The sequence continues at coordinate 6,474 of DYKV01000096.1, forward strand.
GGGGTTTGTTCCCGCTTATATCCGACCACTGTTCTGCCAAGGGAAGGGTCCTTTCCGCTGGGTTGCGCTTTCTGGCGACCCGGAAGACATCTACAAAACCGATGATGCCATCATGGAACTTTTCCCGCAGGATGATCACCTGCAGCGCTGGTTAAAAATGGCTCGCCAGAAGATCCCATTCCAAGGCTTGCCAGCTCGGATTTGTTGGCTGGGCTACGGTGAACGCGCCCAAGCCGGCTTAAAATTCAACGAGATGGTGGCAAAAGGTATCTTGAAAGCGCCGATTGTGATTGGACGGGATCATCTGGATGCCGGTTCGGTTGCCAGCCCGAACCGTGAAACCGAAGGGATGCAGGACGGTACCGATGCGGTGTCCGATTGGCCAATCTTGAATGCGTTGATCAATGCGGTCGGTGGAGCCACTTGGGTTTCTTTCCACCATGGTGGTGGCGTGGGGATTGGCTTTAGTCAGCATGCCGGTCAGGTGATTGTCGCCGACGGAACCCCCGCCGCGGCTAAGCGGTTGGAACGTGTATTGACCACCGACCCTGGTATGGGCATCGTTCGGCATGCTGACGCAGGTTATGAATTGGCAATTGCAGAAGCAAAACGACACGGGATCAAAATGCCTATGCTAAAATAGGTGTATGAAACAGGTCATCATTACCGGCAGCAGCCGTGGCATCGGATTCAATCTCGCCAGGGCTTTCCTTGAGCGCGGCTACAGCGTGACTATCAGCGGACGGAATCCAGAACGCCTGCAAAAAGCCTACCAACAATTGGCGCAGGAATTCAGTGAAGAGGCGCTCCTTGCCCAAGTGGTGGATGTGGGCGAATTCGATCAGGTGCAAGCTTTATGGGATGAAGCTTGGCGGCGGTTTCACCAAGTGGATATCTGGATTAACAATGCCGGGATAACCGCCCCACCTGATCCACTCTGGCAGCAAAGCCCTCTCACCACTGCTTCGGTTTATCGGACCAACCTGCTGGGACTGACCTATGGCTGCATTGTGGCTCTAAACGGCATGCGGCAGCAGGGTTTTGGCGCTATTTATAATCTGGAAGGCGCTGGCAGTGATGGACGCATCCATCCCGGTTTGACCCTCTACGGCACAACCAAACATGCCATTCGTTACCTGACAGACAGCATTGCCAAAGAGGTGAAAGGCACATCCATCCTTATCGGGGCATTACGACCTGGCATGGTGCTCACCGATTTAATCACCGCTCCCTATCTTAACCGCCCCGAGGATTGGGAGCGCTTTAAACCAGTCCTAAATCTGATAGCAGAGCGGCCGGAAATCGTGGCTCCACGCTTGGTGGAAAAAATATTGCAAAACCAGCGCAACGGCGTCCGTATCCAGGCATTCTCAGGTTTCCAATTTATGGTACGCACCCTCACCCGTTGGGCGCTGAGACAAAAAATCCTTCCCGGGGACAAATAACATGAAAAATTGGCTTATCCCGCTTCTAGTTTTATTTATTCTGTTGTTAAACACCCTTGCCTGCCGGGCTGGTGGTGCGCTGCTCGCCATCACACCGACAACCACGCTCGCTTCAGTGACCCCCTTCTCGAGCAGCCCAACGCCTTTGCCCAGCCCAATTCCGACAAAAACTCCATTTATCCCATCTGACACGCCTAATCCGCCATCCTCTCCTACCCCCTCAAATGGGTGGAACACCTATCGGAACAGCGCCTTTGGTTTTGAGCTGCAATATCCACCCGGCGGCAGCCTTACCGTGAACCTTCCAGAGGAAGCGCGCATTGACCTCCCCTTTGAGCTGGGTACAAATCTAACCGAAAAATATCTCGAGATACATGCCCAACCTCTGGCGGGTGAATGCCTCAGTCCACTGGCGCAAACCTTGCCGACCGAGAGCGTCAATCCCGAAACACTAGTAGTGGATATTCTGGAGTTTAGCGTATTAAAAGGCAGCGATAGTGGGGCAGGAAACCGTTACGACTGGACATCTTATGCCATCCAGAACGAGGATACCTGCATCACCCTGGATTTCGTCCTCCATTCCAGTAATCCGCAGAATTACCCCACCCCACCGGCGCCCTTTGACCCAGAACTGGAGAGCCGCGTGTTTTCCCAAATCATCCAGACATTTGTCTGGTTCATTCCGTAAGGCGGAATACTTGTCGTGCGCTAAGGCGGATTAAAGCCCTGCCTCAGCCC
>DYKV01000576.1 GCA_020722415.1 Anaerolinea sp.
AAATGTTGTAGACATTGGCGTCGCCGTTTGGTTGCGGCATGAATGCCGCGTTACGTTTACCAGTTATAGAATTTTAAGACCGTAAAATGGAAGAATTTATAGGAATATACAGTTTGCGTCTAAGATGGCGACAAGAAGAAAAAAGACTATTCCGTGGAATTAATAGTTAGGCGTTTAAGGAAGGAAAAGCTTATGACTTCGATAAACGTAAAGTTCGATACCCCTGAGGTCATTCCAAACACCGGGTTCGCCGGCGAAGAAATTCGATTTCCATATTCATTTATCGGGGCTCAGTATACCGGCACGCCGCGACAAACAGCGAAAACGGAAAATGGACGAATTATTGTGGATATATCCGGCACTATCATGGCGATATGGAAGCTGAGTCAGTCAGACCTAATAAAGGTATTATTCCAAATAGCGAAGGAGCATCTCGAGAAGAGCCTGCGAAATTCTGAACAACGGGAACAAGACATAAAAGTGGAAGTGAACAGCTACACCTATAATGACGCTTGTCCTTATGATCCGCAGTTCATCGAGGAGCCGGATGGCGCTACCATTCAGATCGAAGTGAAGAGACCAATTGGTTTTTTGTGAAAAGCTTAACAACTGTCCGCTCAACCGAAGCGTTATATAGTAAAATTAACACAAAAACTATAAGGAGTTTTAAGATGACATTAATAAAATGGGATGACAGTTTCAGTGTAAAGGTAGCAGAGATTGACAAACAACATCAAAAGCTGATATCTATGATTAATGAGCTTAATGACGCCATGAAACAAGGAAAAGGAAATGATGTTTTAGGTAAGATTATCAATGAATTAATCAACTATACTGTATTTCATTTCAGTACAGAAGAGAAATACTTCGACCAATTTGGATACCCAGGGAAAGCCAGTCACAAGAACGAGCATGCTGCCTTTGTCAAAAAAGTTTCAGAGTTCAAAGATAAATTTGAGAAAGCAGAAGTTGGTTTATCTATTGAAGTAATGAATTTCTTGAAAGATTGGCTTAAAAACCATATCAAAGTGACTGACATGAAATACTCTCAATTTTTCAACGAGCATGGATTGAAATAAGCCATATAACAACCGGTTCGGCAGACGGCGCTGAGGCGCCACCGCTGAAGTGGAGCGTTGGGCGGTCATAGTTGGAAACATTTCTGTTGCAAGAGGGTTTGGAAGAGGAGTAGCGGCTGCCCAAGCCGCGGCTGGAGCCGCCGGCGCCTTCACTTGCTTCGCTCGCTCCGGAGCTGCGACTCATCCGCGAATCGTTAGCGATCGGTAACCACAATAACGCTCCAAATACATACACTTGATGTTTAGC